>DATARD010000123.1:0-15116 GCA_036264355.1 Thermoanaerobaculia bacterium
GGGGGGAGCGGAAGAGCGGACCGGTCCGTCCGATCGGCCGGATCGATTCGATCCAATTCCACCACCACCCCGCCGAAGCTCCCGCAGCGCCCTGCCAGCTCACTCTGGGTGACCAGCACCGCCGCCCCGGCATCCGCCAGCAGGAACGCCAGCCGTTCAGGCGGGTATCCGGGATCGAGCGGAAGATAGGCGCCTCCCGCCTTCAGCACCGCCAGCAGAGCGACCACCAGATCGGCGGATCGGCCGGCGCAGACCGCGACCGGGACCTCGGGACCGACACCCAGGCTCCGCAGGTGGACGGCCAGACGGCCGGCGCGGGCGTCGAGCGCACCGTAGGTCAGCGTCTCCGCGCCGCAGACCAGCGCCTGGGCCTCGGGCTGCGCCGCGGCCTGCGCCTCGAAGAGCTGGTGCAGGAGCGTCGCCTCCGGGAAGAAGGGGGCCTGCGTGTCGTTCCACTCGGCCAGGAGCTGGTGACGGCCTCCCTCCGTCAACAACGGCAGCTCGGCGAGACACCCGTCCGCCCCCTCCGACACCGCCGCCAGGGCGGCGGCCAGCACCGCGAAATGGCTGAGCAGGCGGGCCGCCGTCGTCGTGTCGAACAGGTCACGGCGAAACTCCAGCAGGGCCGTCAGGCCCGGCCCGCTCTCCACCAGCTCCAGGGTGAGGTCGAACTTGGCCGCGCGCTCGGCCGCGGCGAGGCTGCCGAACGGAGCGAGCGTGAGCCCGGAAAGCTCGCGCTCCTCGACCGGGGTGGCGTGCAGCAGGAACATCACCTGGAAGAGCGGCGAATGGGCGAGGCTGCGCTCCGGCGTCAGCTCCTCGACCAGTCGCTCGAACGGCAGGTCCTGGTGCGCGTAGGCGGAGAGCGCCGCCTCGCGAACCGCGGCGAGCAGGACGGCGAAGGTCGGCTCGCCGGCCGGCAGGCCGGCGCGCAGCGCCAGCCGCAATACAAGAGTATTGGCGAAAAAGCCGATCAACCCTTCCAGCTCGGGACGGCGGCGGTTGGCCACCGGCGTCCCCACCACCAGGTCGGTCTCTCCGGTCAAGCGGTACAGCAGGGCGTAGAAGGCCGCGAGCAGGGTCATGAATGGCGTCGCGCCGACGCGCCGGCCCACCGCTTTCAACGCTTCGACGTGCTCGGCGGAGAGCGCCGCCGCGACCGCGCCGCCCCGGCCGCTCGCCCGCGCCGGGCGCGGCCGGTCGGCCGGCAGGTCCAGAACGGCGGGGGCGCCCGCGAGGGCGCCGCGCCAGAAGGCGAGCTGGCTCTCCAGCTCGGCGCCGCGCAAGCTCTCGCGCTGCCAGAGGACGAAATCGGCGTACTGCACCGGCAGAGGCGGGAGAGGCGACGGCCGGCCCTCAGCCAGCGCCGGGTAGAGCGCCGCCAGCTCGCGCACCAGGAGGTCGGCCGACCAGCCGTCGCCCACCATGTGGTGCAGGGTGAAGAGGGCGACGTGGCGCTCGGCGTCGAGGCGCAGCAGCGCGGCACGCAGCAGCGGCCCGCGCGCCAGATCGAACGGGCGCAAGGCCTCCGCGGCGGCGAGCCGCAGGGCTTCGGCCTCCCGCGCGTCCGCGGGCAGACCCTCCAGGTCGATGCCGGGAAGCGGCAGCGGCGCCGGCGGCGCGATCCGCTGCACGGGCTCCTCCTCTTCGCCCGCTGCGCCGAAAGTCGTCCGCAACGCCTCATGCCGCGCCACCACCTCCTCCAGGCTGGCGGCGAGTACGGAACGGTCGAGCGGACCGGTGAGGAGAACCGCGGCCGGCACGTTGTACGCCGGGTTCCCCGGATCGAGCTGGTCGAGGAACCAGAGCCGCTGCTGAGCGAACGAAAGAGGGGGTGGTTCCGTGCCGGTCCGCCGGACGACCGGTCCCCAGGCGCCGGCTCCCTTGTCTTGGTGGGCCGCGATGGCGACGGCAAGCTCCGCGGCGGTCGGCGACTCGAAGATGCTGCGCAGGGTCAGCTCCGCACCCAGCTCCTGGCTCAGGCGCGCCACCAGGTGAGTGGCCAGGAGCGAATCGCCCCCGAGGTCGAAAAAGCTGTCGTGGAGCCCCACCGTATCCACACGCAGCAGCTCGCCCAGGATCTCTACCAGCCGCCGCTCGGTCGCGTCGCGCGGCGGCGCGTAGGGGACATGGAGATTCGGCCGCGAATGCCACCGAGCGGACGCCGCGGACGCCGCGGCCACCGCGGCAGGCACAGGGACCGGTGTCGCGTCCGACGAGGCCACCGCGGATGGCGCGGCCTGCACGGCCGGCTCGGTCGCCGGCTCGATCCAGTAGCGCCGGCGCTCGAAGGGGTAGGTCGGCAGCGGCACGCGGTGCCGCGGCTGGTTCGCCCAGAGCGCCGGCCAGTCCGGCCGCAGGCCGGTGAGCCAGAGCCGGCCCACCGTCTGGAGCAGGAAGGCGAGGTCGTCCGTGCGATCGAACGCGTGCCGCAGGGTCGGCAGCGCCACGGGATCGGCCGTGCCGGACGCAGCCGGATGTTGCAGCGCCCAGGAGGCGAGCGTCTGCCCCGGCCCGACCTCGACCAGGATCCGTCCGGGCTCGCGCCACAGCTCGCTCACCGCATACGCGAAACGCACCGTGCCGCGCAGGTGCTCCGCCCAGTAGGCCGGGTCCGTCGCCTGCTCGCCGGTGATCCAGTCGCCGGTGACGTTGGACAGATACGGAATCTCCGGCGGCCGTAGCTCGATGGCCGCGAAAAGCGCCAGAAAACGCTCCACGACCGGCTCCATCAGGGCCGAGTGGAAGGCATGCGAGGTCTGCAGCCGGCGGCAGACGTGCCCGGCGGCGGTGAGCCGATCCTCGGCCGCGGCGATCGCCTCCTCCGTCCCCGCCAGCACGGTCAGCTCCGGCCCGGCGACCGCCGCCAGGGAGAGGTCGCCGAGCCATGGTGCGACCGCCTCCTCGCTCAAGGGCACCGCCAGCATCGCCCCGGCAGGCAGCTCGTCGATCAGCCGGGCCCGCCCGGCCACCAGGCGTAGCGCATCGTCGAGCGACAGCACGCCGGAGAGACAGGCGGCGACGTACTCGCCGATGCTGAAGCCCACCATCGCCTGGGGCCGGATCCCCCAATCCAGCAGGCGGCAGGCCAGCGCATACTCGACCGCGAAGATCGCCGGCTGCGACACCGCGGTCCGCAGCAGAGGGGAAGACCGGGGCGCGCGGCCGAGAAGCCCGCGCAGGTCGATTCCCGGCTCCGCGGTGCCCTCGTCCTCCTCCATCCCCTCCGGAAACAGGACCTCCCGCAGATCGAGATCCAGCAGCGGTGCGAGCCGCGCCGCGCAGTCGTCGATCCGCGCGCGGAACCCGGCGTCGTCGCGGTACAGCCCGCGGGCCATGCCGACGTACTCGGTGCCGAGACCGGGAAACAGGAAGGCGACCTGCGGCTCGCCGGCCGCGGCGGCGCCGGTGAGCAGCCGCCGCGGATCGCGCCGCTCCAGCACGCCGGCGGCGTCCGCGAGGTCGCGGCAGACGAGCGTGCGGCGGTGGCGGAACGCGCGCCGCCCGACTTGGAGGGTGTAGGCGATGTCTGAGATCTCCGCGGCATCTGTCTCAGCCCGGAGATAGCCGAGCAGACGATCGGTCACCGCGTCGAGCGCGGTCTCCGTACGCGCCGACAGCACCAGCAACTGCCAGGGCGGCGCCGCGGCGGAGGGCTGCGGAGCCGGCGGCTCCTCCAGGACGACGTGGGCGTTGACGCCGCCGATCGCGAACGCGCTCACCCCGGCCCGCCGCGGCCAGCCCTCCGGACGCCAGGGCCGGCACTCGGTGTTGACGTAGAACGGGCTGCGCGCGAAATCGATGCGCGGATTGGGGGTCTCGAAGTGGAGGCTGGGCGGCAGCACTCCGTGCTCTACCGCCAGGATCGCCTTGATCAGCCCGGCGACCCCCGCCGCGGCGTCCAGATGGCCGATGTTCGTCTTGATCGAGCCCAATCCACAGAAACCGCGCCGCTCCGTCGACGCCGCGAACACCTCGGTGAGGGCGGCGACCTCCACCGGATCGCCCAGCGGGGTCCCCGTGCCGTGCGCCTCGACGTAGGTGATCGACTCGGCGGGCACACCCGCCATGGCCTGCGCCATCGCCACGGCTTCGAGCTGGCCGTCCTGCGACGGCGCGGTGAAGCTCAGCTTGAAGCCGCCGTCGTTGTTGGTCGCGAAGCCGCGGATCACCGCGTGGATCGTGTCCCCCTCCGCCACCGCGTCCGCCAGCCGCTTGAGCACCACGACCCCCGCGCCGCTCCCCTCCACCGTGCCGCGCGCTCCGGCGTCGAAGGCACGGCAGTGGCCGTCCGGCGACATCACGCTCTCCTGCGCCAGATAACCCCGGGCGTGCGGCACCGCCACGGACACGCCGCCCGCCAGCACCATGTCGCACTGGAACTGAAGCAGGCTCTGGCTCGCCATGCACACCGCGACCAGCGACGTCGAGCAGGCGCTCTGCACCGTCACGCTCGGACCCCGCAGGTCGAGCTTGAACGCCGCCATCGCGGTCAAAAAGTTGTTGTCGTTCAGCACCCGCACCTGCAACGCTCCGGTGCTCCGGATCAGGTCGCGATGCGACAGCAGGTTGTGGATCAGGTAGCCGTTCATCCCCATGCCCGCGAAGATGCCGATCGAGCCGGGGTAGGCCGCGGTGTCGTAGCCCGCGTTCTCCAGAGCCTCCCAGCAGCACTCGAGGAAGACCCTGTGCTGCGGATCCATCAGCTCCGCCTCGCGCGGGCTGAAGCCGAAGAAGCCGGCATCGAAGCCCTGCACGTCGCGCAGGGCGGCGCCCGCCCGAACGTAGCGCGGGTCGTCGAGCAGCGCCGTCTCGACCCCCGCCGCCGCCAGCTCCTCGCGCGAGTAGAAGGTGATCCCTTCGACTCCTCCGCACAGATTGCGCCAGAGCTCCGCCAGATCGTCCGCGCCCGGGAAACGGCCGGACATGCCGACGACGGCGATCCCTTCGAGCGGGCTGCTTTCCAGATCCTGGTCACTCATCCTTCATCTCCCTGGGCGCCTTTGCCGGGCACGCTGGCGCTTCATCTCCGCGAGGAACTGCCGCTGGCGGTCCAGGGCGCTCCCCTCGGCCACGGGCCCTCCGGCCGGCGGCCGGAGACTCTCGGCCGGCTCGGCCGGGCCGCGCTCCGCGGCCTCCACCGCCTGTGCCAGACCGTGGATGGTCGGATGGCGGAAGATCTGCACGAACGGGATCTCGCGGCCGAGAACCTCGCGCAGCCGCGACTCGATCTCGACCAGCAGCAGAGAGCTCCCGCCCAGCTCGAAGAAGTTGTCGTGGATGCCGATGCGCTCGCGCCCGAGCACCTCCTGCCACACCGCGGCGAGAGTCTTCTCGCCGGGGGTGCGCGGCGCGGCGTAGTCGCTGTCCAGGCGCGGCCGGCCGGCCTCGGGAGCGGGCAAGGCTCGGCGGTCGATCTTGCCGTTCGGGGTGAGCGGCAGGGCGGCGAGCAGAACGAAAGCGGCGGGGATCATCGCCTCCGGCAGCCGCGCGGCCAGGTGGCGCCGTAGCGCGCCCACCGCAAGATCGCTCTCCGCGCCGCCGGCCGCCGGGACCAGGTAAGCGACCAGCCGCCGGTCTCCCGGCGTGTCCTCGCGCACGGCGGCGACGGCTTGCGCCACCGCCGGATGGGCGCGCAGCGCCGCCTCGATCTCGCCCAGCTCGATGCGCACTCCGCGCACCTTCACCTGGTGGTCCGCGCGGCCGATGAAGTCCAGGCGGCCGTCCGGGAGGTGGCGCGCCAGGTCGCCCGTGCGGTAGAGGCGGCCCCCCGGACGGCTCCCCAGCGGATCGGGGAGGAACCGCTCGGCGGTGAGGTCCGGCCGCCGCAGGTACCCCGCGGCCACCCCCTCGCCGCCGAGGAAAAGCTCGCCGCAGGACCCCAGGGGCACGGGTTGCAGGAAGGCGTCCAGCAGATAGGCTTCGGTGTTGGCCAGCGGCCGGCCGATCAGCGGCTTCTCCTCCGGTTTTCCCTCTCCCGGGAGCCGCTGCCCGAGCGACCAGACGGTGGTCTCGGTGGGGCCGTAGAGGTTGCGGACCTCGCCTTCCACCGCTCCGACAAGCCGCGCCGCCAATGACGCGGGCAAGGCCTCGCCGCCGAGCACGACATGGGAGAGCGGCGCCAGCGCCCGCAACCGCTCCGGGCTCGCGGCGAGCATGGTCGCCATCGACGGCGTGCACTGGAAGTGGGTCACGCCGTGACGGCCGATCTGCTCCGCCATCTGATCCATCGTCCCGGCGCCGTCGTGGAGGACGATCTTGAAGCCGCGGGTCAGGGTCCACAGCAGCTCGACCACCGAGATGTCGAAGCAGATGCTGGTCACGGCGAGCCAGACGCCCGGCGCTTGCGACCGGAGCACCACATCCATCGCCGCGAAGAGGTTGCAGGCGTTCGCGTGGCTGACCACGACGCCCTTGGGAACACCCGTCGAGCCCGAGGTGTAGAGGATGTAGGCGGCGGAGGCGGCGAGCGGGGCCGGCAAGGGCGCAGAGGCGCCCTCCAGCTCAATCGCCGCAAGATCGGCCGCGGGGTCGAGCGTCCGCGGATGGCGCAGCGCGGCGCCGGCGGTGCCGGCAGACGCCGCGGCGAGCAGCGCCGCGGCCTGCGAATCCTCCAGCATCGCGGCGAGGCGCGCCGGCGGGTAGGCGGGATCGAGCGGCACGTAGGCGGCGCCGGCCTGGAGAATCGCCAGCAGCGAGATCAGCATCGGCAGGGAGCGCTCGACGCAGACGCCGACCCGGTCTCCGGGCCGCACCCCGCTCCCCGCCAGCCGGCGCGCCAGACGGGAGGCCCGGTCCGCCAGCTCGCGGTAGGTCAGGGACGCCTCGGCGTCCGCTGCGCTCCCTGAGATCACCGCGATCGCGTCCGGGGTACGCTCCACCTGGGCGAGGAAAAGCGCATGGATCGATGCCGCCGCGGCGGGGAGCGCCAGGCGGGAGTCGTTCCACTGCACCAGGAGCTGCGCCGATTCCGCCTCGCTCAGCAGGGGAAGCTCGGAGAGGCGGCGGCCGGGCGCCGCGACCGCGCCCGCGAGCAGAGCGGCCACGTGGAGGGCCAGCCGCTCCATCGTCGCGCCGTCGAACAGGTCGGGGTTGTATTCGATCCACCCGCCGAGCCCGCCGGCGGACTCTTCGAGGCTGAGCACCAGGTCGAACTGTGTCGCCTCCGCCGCGGTGTCCGCCGGGGTGAGCGCCAGACCGGGCAGGTCGAGCGCCGGCAGCGGCTCGTTGCGGAGCGCGAAGAGGACCTGGAACAGCGGGCTGCTGGAAAGGTCCCGCTCCGGCTGCAGCGCCTCGACGAGCCGCTCGAACGGCAGCTCGGCGTGGGCGAGAGCGCCCAGCACCGTCTCGCGGACCCGCTCCAGGAGGTCGCGGAACGCCGGGTCGCCGGAGAGGTCGCTGCGCAGCACCAGGGTGTTGAGGAAGTGGCCGATCACCGGCTCCAGCGCCGGGTCCGGGCGCTCCGCCACCGCGGTCCCGACGACGACGTCGTCCTGTCCGGCATGGCGCGCGAGGACCGCCTTGAAGACCGCCAGGAGCGCCATGAACAGGGTCACGCCGGCCGGCCCGCCGAGACGCCGCATCGCGTCCACCGGAGCGGCCGCCAGGCGGACCGCGCGCCGCGCGCCGCGATGGCTCTGGAGCGGTGGCCGCGGACGGTCGGTGGGGAGCTCCAGCCTGGGCGGCTGCGGCGCCAGGCGGCCGGTCCAGTAGCGCAGGAGGCCGTCCAGGCGCTCGCCGTGCAGACGGTCGCGCTGCCAGACGGCGAAGTCGGCGTACTGCACGGCAAGCTCAGGCAGGGGCGAAGGCCGGCCTCCGGCGAAGGCCGCATAGAGCTGCCCCAACTCGCGGATGAGGAGACCGATCGACCAGGCGTCGGCGGCGATGTGATGCACGGTCAGGAGCAGCCGGTGGCTCTGCGGCCCGAGGCGCACCAGGGCGGCGTGCAGCAGGGAACCGCGCTCCGGCGCGAAGGGGCGGCGGGCCTCTTCGGCGGTCAGGCGCGCGAGCTCGGAGCCCTGGCAGGAGGGCTGCACCGGCAGGGCGCTCAGATCGATGCACGGCAGGAGAGCGGCCGCGGCGGGCTCCGCGAGGGACAGCGGAATCTGGACCGGATGTCTCCCGACCAGGGCGAAACGGGTGCGCAGCACCTCGTGACGGCGGAGGATTTCGCCGAGGCCCCGCGCGAGAGCCCCCGCATCGAGGAGCCCGCGGCAATCGAGCGCCGCCGGGAGATGAAAGAACGGCGAGCCGGGCTCGACCCGCTCCAGGAACCACAGCCGCTGCTGGGCAAAGGACAAAGCCAGCGGCTGCTCGCGCGAGACCCTCACGAGGGGAGACAGGGCCGGCGCCGCGGAGCGCTCGACCCAGGCGGCCAGGCCCTCGACCGTCGGCGTCTCGAAGACCGACCGCACCGGCAGCTCGATGCCGAACGCGGCGCCCACCCGCGAGGCCACCTGTGCCGCCAGCAGCGAATGGCCGCCCAACGCGAAGAAGTCGTCCTCCACCCCCACCCGCTCGACGCCCAGAGCTTCGGCGAAGATCCCCGCCACCCGCTCTTCGGCAGGCGTCCGCGGCGGCGTGGACACGGCCCCCTCCTGCCCAGGCTCGCCGAAACCGCCGGGGTCCGGCAACGCCTTGCGGTCGAGCTTGCCGTGCGGAGTCAGGGGCAGCGCCGGCAAGAGCACATAGGCGGCCGGCACCATGTAACCCGGCAGCCGCTCGCGCAGGAAGCCACGCAGCTCGCCGGCGGCGGGGGCGTCCGCCTGCACGCCGACCACGTAGGCCACCAACCGCTGCGGTGCAAGGACGGTGACAACGGCCTCGCTGACCCCCGGATGCGCGCGGAGGGCGGCTTCGATTTCGCCGGGCTCGATGCGGAAGCCGCGCAGCTTGAGCTGGTGGTCGATCCGGCCGAGGAACTCCAGATTCCCGTCGGCCCGATAGCGCACCAGGTCCCCCGTCCGGTAGAGGCGCTCCCCCGGCTCGCCGCTCCAGGGGTCCGGCAGGAAGCGCTCGGCCGTGAGGGCCGGCCGCGCGAGATAACCGCGGGCGAGGCCCGCGCCACCGATCCACAGCTCGCCGGCGGCGCCCCGCGGCACCAGGGCGCCGCGGGCGTCGGCCACCCGGAGCCGCGTGTTGTGGATCGGCCGCCCGATCGGCGGCGCGCCCGCGCTTTCAGGCAGCACGGTCGCGGCGGTGGAGACGACGCTCACCTCCGACGGTCCATAGTGATTGAGCAACGAGAACGGCAGCCCGACACCTGGGGCGCGATGCAGGCGGTCGCCGCCGCACAGCAGGCCCTTGAGCGAGAGCCCGGAAAGCCGGGAGGGGGCAAGCGCCATCACCTCTTCGGCCAGCGGTGTGGGCAGGAAGCTCCAGGTGATCCCCGCGCTCCTCCAGAAGCGGACGATCGCCTGGGGCGAGAAGCGTGTCTCGGGCTCCGGGATGTGGAGGCTCGCGCCTGCCGCCAGGCAGGGCCAGGTCTCCCAGACCGCGGCGTCGAAAGCCGGATTGGCGATCAGGGTCGCGCGGTCTCCGGGGATCAATCCATAGGTGGAGCTGTGCCAGCGCACCAGGTTGAGCAGGCCCGCATGCGAGACGGCGACTCCCTTCGGCAAGCCGGTCGAGCCGGAGGTGTAGACGATGTAGGCGAGATTCTCCGGGCCGGCTGGAGAGTCTGGCAGCGGGCCGGGCTCCCCGTCTTCTGCGATATCTTCCAGCTCGACGAGCGCCGCCGCGCAGCCGTGGAAACGGCCCGCCAGGGAGCGCTCTGCGAGCACCACGGCCGCCCCGGAGTCGGCGACCAGGAAGGCGAGGCGCTCGGGCGGGGCCTCGGGGTCCAGGAGCACATACGCGCCACCGGCGAGCAGGACCGCCAGGCTCCCGACCACGCGGTGGACGGTCGGTCCGGCGCAGAGGGCCACCCGCACCTCGGGTCCGGCGCCGCGCCGGCCGAGGCGCCGGGCCAGTCGTCCGGCGCGCGCAGCCAGCTCCCTGTAGGAGAGCCGCTCTCCCGGCGCGGCGACCGCCAGGGCTTCCGGCTGCCGCCGCGCCCAGGCTGCGACCAGCTCGTGCACCAGCGGCGCTTTCTGCGCCATCGGCGCCGCCGCCGCAGTGTCGTTCCACTCCCACAGCAGCGCGGCCCGCTCGGCGGGCGCGAGGACCGGCAGGTCGGCGACGCGCGCCTCCGGCGCCTCCACCGCGGCGGCGAGGAGGCGCGCGAAGCCGTCGGCGAGACGCAGCACCGTCGTCCGGTCGAAAAGGTCGCGGCTGTACTCGATCGTTGCCGCGAGACCTCGCTCCGACGCGATGAGCGTGCAGGACAGATCGAGCTTCGCCGTCCCCGTCGCGACGGGAGAGGCCGCGATCTCGAGACCGGGCAGCTCCAATGCGCCGGGATCGTTCTGGAAGGCGAACAGCACCTGCACGAGGGGCGGACGGCTGCGGTCGCGCTCCGGCGCCAGCTCCTCGACCAGCCGCTCGAACGGCACGTCCTGATGGGCATAGGCGGCGAGCGCCGTCTCCCCGACCCGGTCCAGCAGCTCCAGGAAGGTCGGGCCTCCCGACCGGCCGCTCGAAACATCGAGACGCAACACCAGCGTGTTGACGAAGAAGCCGATCAGGGGCTCGATCTCGACCCGGGAACGTCCGGCGACCGGCGTCCCGGCGACCAGGTCCTCGCCGCCGGTCCAGCGCTGCAGGAGCCCCATGAATCCGGCGAGCAAGGCCATGAAAAGCGTCGCACCCCGGCGCCGGGAGAGCGCCGCAAGCCCCGCGCTCGGAAGCGCGAAGTTGTGGACCGCGCCGCGCGTGCTGCGCTCCGCCGGCCGCGGGCGGTCCGCCGGGAGCTCCAGCGCCGGCGGCATCCCCGCGAGCTGCTCGCGCCACCACGCGAGCTCCGCGTCCAGAAGCCCGCCCGCCAGGTGCCGGCG
Source organism: Thermoanaerobaculia bacterium (assembly GCA_036264355.1). Classification (GTDB taxonomy): domain Bacteria; phylum Acidobacteriota; class Thermoanaerobaculia; order Multivoradales; family UBA5704; genus UBA5704. The sequence continues at coordinate 10,935 of DATARD010000123.1, forward strand.
CTGCCAGGCGGCGAAGTCGGCGTATTGCATCGCCAGCTCCGGCAGCGGGCTCGGCCGGCCCGCCCGAAAGGCCGCGTACAGGGTCCCGACCTCCCGCACCAGCACGCCCAGCGACCAGCCGTCGCTGACGATGTGGTGGAGGACGAGCAGCAGCACGTGCTCCGTCGCGTCCACCCGGAAGAGCCCCAGCCGCAAGAGCGGTCCCCGCGCCAGATCGAACGGCCGCCGCGCCTCCTCCGCGATCCGCTCCGCCGCAACAGGCTGCCGCCGCTCTGGAGCGAGAGCCGTCAGGTCCACCAGGGGAAGGGCGAAGCCGGCCGGCGGCGGCAGGATCACCTGCCGCGGCTGGTATCCATCACCGCGAAACACCGTCCGCAGAACCTCGTGCCGGCGCACCACCTCCGCGAACACCCGCGCCAGCACCGCGACCGACAGCTCGCCGCTCATCCGCAGCGCAAACGGCACGTTGTAGAGCGGGCCACCTTCCAACTGGTCGAGGAACCACAGGCGCTGCTGCGCGAACGAAAGCGGCAGATCGGAGCCGCGCTCCGACCGGCCGGACGGAGCGGACGGAGCGGTCACGCTCGCCGACTTCTCGATCTCCCGCGCCAGCCCCGCAACCGTCGGCTGCTCGAAGATCGCCCGCATCGGCAGCTCCACCCGGAACGCTTCCCGCACCCGCGACAGAAGCTGCGTGGCGAGGAGAGAATGGCCGCCCAACGCGAAAAAATCGGAGTCCGCCCCCACCTCCTCGACCTTCAGAACCTGGGAGAAAATCCCTGCCAGAAGCTGCTCCGCCGGAGTGAGAGGCCGCCGCCACTCGGGTTCGGAAACGCCGGAGACCGGCGCCTGCTCGGCGAGCCGGCGCCGATCCAGCTTGCCGTTGGCGGTCAGCGGCAGCGACTCCACGAGCACCACCTGCGCCGGCACCATGTAGTCGGGCAGCCGGCGCTTCAGATGCTCCCTGAGCGTGGGACCCGCAAGAGCGGCTCCGGGCTCCGCCACCGCGTAGGCCACGAGGCCGTCTCCCCCCGCGAGGCCCCGGCGCAGCACCACCGCCGCGTCCGCCACACCGGCCACGCTCGCCAGCGCCGCCTCGATCTCTCCCGGCTCGATGCGGAACCCCCGCACTTTTACCTGACCGTCGATGCGGCCCAGGTATTCGAGATCCCCATCCAGGAGATGGCGCGCCAGGTCCCCCGAGCGATAGAGCCGCGCGCCCGGAGAGCCTGCGAAAGGATCGGGAACGAAACGCGCCGCCGTCAGGTCCGGATGGCCGAGATACCCCCGCGACACCCCCGCTCCGCCGACGAACATCTCGCCTGCCACCCCAGCCGGCACCGGCTCCCCGCTCCCATCGAGCAGATAGATTGCCCAGTCCGCCAGCGGCCGGCCGATCCGGCTGCCCGCTCCCAGATCACTCCGGCCGAGACGCCGCTGGGTGGCGTGCACCGTCGTCTCGGTGATGCCGTACATGTTGACCAGCCGCGGGCGCTCGTCGCCGTAGCGATCGATCCACGGCTGCAGGAGCCGCGGCTCCAGCACCTCGCCGCCGAAGATCACCAGGCGCAGGCTGGGGAGATCCGCCGCCGTCTCTCCCGCTCCCAGGAGCTGGCCGAAAGCCGACGGAGTCTGGTTGAGCACCGTCACCCGTTCGCGGAGCAGCAGCTCGCGAAACACCTCCGGCGTCCGGCTCACCGACCACGGCACCACCACCAGCCGCCCGCCGAACGCCAGGGCCCCCCACAGCTCCCACACCGAAAAGTCGAAGGCGTAGGAGTGGAAGAGCGTCCATACATCCTGAGGACCGAGCCCGAAGCCGGAAGCCGTCGAGCCGAGGAGAGAGAGGACGTTGCCGTGCGTCACCCCCACGCCCTTCGGACGGCCCGTCGATCCCGAGGTGTAGATCAGATACGCCAGATCGTCCAGACCCGGCGACACGCCTCCGCCCGTTGCGCCACCGGACGTGGCCGCCGCCGCGGAGATCTCCGCCTGCCGGACCACGATCCGCGCTCCGCTGTCGGCCAGGATGAACGACAGCCGCTCCTCCGGATACGTTGGATCGAGCGGCACGTAGGCGGCGCCGGCCGCGAGCACGCCGAGAATCCCCACCACCATCTCCGGCGACCGCTCGAGCTGGAGCCCCACCCGCTCGCCCGGCACCACCCCCGAACGGCGCAGCCAGCGCGCCAAGCCCTGGCTCCGTGCCGCCAGCTCGCCATAGGTGAGGTGCGCCTCCTCATCCACCACCGCGACCGCCTCCGGCCGCTCGGCGGCCACCGCCGCGAACCGCGCCGCCAGGCTCCCCGAGGCCGCCGTCGCCACCGCCCCGGAACCGCCGCGGCTCCATTCGAGCAGCACCTGCTGCCGCTCCGCCGCGCTCAACAGCGGCAGATCGGCCAGCAGCGCTCCCGGATTTGCAACCATTGCTGCCAGCAACGACTGCAAGTGACCGAGCGAGCGCTCCGCCGCCACCGGCTCCACCCGCTCGCGCTCGAAGCTCAACCGCAGCGCCAGCCGCTCTCCCTCGAACACGATCAGGGCGAGGGGATAGCTCAGCGGCTCGGCGCCGCGCCGGATCGCCAGCCGCAGCGGGAGCGAGCTCACGAAGCTCCGCCCCAGGATTTCGTCGATCGGCAGGTTCTGGAACACCACGATGCTGTCGAACAGCGGCAACCCGCGCGGCACCTCGCTCCACCCCTGAACCAACGCGAGCGACTCGTGCTCGTGCTGCAGAAGCTCGCTCGCGGACTCCTGGAGATCCCGCAGCCACGGCAGCAAAGAGACGTTGCCCGGCACCGCAACCCGCCGGGGCAGGGTATTGATCAGCAACCCCACCATCGACTCGATCCCCGCCAGCGGCGCCGAGCGCCCGGAAACTGTCGTGCCGAAGACCACGTCATCTTCCCGGCTGGACCGCGACAGCAACACGCTCCAGGCTCCCTGCAACAGAGTGTTGACGGTCAGACCATGCCGCTTCGCCAGCCCTGCGAGCGCGGCGGTCGCCTCAACCGAAAGCTCGATGCCACGTTCCTCGAAGGAGCGGCGCTCCGCAGAAGCGGCCGGGATCCCGCGCGGCCGGACCCCCGGCAACGGGGTTGGAGCCGAAAAACCCGCCAGGCCCTGGCGCCAGAATCGCTCCGCGGCCGCCCCGTCCCGACGCTCCTGCCAAGCGATGAAATCTTTGTAGGGCACCACCCTTTCGAGCGCCGGCTTGCCGCCCCGGCAGAGCTCCGCATACCCCGAGAGCACCTCCCGGAGCAGCAGCAGAAGCGACCAGCCGTCGAGGATCAGGTGGTGAAAGCTCCAGACCAACTCCCAGCCGGCCTCTCCCGTACGCACCAGGGTCAAACGGAGCAAGGGAGGCTGGGCGAGGTCGAAGCCGCGGAGCAGATCGGCGCGCAACAGCTCCGCCATCGACCGTTGCCGCTCCTCTACGGAGAGACGTCGCCAGTCCTGCTCGTCCCAGGGCAGCGGCACACGCCGTGCGACGACCTGAACCGGGTGAGCCATCTCCTGCCAGTGAAACGAGGTCCGCAGCACCGCATGCCGTTCAAGGAGGCTCGCCCAGGACTCCTTGAGCCGTTCCACCTCGAGCGTGCCGGAAAGCTCGACCACCAGATGCCGGACGTAGAGCCCGCTTTCCGGCTCCTTCAGGGCGTGAAAGAGCATACCCTCCTGGACCGGCGACAACCGGTAGATGGATTCCAGGTTCTCGGGTCTCATTCAACGCTCGCTTTGGCTCACTTGCTCATGGCAAGTGTCCCGCGGACTCGGACCAAGGTCAAGGGCCGGCTCAACGCAAGCTGCAACACAAACACCCATCACCCTGCATTCGGCCTGAACCGCACCGAAACGGCCCTGACTGCCATTGCACCGCCCTCGACATTCATGGACATGGCGTTGCGCACCATAGATCTGCCACCGAGTCTCACGCCGCGAGCGCTGCGCATCACAGACTTCTGTGCGACCAACACAGAATTGCGTGCGACCAACACAGACTTCGGGACGGGCAACACAGCAGAGCTGACGGGCAACACAGACTTGGAGCCGACCATCACAAACTTCGGTGCGATCATCACAAACTTCGAGACGACCAACGCAGACTTCGGTGCGACCACCACAGACTTCCGTGCGACTATCACGGACTTCCGTGCGGCCGACACCGTCATCGCGACGGGT
>DATARD010000125.1:0-6979 GCA_036264355.1 Thermoanaerobaculia bacterium
GCTGCTCCGTTGGTTGTTCACCACGGTCACCTATACGTGCACCTTCTGCGGGGCGGTGCAGACGATCCCCCTGCGCCGGATTCATGTGTTCGAAAGGTTTCATCGTCTCGACGAGGGCCAACCCGTGCTCATCCGCTGCCCAAAATGTCATCAGGGCGTACAATGCCCTTCTCCCTATCGCTCCCACACGGGTAATCTGGTTGTCGTTGCTCCCTCAAATCCACCCAAAAACTCTTACATCCACGAGTTGTACTGATTTATTTTATCTCGCGTCCCAAGCCCTCTCTTTTCTGATAGTTGTGGAGTTTCCGAGACATGTAGTTAGTCTACCTTCGCCGACCGCGATGTGAAAAGAGGGCGAGTCCGGTGGAACATGGCCGCTTGGCCGGACATCTCGTTGTCTGGAAGGCGTAGCGCCTACGAGAGGAGGCCAGGGAGGGCGGCCTCTCGGTCCGGCACCCCCCGCCGGGTGGCCGCCCCGCTACCCAGATGGGTATTCCGTCCGCCGGCCGCCGGAGGGACGATGCCGTCGGGCACCGTTGTCGATCGCCCCGAGGTCTTTCCATGCGTGAGCTCATCGACGGTTCCACCGCCATCGTCCGTGGCGCCCTGGCGGCCGGTTGTGATTTTTTCGCCGGCTATCCCATCACTCCCGCCTCGTCGATCCTGACGGCGATGATGAGCGAGCTGCCGAAGGTGGGTGGCGTCGCGATTCAGGGGGAGGACGAGATCTCGTCGATCGGCATGTGCATCGGTGCCGCCATGGCCGGCTCGCGGGCTCTCACGGCCACCAGCGGACCGGGGCTCAGCCTGTACAGCGAGAACATCGGCCTGGCGATCATGGGCGAGGTGCCGCTGGTGATTGTGGACGTGCAGCGGCTCGGACCCGCGACCGGCGGCGCCACGACGACGGCGCAGAGCGATGTCCAGTTCGTCCGCTGGGGCACGTCCGGTGGTTTTCCGATCTTCGCTCTCGCTCCGTCTTCCATTCAGGAGTGCGCGGAGCTGACCTCCGAGGCTTTCCGCCTGGCGCAGCGGTTCCGGTGCCCGGTCTTTCTGATGACGGACAAGGAGCTGAATCTGACGCTGAACACGGTGGAGATGGGCGATGGGAACGGCACCGCCGGACCGTCCATCCCGGGAACGGCCGGAGCGGCCGAGCCGGGGCGGCCCTATCGCTATGAGCCGCCGGACGGCATGCCGCCGCTGGTGCCCTACGGCGGCGAGGCCACGGTACGCTTCACCGGCTCCAGCCATGACGAGCGCGCGCTGATCACCAAGGACCCATTGACCGTGGGCGCTCTCAACCGCCATCTCGCCGCCAAGATCGAAGACCACCGCGCCGAGATCGAACGGGTGATTGCGGACCTGGAGCCCGGCGCCCACACGCTCTTCGTGAGCTATGGCTCGACGGCGCGGACGATGCGCGAGGCGGTGCGGCGGGCGCGGCAAGCGGGGCGGAAGGTCTCGGCGATCACGGTGCAGAGCCTGTGGCCGGTGCCCGAGACGGCGCTCGCCGCGGCCCTTGGCTCGGGTGTCGAGCGGGTGGTGGTGGCCGAGCTCAATCTCGGCCAGTACTGCCGGGAGATCGAGCGCCTGACCGATCTCCCGGTTTTCGGTCTCCACCGCGTGGACGGCGAGCTTCTGACCCCCGAGCAATTTTTGGAGACGTTGGAGGAGCTGGCATGAACGCCACGACACTGGTCACCCCGCTCGCGACCTACCGCAACGAGACGCCCTATCCGTTCTGCCCCGGCTGCGGTCACAACCTGATCCTCGATCAGCTCAACCAGGCTCTGGTGAAGCTCGAGATCGATCCGGCCAAGGTCGTGCTGGTGAGCGACATCGGCTGCTCCGGACTGTCCGATCAATATTTCGGCACCTCGGCGTTTCACGGCCTGCACGGCCGCAGCGTCACCTACGCCAGCGGCATCAAGCTCGCCCGCCCGGATCTCAAGGTCGTCGTGATCATGGGCGACGGCGGCACCGGCATCGGCGGCACGCATCTTTTGAATGCGGCGCGGCGCAATCTCGGTCTGACTGTTTTGGTGTTCAACAACCTCAACTTCGGGATGACCGGCGGGCAGCACTCCACCACGACGCCGGCCGGAGCGATCACCGCCACCACCCGCGGCGGCAACCTCGAACGCCCGCTGGACGTCTGCGCCTCGGTGGCGGTCAACGGCGCCGGCTACGTCTACCGCGGCACCTCCTGGGACAAGGACCTCGCGGACCGCATCGCCGAGGCGATCGCCGGCGAGACGTTCGCGCTCTTCGACATCTGGGAGCTGTGCACCGCCTACTACGTGCCCAACAATCACTCCTCCCGCAAGGAGCTGCTGGCCACCATGGACGGCCTGGGCTTCGCGACCGGCATCCTCGCCCACCGCCAGGCGCCGGAGTACGCGGCGGATACGAACGTCACCAAGCCGGACGCCCTGCTGCTGCTGACGGCCGAGGGCGCCAAGAAGTGCGGCCGCCATCTCGCCGCCATGGGCCCCGCGGACCGTGTCTTCGCCCTGCCGGGCCTCGTCTTCGCTCGCACCGCCGCGCCGGTCACCATGATCGATCCCGGCCGCGCCGGCAAAGACTCCCTGGCCCTCGCGGCGACGGCGGCGATGCTGAACCAATTGGGGCTCTTCCCGATCGAAGCTCTCGAAGAGGCCGTCCGCCGCAAGACCCTGGGCGTGATGGGCAGCCCCGCCTGAGCCACAGCGACGAGTCAGACCCCCAGCGCCGCCAGGCAGCGGTCGATCTCCTCTTCCGTGTTGTAGAAGTGCGGCGAGATCCGGAAGCGGCCGGCGCGCGCGGCGGCGACGATGTCGGCGGCGGCGAGCCGGCGGACGAAGTCGCCGGCCGGAATGGTGGGATGGACGGCGGTGACGATCCCCGACGTCTCGCCGGGCCGGCGGGAGCTGATCACCCTGAAGCCGCGTGCGGCGAGGCCCACGGCGGCGCGCTCGGTGAGCGCCAGGACGCGCTCTTCGACCGCCGCCGTGCCGGCTTCCTGGAGCAGCTCCAGGGAACCGCCCAGGGCATGGATGCCGTAGACGTTCAGGGTGCCGCTCTCGAAGCGCTTGGCTCCCTCGGCGAAGTCGATCGCGAAATCCGTCCACTGAAAGAGACTGCGCATCGAGCGCCAGCCGGAACGGCCGGGGCGCAGTTGTTCGATCACCCGGTCGGAGACATAGAGCAGGCCGGTGCCCTCGGGGCCGAGCATCCATTTGTGGGTGGAGGCGACGGCGATGTCGATGCACGACGCTTCGACGTCGAGCGCGAGCGCGCCGAGCCCCTGGATGGCGTCGACCACGAAGAGCACGCCGCGCTCGCGGCAGGCGGTGCCGAGGCGGACGAGGTCGGCGCGGTAGCCGCTGGCGTACTGCACCCAGGAGAGGACGAGCATGCGGGTGCGGCCGTCGATCCGCGCCAGCAGCTCGTCTTCGTCGATCCGGCCGTCGCGCTCGGGCACGGTGCGGTACTCGACGCCGTAGTCGGCCAGTTGCATCCAGGGATAGACGTTCGAGGGGAACTCGAGCGCGGCGCCGACGACGTTGTCCCCTTCTTTCCAGGCGAACCCCTCGGCCACCAGGGAGATGCCGGCGGAGGTGTTCTCCACGAAGGCGATCTCATGCGGCTCGCGGGCACCCAGCAGCCGGGCGGCGAGGCCGCGCACCCGTTCGACCTCGGCGTTGCGGTCGAGCCAACGGCGGTCGCCGGAGACCGACACGGTGTCCGCGAGGGCCTTCATGCGCTCGGCGGCGCGCCGCGGGAGCGCCGCCATGCCGGCGTGGTTCAGGTAAGCACAGTGGTCAGTGACCGGGATCTCGGCGCGGAAGCGTTGCAGGGTCTCTCTGTCCATCAGCCGTTGGCTCCACGAGCTCCACGTTTCGTTTCCAGGATCAACAGGGCCGGCAGCCCCACGGCGAGCACGGTGATGTAGTGCAGGCCCCGGTAGAGCAGGGTGGTGGTGGCGGCCACGACCGGGCTGACCCCCATGACGGTGAAGCTGGTGACCATCGCCGCCTCCGTCGTGCCGAGGCCGCCGGGAGTGCCGGTCACGGTCCCCGCGGCGACGCCGAGGGAGACGGCGGAGAAGACCACCAGCGCGTTCACCGGCAGGCCCAGGGCGCGGAAGATGAGCCACTGGGCGCCGGCGTTGAAGATGACATAGGCGGTGCCCCACAAGACCGACTGGAAGAGCAGCGGCCCGTCGCCGAGCAGGCGGACGAAAACGCCCACCGCCTCGTGGCTGTGGGCGAGGAAGCGCTGCATGCGCCCCTCCGCCCTTTCCGCCCAGCCGGCGAGCAGGCGCACCAGCGGGTTCTGCTCGTGCGGCCCCCGGCGCCGGACCCAGACGGCCAGGGCCACCGTCGCGGCGAGCAGGATCGCGAGGGCGCCGGCCGCGAGGACCGGCCGGCCGGCGGCGAGCGCGGCGGCCACCACGGCGAGGCAGGTGGCCGCGATCATCACCGCGTGATGGGTCACCTGGTCGAACAGGACGATGCCATAGAGAAGGCCGAACGAGTTGGACGAGCCGGACGAGCCGGACGATCTGGATGATCTGGACGTGGAGCGGCCGAAGTGGCGGGCGCGCAGGAAGCCGCCGAAGATGCGGGCGGAGGGCGTGATCAGGTTCAGCGCCGCCGACGCCAGCAGGACGAAAAACCCGAGCGCCGCCGGTGGCGCCGTTCCCACGCCCCGCCGTGCCGCCGCCCGGAAGCGCCCGTCCCAGGCCGACCAGCGGATGAAGAGGCAGAGGACCGTCGCGGCCAGCCACCACCCGTTCGCCTTCGCCAGGCGGAGAGACAGCTCGCGCCAATCGATGTCCGCGAGCAGCCGCCAGGCCCAGACGAGAGCCAGCGTGGTGAGCCCCGCCTTGAGCAGCAGCCGGCCGGCGCGGCGGACGAGAGGCTCGGCAGGGGCAGCGGATTGGTCTCGGATTTCGGGCGGCATCGGCGGGAGGTTAGGATAGCAGGCTCCCTGATCGGGATGGAGGTTCGATGAGCACGGACGAAGAACAGACGGCGGCCCCCGGTTCCAAAGCGACTTCCAAAGTGCCTTCCGAAGCCCCTTCCGGAGCCACCCTGGAGCTCTCCCGCGACGAGATGCGCGCCCTGGGCTACCAGGTGGTGGACCTTCTGGTGGAGCACTTCGCGACGCTGCACGACCAGCCGGTGCGCGGCTGGGCGTCGCGGGCGGACCTCGAAGCGCGCTTCCGCGAGCCGGCGCCTGACGGTCCGAGCGATCCCGCCGCCGTGCTGGCGCGGCTGGAGCGCGACATGATGCCGTTCTTCACCCGGGTCACCCATCCGCGGCATTTCGCCTTCATCCCCATTCCGAGCAACTTCGTGGGCGCAATGGCCGATGCCCTGGCGGCCGGCCTGAATCCGTTCCTCGGCACCTGGTTCGCGGGCGCCAGCCCGGCGCAGATCGAGCTGGTGACGATCGACTGGCTCTGCAAGGAGTGCGGTCTGCCGGCTGAATCCGGCGGCCTGTTCGTCTCCGGCGGCTCGGTGGCCAACCTCACCGCCCTGGGCGCCGCCCGCCATGCGCGCCTGGAGGTGCGGGGGCAGAGCCCGGCCGACGCCGTCGTCTACTTCTCCGACCAGACCCACTCCTGCGTGGAGCGCGCGCTGGCGGTCCTCGGTTTCCGCGCGGACCAGATGCGGAAGATCCCGGCCGACGACCGGTTCCGCCTGCCTCTCGCGGCGCTCACGGAGGCCATCGCCGCCGACCGCGCGGCCGGCCGCATCCCGTTCTGCGTCATCGCCAACGCCGGCACCACCAACACCGGCGCCGTCGATCCGCTGCCCGAGCTGGCCGCGCTGTGCAAGCGCGAGGACCTCTGGCTGCACGCCGACGGCGCCTTCGGAGCGGCGGCCGTCGTCTGCGACCGCGGCCGGCGCGCGCTCGCCGGGCTCGAGCGGGTGGACTCCCTCGCGCTCGATCCGCACAAATGGCTCTTCCAGCCCGCCGAGTGCGGCTGCGTGCTGGTGCGCGACCGCCGCCTCCTGCTCGACACCTACACCGTGCACCCCGAATATCTCCAGGACGTGCACCGCGACGCCGAGGCGGTGAACTTCTGCGACTACGGCATCCAGCTCTCCCGCGGCTTCCGCGCCCTCAAGCTGTGGATGACCATCCAGGTCTTCGGCATGGACAACCTGCGCGCCGCCGTCGAGCGCGGTTTCATCCTCGCCGAAACCGCTGAAGCCCTGCTGCGCGCCGGCGGCCCCTGGGAAGTGATCACCCCGGCGGAGATGGGCATCGTGAGCTTCCGCTTCATCGCGCCCGGCTGCCCGGAGGAGCGCCTCGACGCGCTGCAGATCGAGATCGTCGACCGCCTGCTCGAAGGAGGCTGGGCCGTCGTGACCTCCACCCGCCTCGCCGGCCGCAACGCCCTGCGCCTGTGCACCATCAACCCGCGCTCGACGGTCGACGACGTGCGCGGGACGATCGAACGGATGGCCCGGATCGGCGAGGAGCTGGTAGGCTTACGGCCATGAAAGTCACTGTCCAGAAAAACGGCCCCTTCCGCCTGGAAGGCGATGACCTCCAGATCCTCGATCCGCAGGGAGCCGCGTTCGGGCTCGGCGGACGTACCGTCGTCTCGCTCTGCCGCTGCGGCCACTCCAGCAACAAGCCGTTCTGCGACGGCAGCCACAACCACCATGGATTCCAGGACGAGCCGCAGGCGCGGGACCTGCCCCCCAAGAAGGTCTGATCCGGCCGCGGAGTAGGGCGGATGCGGCTCCGCGCGTTCCTGATCCTCCTGGCGGCATTTCCCCTCGCCGCGGCGGCGCAGGCTCCGTCCGCGGACTGGCGCACGCTCGAAACGCCTCACTTCCGTGTCCACTATCCCGCGTCGTCCGAGGGGTGGACGCGGCGGGCGGCGGCGCGCCTGGAGGCGATCCGCGAGCGGGTGACCGCCGAGGTGGGCTATGCGCCGCCGGAAGTGGTGGAGGTGGTGGTCTCGGAC
>DATARD010000130.1:0-5416 GCA_036264355.1 Thermoanaerobaculia bacterium
GGCGTCGAGGATCTCGAATATCAGCCGCTGCGCCGCGCCCAACTCGGCGGCAGGCTCTACTTCCAGGCGTGCGGCACGGCGCATGGCTGCGGCCTGTGGAGCACGGACGGCACGGCGGCGGGCACACGGATCGCCGTGCCCGGCAGCAAGCTGGGCGGCGCGTCGATCGGCGCGCTGGCGTCGGCCGGCGGCAAGGTGTTTTTCGGGACGGCCACGACCGGCGGCTCCGGCGGCTCGCTGTGGCGGACGGATGGGACGGCGACCGGCACGCTGCTCCTGGCGAGCTTTTCGAGCCTGCCCCGCGCTCTCACCTCCGCAAGCCAGCTCTTCTTCACCGCGCCGGCTCGCGACGGCGAGGAGCTGTGGGTGAGCGACGGAACGCGCCTGGGGACCAGACCGCTGACCCATTTCACTCCCGCGGCGCCGTTCACGCCGGGGCCGCAATTCGAGCCGGTGCTCTATGCGGCCGGCAATCACGTCGACTTCGCGGCCGACGACGGCGGGCACGGCTGGGAGATCTGGCAGAGCAACGGCACGGTCGGCGGCACCCGGCGGATCACCAATTTTTCGAATCCCCAGCCGTTTTCTTTTTTCACTCTGGCTTCCGAGCTGGTGGAGGTGCAGGGCCGGGTTCTCGTCCAGGCCTCGGACGGCGTGCTGGGCTGGAGGCTTTGGGCGAGCACGGGCGATCCGACGACGGTGGCGCCGATCCATGAATGCCTGGGTGGGTGCCAGACCGACGCCGCCGGCCGCGGCCTCCTCGCTGTGGCCGGGAGCCGCGCCGTCTTCCTCGCCGAGGACGCCGTGCATGGCCTGGAGCCGTGGAGCACGGACGGCACGGTGGACGGCACCCAGCTCCTGCGCGACATCTGCCCTGGCACCTGCTCATCCCAGATCCAAGCCACGACTCCGCTGCTCGGAGGAATCGGATTCGTGGACGTCCCGACGGACAATTCACCGGCGCAGCTTTGGAGCAGTGACGGCACGCCCGCCGGCACCCGATCTCTCACCCACTTCACGGCAGACCTCGCCGCCGGCGATGCGCTGCCGCTCAGCCTCGGCGGGCGGATCTTCTTCAGCGCCTCGAATGCGGACGGTGTCGAGCCTTGGCTGATCGAAGCCGGCGAGCCGCGGCAGATCGCGAACCTCGCTCCGGACGCGCCGTCGTCGGATCCGCGCTCGCTCACGCCGGTCGCCGGCGGGCTCGTCTTCCAGGCGTTCGTGGACGGCACTGCCCGCCTCTTCCAGACCGACGGCACGACGACTTCGGAGATCCTGGCGGCGATCCATCCGCCGGACACTCTGCCGTGCCTGCCGCTGTGCGGCCCGACGTCCGTCTCTCTGGGGAGCTGGGCCGCGTTCCTCGACGCGCCGCTTGCCCCGCAGGGCGGCTTCCAGCTCTTCCGCACCGATGGCACGGTCGAGGGCACGTTCCCGCTCACCAACGTCGCGCCGCCGGATCGGCTCGACCTGAATCTCGTCGCGATCGCGGGCGGAAAGGTCCTCTTCTTCATCGAACGGCACGACCGGCGCGAGCTCTGGAGATCCGACGGCACGGCGGCCGGCACGGCGCTGGTCTCCGTCGTTCCGGGCACCGCGGCGTCAGCCGCTCCGGCCGGCTTCGCGTCGACAGGCGCCGAGGCCTGGTTCGGCTTGAACGGCGACGACGGCAGCGCGACGGTGTGGCGGAGCAACGGAACCTCCGTCTCGATGGCCGCGACGCTGCCGGCCGGAGTGCAGATTCTCGGGCTGCCGATCACCCTCGCCGGCGGCCGGGTCTTCTTCGAGACCATGGACATCGGCGGCAATCACGCCGTGCAGCTCTGGTCCACCAACGGCACCACGGCCGGCACGGTGGCCGTGCTGTCGGGGCCGGGCATCGGCGTGCTCGAAATGACGGAGTTTGCCGGCGGTCTCTACTTCCTTGCGTTCGATGCCTCCCTGACCGCGGAGCTCTGGACGTCGGACGGCACGGTCGCGGGGACCGTGCGGCTCCGCCAGTTTTCTCTGCTCGCCGAAGACCAGTCCACCGGGATCCGGCCGCATGGGCTCACCGTCGCCGGCAATCATCTCTTCTTCGCGGCCAACGGGGGTGCCGAGGGCACCGAGCTGTGGACGAGCGATGGCACCGCGGCCGGCACCGTTCTGGTCAAGGACATCGATCCGAGCGGGTCCTCCAATCCGGATCATCTCGTGGCCGTGGGGAGCGGCGCCGCGAGCCGCGTCTTCTTCTCCGCCTTCGATCCCCTCCACGGCGTCGAGCTCTGGCAGAGCGACGGCACCTCCACCGGCACCCGCCTGGTGCAGGACATCGCGCCCGAGGACCTCTCGTCGGCGCCGGACCAGCTCACCGTGGCCGGCGACCAGCTCTTTTTCACCGCCGACGACGGAGCGATCGGCCGCGAGCTGTGGTCTCTGCCGCTCGCCGGGTCCGCCGGCTGCCAGACGTCCGCCACGGTGCTCTGCCTGGGGGGCCGCTACCAGGTCGAGGTCGCCTGGCGCGATCCGCTGGATCGTCATGGCGCCGGCATGGCGGTGCCGCTCACCGGGGCGACCGGTGACACCGGCGCGTTCTGGTTCTTCGGCGCCGACAATTATGAGCTGGTGGTGAAGGTGCTCGACGGCACGGCGGTCAACGGCCACGTCTGGGTGTTCTACGGCGCGCTGTCGAACGTCGAATACACGCTCACCGTCACCGACACCCAGACCGGGCTCGCCCGGCGCTACTTCAATCCGCCGGGCACGCTGGCGAGCGTCGGCGACGTCCACGCTTTCGGACCGCTGGGCGCCAAGTCCAAAGCACCGGCGCCGCTCGTCGGCTCGCCCTCGCCGCCAGCGTCGGCGCCGGCCATCATCACCCGCACCGGTCTGCGGGCCGCCACCGTGCCCTGCGAGCCGGCGCCCGGCCGCCTCTGCCTGCACGACGGCCGCTTCGCCGTCGACGTCACCTGGAAGGACTTCCAGGGCAACACCGGCAACGGCACCACGGTGACCTTGACCAACGACACCGGCAGCTTCTGGTTCTTCGACGCCGCCAACCTCGAGCTGATCGTGAAGGTCCTCGACGGCACGGGGGTCAACGGCCACTTCTGGCTGTTCTACGGCGCCCTGTCCAACGTGGAGTACACGCTCACCGTCACCGACACGGAGACCGGAACGCAGCGCAGGTATACGAATCCCAGCGGCCGGTTTGCCAGCGTGGCGGACACGCTGGCGTTCTGAAAGGGCCGTTCTCAGGACGGACCGAGCGCGTGGCTCGGCGTCATTTCGTCAAGAAAGAAGACTGCGCCGTAGATGCGGGCGATCTCCACGTTTTGCGGATCGTGGAAGTAAAACCCGCTGGAAATCGGCGACCGCAGCCAGTGGTCCGCCGGCAGGTCGCGGAGAGAAAGAAGAGCTGCGGCTTCCCCACCGCGTCGGGGAGCCCCTCCAGCGACGTGGCGTCCAGCGCCGCCAGGTCAGCCCGCTCCTGCTTGGAGATCAAAGACGGGGCCAGGCGATCGAAAAACTCGAAGATGAATGCGGGAAACTTCTTCCGCATCCGCCGCCGTGGCGTCCTTCACGGCGACAGAATGCTCCGTCAGCCAGCGCAGCTTTTCGTTCGCTGCTGCGGAGCCGCTGACCGACAGCGGCAGCGAGAGGAAGAGGGCGCAGAGGATTCGCTGGCGGTTCATGGGGTCTCCCTGAGGCAGGCATGAGATTCTACAACGAGGTGATGAAGGCTTGTGCTACCCTTCCGCTGTTGTGCCTTCAGGGAACCGAGAGGCTCATGCCATGCGTGAAATGCAGCTTGTCGTGGTTTTTCTCGCCGCCCTCACCTTCTTCGCGGTGGGTTTCCTGCTGCATCTGCTCTCCTCGATCCTGCTGCCGCTGGTCGTGGCCTTCTTCCTGTCGATGATCTTTTCTCCCCTGGTGAGCGCGCTGCGCCAGCGGAAAGTCCCGGGAGCGGTCGCGATCATCATCGTCCTCCTGCTGGTCTCGGGAACGCTGTTCGGCTTCGCCTCGATCGTCTATTCGAGCGGCAAGTCGTTCAAGGCCGAGCTCCCCCGTTATCAGGCGCGCCTGGTGACGCTGCAGGCCAGCCTCACCAACCGGGTGAAAACCAGCGCCCCCTGGCTCGCGAAGGAGATCCAGGGCTTGAACTGGGACCAGGCGGTGGACGTCTCGTCGGTGAGCGGCTACCTGGCCTCGGGCGTCGGCTCGTTCCTGGGTATCGTCGACGCTCTCGTCCTGGTCATCCTCTACCTGGTCTTCCTGCTGATCGGCCATGAGAGCTTTCCGCTGAAGCTCTCCAAGGCGTTCGCGGACCAGGCCGAGCGCCTCGGCGAGGTGATGCACAACATCGAGCACCAGGTGCGGAAGTACCTGATGATGAAGACCCTGATCAACCTGATGACCGCCACCCTGGTGACCCTCCTGATGTGGATCTGCCACGTCGACTTCCCGCTGCTCTGGGGATTCGTGACTTTCCTCGCCCACTTCATCCCGCAGGTGGGCGCGATCGTGTCGGTGCTGCTCCCCGCGATCTTCATGCTGATCCAGTTCGATTCGACCGGCTGGGCCCTCTTCGTGGCGGCGCTCAGCGGGATCATCCAGTTCGGCATGGGCAACATGGTGGAGCCGCGGATGATGGGGACGAGCCTCGACCTGAGCCCGCTGCTCGTCCTCCTTTCCCTGATCTTCTGGGGCTGGCTGTGGGGACCCTGGGGCATGGTGCTCGCCGTGCCCATCACCTCGACGATCAAGATCCTCTGCGAGAACGTGAAGCCGCTGCGCCCGGTCGCGATCCTGATGAGCGAGTAGGTGTGAAACACCGCGGCGCCTGGCGCGTTGTATAGGCTGGACATCGTGGTCAGCGAGAAAGGCTCGTTCAACAACCTCTATCAGGCCGGCAACGTCGGAGGCGGCCTGCTCAAGCGCTTCACGGTGACGTTCGACTACTCGCAGCAGCGCCTGCTCTTCGAGGCCACCGCGAATTCCGGCCTGGCGGACGTCTGGGACCGTTCCGGCCTCTGGCTCAACCACAGCCCTGGGGCGAACGGCTTCGCGGTGATGGACGTGGTCGCCGGCGGTCCCGGCGCCGAGGCCGGCCTGCGGACGGGGGACGTGATTCTCTCGTTCGACGGCAAATCCGGGAAGGATCTCACCCTCGCCGACGCCCGCCGGCTTCTCCTCGGCGCCCCGGGAACGCGGATCGAGCTCAGGGTCCGCGGCCAGGAAGGCGAACGGGACGTCACGCTGATCCTCCGCGATCTGGCCTGAGGGAGTGTCTGCGGAAGCCAGCGATTCCGCAGTCGGAGGTAAGTGCCCTTCGGAAAGCGAGTAGCGGCGGGGAGTGGGACTAAATTTCTCCCTGAAGAGACCGGGGAGCAGATTCGTATTCGCCGGAGAGGTTCCCGGCGCACCGGATTCTGGT
>DATARD010000363.1:0-21611 GCA_036264355.1 Thermoanaerobaculia bacterium
GACTCCCGGCGGCGTCCGCCGCTACCGCTCGTTCATGGAAGAGGCGGCGGACCTCGTGGTCGCCCATGGCGGCTCGCTCTCCGGCGAGCACGGCGACGGCCAGGCGCGCGGCGAGCTGCTGTCCCGGATGTTCGGCGCGGAGCTGGTCGACGCCTTCCGCGCTTTCAAGGCGGTCTGGGACCCGGCGAACCGGATGAATCCGGGCAAGGTCGTCGATCCCCGGCCGCTCGATGCCGATCTGCGTCTGGCCCAGCCGCTCGCCGAGCCGGTCACGGCGTTTCGCTTCCCCGACGACGAGGGCCGCTTCTCGCGCGCCGCGCTGCGTTGCGTCGGAGTCGGCAAATGCCGTCGCGAGGAGAGCGGCGTCATGTGTCCGAGCTGGCGGGTGACGCACGACGAGCGCCATTCCACCCGCGGCCGGGCGCGCCTGCTGTTCGAGATGCTCAACGGCGAGACGATCCGCGACGGCTGGCGGAGCACGGAGGTCCGCGAGGCGCTCGACCTCTGCCTGGCATGCAAAGGCTGCAAGGTCGACTGCCCGGCCGGCGTCGACATGGCGACGTACAAGGCGGAGTTTCTGTCCCACTTCTATCAAGGCCGGCTGCGGCCGGTCCAGGCCTACGCAATGGGCCTCTCCCCCTGGTGGGCGCGCCTCGGCGCGCAGGCGCCGGGCCTGGTCAACGCGCTCACGCAGAGCCCGGGCCTCGCCGGCATCCTGAAGAGACTGGCAGGTATCGCGCCCGGCCGAGCGCTCCCCGCGCTGGCGCCGCGGACCTTCCGGAGCCGGTTCAAGGCGGAAAAAACAGACCAGGATGCGGGTGGAACCGGCAAAACCGTCCTCCTCTGGCCCGACACCTTCACCAACTACTTCCATCCGGAGATCGGAGTCGCCGCGCTGGAGGTCCTCACAGCGGCCGGATTCCGCGTGACGATCCCCCGCAAGGTGCTCTGCTGTGGCCGGCCGCTCTACGACTTCGGCATGCTCGATCTCGCCCGCCGCCAGCTCCGCCAAATCCTCGATGCCCTGCGCCCCGAGATCCGCGCCGGCGTCCCGCTGGTGGTCCTGGAGCCGAGCTGTGCCGCGGTCTTCCGCGATGAGCTGTTGCAGCTCTTCCCCGCCGACGGCGACGCCCGCCGCCTCGCCGCCCAGACCGTCACCCTCGCCGAGCTGTTGGTCCGCGACGCCCCCGCCTTCGCATGCCATCTCGATCGACGCGCGCTGATCCAGCCGCACTGCCACCACCACGCCGTGATGGGCTTCGCCGCCGACCGCGCGCTGATCAGCCGCGCCGGACTCGACGCGCGCATCCTGGAAGGCTGCTGCGGCATGGCCGGAGCCTTCGGCTTCTCGCAGCACCACTACGACATCTCCCTCGCCGTAGGAGAACGCGCCCTCCTCCCGGCGATCCGCGCCGCCGGTCCGGACGACGTGATCCTCGCCGACGGCTTCAGTTGCCGCACCCAGATCGCGCAGACGACCGGCCGGAGGGCCTTGCATCTGGCGGAGGTGCTGGCGGCGGGGCTCCAGCTTTTGGGCTGGGGCTGAAGCAGAGGGCTCCGTCCACGGCACCCTTCTTGCTACTTCGCAATCAGGAAGGGCAACCAGGGAGGAAGACCATGGCCGACCACGCCTATCAGCGCTCCAACGAGCGGATTCATGACGAAGCCCGCGAGGGCATCGTCCACCATGACCACGTCGACGCCAGCGACATCAGCGTCCGGGTCGAGCACGGCGAGGTGACGCTCGAAGGAACCGTCCCCAGTCATCGCGAGAAGCAGATGGCGGAGCAGGACGTGAACAGTCTTCCCGGCATCAAGAACGTCCACAACCGGCTGCAGGTGAGCCCGCCGCAAGCCGATCTGAAGTCTCACACCCCAGGCCCGCTCGCCAGCGTGTCCGGCCCGGTCCAGGAAACCCTCGATCCGTCGGACGTCGAGACCATCCCCGCCGGCAAGCCGAACCTCTGAAGCCTCACCCGGTCGCCCGGGGGATATAGTCTTCTCATGAGAGTCTTCCGCTCCGCCGCCGCCTGGTCAGCCCTGGCCTGTGTCTTGTTGCTGGCCTCGGGTCTCCACGCCCAGGAAAGCGACGCCTACTGGGAGCGCTACGGCAAGGCGCGGGCCGCCAAGGCCAAAGGGGATGCCAAGGGGTATGCGGCCGCCCTGCGCTCGGCTCTGGAGGTGGCTCCGAAGGGCAGTGTGAACCGGGCCGGCACACTGTACGAGCTGGCGCGGGCCGAGGCGATGGCGGGCACTGCCGCGGATACCGCGGCGGCGCTCGCCGACCTCACCCGGTTGTTCGAGGAGATGGAAGAGCCCGGCATCGTGTTCTTCTCGCAGACAGACCCGGTCTTCGCCGCCACCCGCGCCTTGCCCGGCTATCGCACGCTGCTCGGGCGGATCGACGAGATCCAGGTCACGGCGAAACCGGTGCATGGCGCGGTGTGGGTGATCACCGGCGCCGGCTGCACGCAGGCGGCTTCGGTCGGGCCGGACGGCGTTCTGCTGGTCGACAGCGGCTATGCGCCTCTCGTTCCCAAGGTGCGCGCCGCTCTGGCCAAGGCGGCGCCCGGCGGGAAAATCCGTTATGTGATCAATACCCACGTGCATGAGGATCACACCGGCGGCAATGCCGGTTTTTCCGCCGAGGCGACGGTGATCTCCTCGCCCAAGGCGCGGCTCGCGCTCGCGGCGCCGCACGAGCTGTTCGATCAGACGCTCCCGATCCGTCCGGCGGCCGGTCTGCCGTCGGTGACGGTGGAGACGCCGGTTTCGATCCACATCAACGGCGAGGACGTGCACCTGGTTCCGCTGCCCGGCCATACGGACGGCGATCTGGTGGTGATCTTTCCGAAGTCCGGCGTGGTGCACATGGGCGACGATTACTTTCCGAACGATAGCTTTCCGTATCTGGTTCCCGGCGATGATCCGGTGGGATTTCTGCGCAATCTGACGGTGCTCGAAAAGGAGCTGCCGGACAAAGGTTTCGCGATCTCGGGCCACGCGGCGCCAGTGCCTCTCGACGATCTCAAGAAACGCGTGCGCGTCACGCTGAAAGCCCTCGGGCTGGTGAACACCTGGATCGCCGCCGGCGTGCCCAGCGACGAGGTCGTCCGCCGTGCCGCGGCGGCGGGCCTGCCGGCGCCGGACGGAATCAAGCTCTTCGACGAGAAGATCCGCGCCGCCCGGGACGCGGCCAAAGAGACGCCGAAAGAGACCCATTGAGCGAGCCGAAGGGCCGCCTGCGCGGCGTCTGGTCCTGCGTGGAGGGTCTCAGGATTTTTGCCCGGACATCCCGGAGCCCGATCAGCGATGGTCCGCCGGTGATACTCGTCCACGGCTATGGAATGTCGAGCAGCTACATGGTGCCGATCGCGAAGCGCCTGGCGGCGGAGCACACCGTCTACGCGCCGGACCTGCCCGGCCACGGCCGCAGCGACAATCCCCCAAAGCCGCTCTCGATCCACGGGCTCGCCGAATCGCTCCGCATCTGGATGGACAGGCTCGGGATCGACCGCGCGGCCTTCCTCGGCAACTCCATGGGTTGTCAGGTCATCGCGGAGCTGGCCGTCCGCCATCCGGAACGGATCGATCGCCTGATCCTGGTCGGTCCGACGGTCGATCCCGCGGCCCGCACGCTCGGCCGCGAGCTGCCCCGTCTCCTGAAAGACGGCGCCGCCGAACGCCCGTCGCTCCTCCTGCTGGTGGGACGAGCCTACGGCCGGGAGGGCTTCCGGCGGCTCTTCGAGGAGATGGACCTCGTGCTCGCGGACCGGATCGAGGAGAAGCTGCCGCGGATCAAGGCTCCCAGCCTCGTGGTGCGTGGAGAACGGGACGCCGTCGCGCCGCAGCCCTGGGCCGAGGAGGTGGCCCGCGAGCTCGGAGCGGGCGCCGTCCGCGTCATTCCGGGCAAGGGGCACGCTCCCAACTACAGCGCTCCCGACGAGCTGATGCGGGTGATCCGGCCTTTCCTGTCATCCCCCGGTGAGGGAGTGAGTCTGGAAAAACTCCACGATCCTGTCTGACGCCCACTGCGGAAAGACGTGGCCGCCGGGATGCACGATGAACAGCACCGGCGTTTTCTTCGTCGAGGTGTAGCGCGTGCAACCGTCGCCGCAGGGCTCGCCGGTGGCCGAGGTGCCGTCGAGCGCGCGCACCGCGTCGACCGTCTTGACCGCGTCGTCCAGATGGACGAGCCGGTCGTTCTTGCCATCGATCTGGAGGACCGGCCGCGGCACGGTCAGGTGCAACGCCGGCCCGAGCAGCCCGGCACACGGCGCGAACGCCGCGAACGTCGATCCCCGCGTCGCCCAGAGCAGATAGGTGAAAAAAGCGCCGTTCGAGAAACCGGTGGCGTAGATGCGGTGCTCGTCGACCGGATATTTCTGCTTGAGCGTCGCCAGCACGGCGTCGAAGAACTTGAGGTCCCGGTCTCCGGACTGGCCCACCTCGCGCTGCCAGCCGGGGAACCTCCCGCGCGGATCGATGGGCGACGGCGTGGGGAGCCCTTGCATGTAGACGACGAGAGCCTGGGGCCAACGATTCTGGAAGCCCATGGTGCGCGACACCCCCTGCACGTGGCCGCCATGGCCATGGAACGCGAACACCACCGGCACCTTCCCGCCGGCGGCGCTCGCCGCGGGAGCGAAGACCAGCGCATCGCGCTCGACTCCGCCCACGGTCCAGTGCATCGGAAGGGGCTGAGCGGCCACGGACACGGCGGCGGCACAGAGGCCGAAAGCCGCGAGGAGAATGGAGATTCGCTGTTTGTGGCTCATGCCCCGGCAATGTAGAGCAGGATCAGGGGCGCCCGCAAGCGGTCTCAGGAGCTCTCCCGATCGAGGCGCCGCTTGACCAGCAGGGCGATCTCGGCGCGGGCTCGCGCAGCCTCCTGGCCGAGGATCTCGGCTCCCCAGTGGACCTCACCCCCGGGCGGCGCAGACGGCGAAGCGCCGTCGCCGTCTTTCCAGGCGGTCAGCAGCTCCGCGAGGAACGACTGCATCTGCGCCAGCAGATGCGGCTTCACCTTCACGGCGGTGCTGATCCGGCCGAGGTTCCTGCGCCGCGGAACCACCTTCCCGGACTCGTAGCCGGAGAGCTGGCTCGGGTAGACGCCGGACTGCCGGTAGATTGTCTCCCGGTCCCAATTGGGCAGCGCGCGCAGCAGCGTGACGGTGAGCCGGATCACCTCCCTGTCGTGCTTGTCGGTCACAGTTGTGTCTCCTTTCCCTGAATCGGGGTGATGTTTGGGCGAACAAATTCACCTTACATCGGGCACTATGTGCTTGGGAAGAGGCCCGCACGGCCGCTCAAGGCCGAAGCCGGAGCGCTTCCTCTGAAAGGAGCCTCGTCATGGCCCGCACCACCCGCTTCTCTTTCGCCCTGATCCTTGGCATTCTGCTGCTGGCATCGCCCTCCTGGGCCGGTAGTCCGCGGACTCACCAGCCCAAGCCGGACGTCTTCACACAGATCTGGAGCCTGCTCACCGGTCTGTGGGGGATCGATGCGGGCTGCATCATCGATCCGCACGGCTGCTCGCCGCAGCCTGCTCCAACGGTCGTGCCTCAAGCCGATGCGGGTTGTGGCCTAGACCCGCACGGTTGCTCGCCGCAGGGCTGAAGACTGTCACCCTTCAAACCGCCGCTCGGGATCATGGCGTGCCTCGGTGAGGTAGCGCACGAGCCGTCGGGCCAGAGCGGCGGTCGCCGTCTCTTGCAGGGCAGCGTCGCGGAACAGAATCAGGGCGGCGAGAGCTTCGCGGTGGATCTTCTGCTCCTCGAAGATTGGGGCCATCTCCCGCACCAATTCTTTGACCTTCGCGGAGTGCGCTTCCTCCAGATAGAGGGTCGCCAGCTCCAGAGTGGCCAAAGCGGTGTCGTAGGGATTGTCCTTGGCGGCGAACCACTGGCGCACCTCTTCAAGAGCCGGGATCGCCTCAACCGAACAGATTCTGCCGGCAGCGACCTTTCCTTCTAACCAACGTAGCCGAATACGATCCGATTCTTTCTTCAACGTTCGTGTTAGAGAACGCACCTCGGGCAAAAGACTCTCCGCTTCCTCCGACCGGTCAAGATGGCAAAGGGAAACCGCTCGATTGAATAGCAAGACACAAAGAAGGCGCGGCTCGCGCGTTCCATCTACACGAGGCGCCGCTTCGGTCAGGGTCGAAATTGCCTGCTCGTAGTCACCACTCTGCTCGAACGTAAAAGCTTGATTCAGAAGGATGTAGCCGGACTCTTCCATGGGCGTGACTGCCAACGCTCGCTCATGCAGGCTCAGCGCCTCGTCGAACCGCCGCTGATCGCGGCGCAAAGACGCCTCCAGATCGAGCACCCGGCCTTCGTCGAGGAGACCTGGCTCACCTGGGGTGCCCTTCTTCAGCAGCTCCAGAGCTTCGGAGAAGGCGGCTTCAGCCGGATTGAGCCGGCCGCCGACTCGGTGGGCATTCGCGATGAAGACGACCGTATAGCCTTCCAGGCAAGGGCGCCAGATCTCCGGCACGACGGCGAGGCGGGCGACCAACCGGGCAAGCTCGGCCAGTTCCAGAGCCTCGACCGCGCAGCCGGGAGCCATGTCTTCCGACTTGGCGCACAGCCGTACCGCCAGCGCCCAGACCTGGAACGTGGCCACTTTCTCCACCAGCCGGCGGCGCTCGGCGACCGGACGCGGAGCGAGACGGCGCCACAGCGCCTCCGCCTCCGCACGATCGGCATCGGCATGCGCCAGGCGGACTTCGGCGACCAGCCTCTCCTTGAATTCGGCACCCAGCCGGTGCATTACGCGGCCGGTCGCCCGGTCGATGACACGGCGCTCCTCCGGCGTCGGATCGACCGGCGTGGCCGGCGCGGGCGGCGACCGGTGGATCAGGCGCGCCGCGGCGATGGCGTTCTGCACGTCGTCGGCTCCGCCGCCCTTCTTCGTGATCAGCTCCTCGAAGCGTTCGAGCGTCAGCTCCAACACTCCCGAGATGTACTCCGACACCGTGCTCTGCGAGATGTGGTTGGCCGCCGCCAGCTCCTTCTGCGTCCAGCCAAAAGCCTCGCAAGCACATCGCAACGCCAGACCAAGCAACGGGGGATTCGTCCCGGCCATAGAACCTCCTTCCTACCTCTCTATACATAGAGTTGCCGCAAGGCGCTTTTTTGTGACAACGAGGGACGATGAGACCGCGAAACGCGAAGAAATTGCCGGAGGATCGATCCCCGTTCACGGTTGGGCGGCCGGAAAACCGGGCCCGTCCCGGCGGCACTACCCTCCTCGCGGAGGGGAACCGATGACGTCACCGGAGAGAGAAAAGCACCGGCGCACCGGACGCGCCGGGCAGAAGGAGAGTCTGGCCGCCGTGCGGCGCGAGCTGCCCGCCTGGATCGGCATCCTGGAGAAGGTCCATCAAGGGCTCGTGCGCGGCGCCGCCAGCATCGCGCCTTCCCTCAGCGAAATCGACCCCGACGTCGATCTCGACCACCTGGACGAGCCCACCGAGCTGCGCTCCGTGATCAGCAACGTCGCCGAACAGTACCTCCGCACGGCGATCGAGGATTTGCGGGGGTTGTTGTAGCCTTGACACATGCAGCGCAGTCAAACCTTCCTGATGTTCGGTCTCCTCGTCGCCTGCGCGGCCGCGTTCGTGTGGATGACGAGCGACTCCTTGCCCGCCCTCGTCGCCTCTCACTTCGGCGCCTCGGGCACCGCTGACTCGTTCATGCCGCGCGATGCCTACATCCGCTTCATGCTCGCGTTCGTCGTCGGGCTTCCGCTGTTCATCGTCGGTTTGACGACTCTTGCTCTCGGCAGCCCGAACGCGAGGATCAATGTACCCAACCGCGAGTACTGGCTGGCTCCCGAACGGCGCGAGGAGACCGTGTCCTTTCTTCGCCTGCACACCGTTCGATTCGGCGGGATGCTCGTCGTGTTTCTCTGCTACGTGCACTGGCTGGTGGTCCGCGCGAACGAAGCACAGCCGGTCCGGTTGCACAACCAGTGGTTCATCGGCGGGCTGGCGGTCTTTGTCATCTCCGCGCTTGCCTGGACGAAGGTCTTGCTCGGACGCTTCCGCCAGGTTCCGTGACGGGCCGTTCGACCTCCACAACGAGCCGTTCGACCTCGACAACGAGCCGTTCAACCTCCACAACGAGCCGTTCGACCTCCACAACGAGCCGTTCGACCTCCACAACGGGCCGTTCGACCTCCACAACGCGCCGTTGAAGCTCGACAATGCGCCGTTGAAGCTCCACAACGCGCCGTTGAAGCTCGACAATGCGCCGTTGAACCTCCACAACGGGCCGTTGAAGCTCGACAATGCGCCGTTGAAACCTCCACAATGGGCCGTTGAACCTCCACAACGGGCTGTCAGCAGCCCCTACTCCTCACTCAGGAACGGATACCGGAAATCCTTCGGCGGGACGAAGTTTTCCTTGATCGACCGCTGTGAGGTCCAGCGCAGGAGGTTGGCCATGGAGCCGGCCTTGTCGTTGGTGCCGGAGGCGCGGGCTCCTCCGAAGGGTTGCTGGCCGACCACGGCTCCGGTGGGCTTGTCGTTGATGTAGAAGTTCCCGGAGGAGTGGCGCAGACGGCGCGTGAGGTGATCGATCACCTTGCGGTCTTCCGCGAAGATGGCGCCGGTGAGCGCGTAGGGGCTCGTGGTGTCGACCAGGCCGAGGGTCGCTTCGATGTCGGCGTCGTCGTAGACGTAGGCGGTGAGCACCGGACCGAAGATCTCTTCCTGCATCAGCTTGAAGTGCGGGTTGGTGGTTTCGACCACGGTGGGCGCGACGAAATAACCCTTGCTCTTGTCGCCCTTGCCGCCGGCCAGGATCTCGGCTTCGTTCGAGTTTTTTGCGAAGTCGATGTAGCCCATGATGCGGTTGAAGGAGGACTCGTCGATGACCGCGGCGACGAAGTTGCGGAAGTCGACCGGAGTGCCCATCTTGATCGCGTTCACTTCGTCGACCAGGCGCTCCTTGACGCGCGGCCAGAGGCTCTTCGGGATGTAGGCGCGCGAGCCGGCGGAGCACTTCTGCCCCTGGTATTCGAACGAGCCGCGGACCAGGGCGGCGACGTAGGACTCGACGTCCGCCGAGGGGTGGGCGAAGACGAAGTTCTTGCCGCCGGTCTCGCCGACGATGCGCGGATAGGTGCGGTATTTGGCGATGTTGTCGCCGATGGTTTTCCAGATGCGGTGGAAGACCTCGGTGGAGCCGGTGAAGTGGATGCCGGCGAAGTCGGGGTGGTCGAGCACCGGATCGCCGACGCGGCTCGCCTTGCCGGGGAGGAAGTTGATGACGCCGTCGGGCAGGCCGGCCGCCTGGAGGATCTGCATGATGACGTAGGCGGAGAGGACGGCAGTCGAGGCCGGCTTCCAGAGCACCGAGTTGCCGAGCAGCGCCGGGGCGCCCGCCAGGTTGCCGCCGATCGAGGTGAAGTTGAACGGCGAGACGGCGAAGACGAAGCCTTCGAGCGGCCGGTATTCGACCCGGTTCCACATGCCCGGCGACGAGATGGGCTGCTCGGAGTAGAGCTGGCGCATGAACCAGGGGTTGAAGCGCCAGAAGTCGATCAGCTCGCAGGCGGAGTCGATCTCGGCCTGGAAGACGGTCTTCGACTGGTTGAGCATGGTGGCGGCGTTGAGGGCGTCGCGCCACGGGCCGGCGAGGAGGTCGGCGGCGCGCAGGAAGACGGCGGCGCGGTCTTCCCAGCTCAGCTCGGACCAGTCGTGCCAGGCTTTCTTCGCCGCGTCGGCCGCGGCGGCCACGTGCTCGGCGCCGGCCTGGTGGTAGGTGGCGAGGACGTGGCCGTGGTCGTGCGGGCAGACGCACGTGCCGGTGTCACCGGTGCGCACTTCCTTGCCGCCGATGATGAGCGGGATCTCGATCTGGGTGGACGCGGTGGCGTCCAGCTTCTTTTTCAGGGACTTCTTCTCAGCCGATCCGGCGGCGTACGAGCGGACCGGCTCGTTCACCGGGGCGGCGAGGGGAAAGATCGCATTCGACATGGGGGTCTCCTTAAGAGCGGGGGAAGGCCGCGAAGGCGAAGAGCAGGAAGCCGACGATCAGCAGCACGCCGCCGATGGGGGTGATGGCGCCGAACCAGCGCGGGCTGCCCAGGGCGAGCGCGAAGACGGTGCCGCTGAAGATGACGCTGCCGAGGAAGAGGCACCAGCCGGCCCCGCTCAACGCGCCCGACGCTCCGACACCGCGGCCGGCTCCCTGGCGCGCGAAGAGGCCGGCGAGGACGAGCGACAGCGCGCCGTACATCAGATACCGCGCCGCCGTGTCCCACAGGCCGAGCTCATGTGGCGCCAGGCGCGCCGCCAGGGCGTGCGCGCCGAAGGCTCCCGCGGCGACCGAGGCGGCGGCCAACAAGGCTCCGAGAACGATCCAATTCATGGCTGACCCTCCCCTTCCGGCGGGATCTTAGCACCGCTCTGCAACCTCTTCGTAAGGCGGATCGTAATCTCCATGGGGTAAGTTCTTCTCGGGCGCGTCTGCCCGGTCCAGCAGGTTGCAGTCAATGTAGATTTCACTGGGAGGACCTCGATGCCGCACGTTCTGGTGGTCTCGCAGGACGCGAAAGGATTTCCCTCCGGACACCGTCTGGGAGATGTGGTCTTTTCACGCTACGCTCGTGCCGAGGAAGCGATCCACGCCCTGCCGACGGAACCGGCGGCTCTTCTGGTTCTCGACCGCCTGACGGCGGATGTACGAACCCTCGAGCTGCTCGCTGGCGTCAAGGCGCTGCGTCCCAACCTCCCGATCCTCGTCCTGTTGCCCGACGGTGCCGACTTCCCCCTGCCGTCCGGTCTCCACCCGTGCCTGCGCTTCTCTCCGACCCGGTCCAACGATCGCGAGCGCCTGAGCGCCGAGATCCGCTTCTCGCTCGTCAACGCCGCGAGCCGGCGCAGGAGGTCCGAGCTGCGGCTCGTCGACTTCCTGGCGGTCGCCGTCGCGCTCCGCCAGTCGGTCGATCTGCACGTGCAGCACGCGAACGGCGCCAGCTCGCTGTTCAATGTCGTCGAAGGGAGCTTGTGGAACGCCTACTCCGGTGACCTCGAAGGCGAGCCGGCGGTCGCCGCCGAGATCTTCGCGTCGGCGTTCACCGCCGAGGTCATCGGCCAGCGGTCGCTCCCGACCAACCGGATGATCGGACGCCCGGGCCCGGAGGTGCTGCGCGACGCCGCCCGCCACGCCTTCGGCGACGTGCTCGACGAGACGGCCTCCAGCCACGAGACCCGGCCGTTGATCGTCCCCTCGGCCCTGTTCCTGCAAGCCTTGATGAAGGTTGATTGAAAGGCTGAGCCCTCACCCCCGGCCTTGGCTGCAACCCGGAGGGTGAGGGTCCGGTCAGAATTCGCCCAGACGGCGGATCGAGACCACCCGCTCGTTGGGGATGCGCAGGTGGTCGTGCTTCTTCCACACACCGAGCTGCGCGGCGCGCTTGACGTAGTCCTCCTTGGAGCGGCCGTTGTCGCCGTCGCAGTGGAAGTCCACGTCATGCAGGAAGACGCCCTGGTCGTTGACGTCGTGACAGCGGCCCACGAAGACCTCCGGCCCGTCGGTGTCGACGACCACGGTGATGCCGTGCCACTCGCTCATCCCCTGATGGAAGGTCCCCATGGTGTCTCCGGTGTCTCCCGGGTCAAGCCGTGACCGGCACCGGGCAGTGGTCGTTGAAGACGGCCTTCAGATCGCCCGCCACGGCATTGGCGTCGCGCCCTTCGATGCGATGGCGCGGCATGAAGTAGACCAGCTCGCCGTCCTTGAAAAAGGCGATCGACGGGCTGCTCGGCGGGATCTCCTGCATGTACCCGCGCGCGCGGGCGGTGGCTTCGAGATCCTGGCCGGCGAAGACGGTGACCACGCGGTCGGGCCGGCGCTCGTTGGCGAGAGCCAGGCGGATCCCGGGGCGGGCCATGCCGGCGGCACAGCCGCAGACGGAGTTGACCACCAGCATCGCCGTGCCGGTCTTGTCCGCCATGAAGGCATCGACGTCCGCTGCGGTCCGCAATTCCTTGACGCCAGCGCTCGTGAGCTCTTCGCGCATCGGCTTGACCATCAACTCGCTGTATGGCAAATCACACCTCCTTGTTTGATTCGAGACCTTGAATCGAAGTCTATTGTACGCCAAGCGTCCGCGGACGCCTGGGTCCGTGTCTCATGAGAGTGAGAACCGGCGGAGACGCGCCGGCCTTCCCGGTCCCGGGAATCTAGGACCTCCTGGCGCGCTCGACGACCGGCAGCAGCCGGGTGAGGAGCGCCGGCAGATCGAGGATCTCGACGCCCATTCCGGAGAGCAGGTTGGGGCCGAAATCTTTGCCGTGCGGCTCGAAGCGCTGGACGACACGGGCGCGGAAGAAGACCGGCTCGGCGTGCGGCAGCGGCGGCAGCAGCTCCACGTTGATGACTTCCTGCAAGCGGCCGGGGTAGCGGGTGGAGACGAACAAGCCGCCGTTGACGATGTCGCGCTCGAAGACATGGATGAATTCGGCCGGGCCGAGGAACTGGACGGTGAACGAGCCGGCCGAGTCCACCGGCTTGGTGACCGGACGCACGGGAGGCGTGGCGGCCGGCGGCTCGGGCGGCGGCGCCCCGAGCCGGACCGGCTTGGTGGCCGATGCCGGCGACGGCGATGCCGCCGACGCCGCCGACGCCGCCGATACCGCGGACATCGACGGGCTCCCCTCCTCTCCCCACAGCCGCTCTTCCTCCGGAATCTCTTCAGTCTCACCCGGCAGCACGGGAATCAGCTCCCGCACCAGCTCCGCCACACCGAGGAAACGGATCCCCATGCCCGGATGGGTCAGCCGCATCATGTCGCCGCGGACCTTGCGCGCGTGCACCACCAACCCTTCCACGATGAAGCCGTGATGGCCGTCCATGACCTCGATCCGCAGGCGGGTGCCCGGCGGCTGCGGCCCGGTGGTCGCGAGGAACATGCCGGTGGTCGAAATGTTCGTGGTATAGCCGGGATAGGCTTGCAGCTCTCCCCGGCGCCAGAACTGGACCTGCACCCGGCGTGGCTTCCGTACACTCCTCCGTCGCGTCATGACTAAGAACTATACGCAAGAATGGAGCCGATAGTTTTCCGGAATCGCCTCACCGGGAGAGGGGGAATGGACAACGAAAGCGGCAGGCCGCTTGCGGGCCTCCCCCTCTGCCACTACGATTCGGCTGCGATGGGCGCCGCGGTAATCACCAGAATGACCAGCACGACCAGCAGGACCGGGACGATCGTGGCCGCGTGTACCGGCGGCGGGTCGGTGCGCCTGGAGACGCGGCCGGTGCCGCAGCCCGGCCCCGGCGAGATCCGGCTGCGGCTGCGCCAAGCCGGCCTGTGCGGCACCGACCTCTACAAGCTGAGCCACGGCACAGCCGCGCCGGGAACCGTGCTCGGGCACGAGGTCGTGGGGACCGTCGAGGTTGTCGGCCAAGGGGTCGCGGAGAGCGGCATTGCGCCGGGCGACCGGGTGGTGGTGCCCCATCACGTGGCCTGCGGCGAGTGCACTCTCTGCCGGCGCGGCTCCGAGACGCTCTGCCCGGTGTTCCGCGAGAGCCTCCTCACGCCGGGCGGCTTCAGCGAGCACATCCTGGTCGGCGCGCGCGCCGTGCGGCTGGCCACGTTCGTGCTGCCGGAGCACCTGTCCGACGAAGCCGCGGTCTTCCTCGAGCCGGCGGCCTGCGTGTTGCGCGGCATCCGTCACTCGCGTCTCCCGGAAATCGCCGAGCTCGCCGCGGCGGATGAGTCACCGGCGGTCGCCGTCCTCGGCGCGGGGAGCATGGGCCTGCTCCATCTCCTGGTCCTCAAGGCGTTGTTTCCGTCGGTGCGGGTGGCGGTCGTCGATCCGCTGGAAGACCGCCGTAACCTCGCCCTCCATCTCGGCGCCGACGCCGCGGCGGCGCCGGGTCAGGCGATGGACCAGGCACAAGACGTCGTCTTCGATACGGTGGGAGGGCCAGGTCCGCTGGAGGCGGCGCTCACTCTGTCGCGCGAGGGCGGCACGGCGGTGCTGTTCGCCCATTCCAGCGAGGGCTCGGGCGGCCGGGCGGCGTTCGATCTCAACCGCTTCTTCAAGTCCGAGCGGAAGCTGGTCGCGACGTACTCCGGCTCGCTCGCCGAGCAGCGCGAGATTTGGCATCTCCTCGTCGAGCACCGCCTCGATCCCAGGCCGCTGATCACCCATCATCTCCCTCTCTCGCGCTGCGCCGAGGCGGTGGATCTGGCGCGCCAGAGACAGGCGCTCAAAGTGCTGCTCGCCCCCGATCCGGAGCCGGCGTGACGTCATTGATCGCGGACGCCGTGCCGGCCCGGCAACGGACTGTCTTCCTGCTCGGGCCGGAGCGGGTGGAGCTGCGCCGCGTCGCGGTGCCGGAGCCCGGACCGGGCGAGATCCTGGTGCGCATCGGCGCCGCCACCACCTGCGGCACCGACGTCAAGGTGCTGCGCCGCGGCGGCCACCCACGGATGCTCCACGCGCCGACGCCGTTCGGCCACGAAATGGCCGGCACGATTGTCTCGATCGGACCGGCGTCCGGCCCGGAGCAGGACCGCTGGTCCCTGGGCGACCGCGTGGTGGTGGCGAACTCCGCGCCCTGCGGCACCTGCGAGTGGTGCCAGCGCGGGCGGGAGAACCTCTGCGCCAACCTGTGCTACCTGAACGGCGCCTTCGCGGAGTTCATCCTCGTCCCGCGCCGCTTCGCGGCGGTGAGCACCTACGCCATCCCGGACGGCGTGCCCTTCGAGGTGGCCGCGCTGGCGGAGCCGCTCGCCTGCGTATTGCACGGTCTGGAAGTCTCTCCGCTCGATCGCCCCTCCGACACCGTGGTCTACGGCGGCGGCCCCATCGGCCTGCTCTTCGTCAACCTTCTCGCCGGGCGCGGGCACCACGTGGTGCTGGCGGACCCGAACCCGCAGCGGCTCGACTCGGCGCGGCGGATGGGAGCGGCCGAAGCCGTTCTCGTCGGCCGCGACGGCGGCGAGGCGCCGCGCCTGCGCCGCCACGCCGGCCAGGGCGACGGCTTCGACCTCGCCATCGAGGCGACCGGCTCGCCGGTCGCCTGGGAAGACGCCCTCGCCTCCGCCCGCCCCGGCGGCACCGTCCTCCTTTTCGGAGGCTGCCGTCCCGGAACGGTGATACCGCTCGACACCCACCGCCTCCATTATTCCGAGCTGACCGTCAAAGGCGCCTACCACCACCGCCCGGCCACCTTCCAGAGCGCTCTCGAGCTCCTCGCCGGCGGCGCCGTCCAATCGGCCGAGCTCCTCTCCGCCGAGCGCCCCCTGGAGGAGCTGGAAGACGCCCTGCGCAGCATGATGCGGAAAGAAGCGCTGAAAGTGGTGATCCGGCCCTAGAGAGGCACCTTCGTTGCCGGTTCTTGGGATAGAATCCTTGGACCCAAGGATACGGTCACGAAACCAATGCCCATTCCGGACTATGATGCAGGAGGGGTGCTCCCGCCGGGAGTCCATCTGTGTACCATGGACGAGATCAAAGAGCGTTTCGCGCGATTCCGGACCTCGGACAGGCGATTGCGGCTCTACCGGCAGCTTGTCGAGTATGTCGACAGGGTTGAAGAGATCGGTGCAATCCGCGCCCTTATCATCGAT
Source organism: Thermoanaerobaculia bacterium (assembly GCA_036264355.1). Taxonomy (GTDB): domain Bacteria; phylum Acidobacteriota; class Thermoanaerobaculia; order Multivoradales; family UBA5704; genus UBA5704. Next base: position 15,601 of record DATARD010000363.1, read on the forward strand.
GGCAGCTTCGTCACAGACAAGGCGGAGCCCGCAGACATCGACCTCATCGTCATTGTGAGCGACACTCTGCACGCAGCACCGGGTCTCAGTCCGTACGTCTACAATGTCATCTCGAAACGGCAGGTCAAGAAGAAGTTTGACTTCGACCTGTTCATCGTGCGAGATGGAAGCGAGGAGCTCCAGAAACAGGTTGAGTTCTTCTCTCAAGTGAGGGGGCGGCCGGCTACGCGAAAGGGGCTGCTGAGAGTGGATTTATGAGCCAAGAAGAAGATCTTCAGCAGATGGTGGAGCAGTTGACCCGTCTCTACGAGGTCTTGCTCATCCTTGGCCGGGACATCGCACCCCAGAATCCGATCCTCTACTCGGTGATGGCGGAAGGTCCGGTCGATCAGATCGAGGATCTCAGGCGCCAGATCGACGAGACGGTCGGACTGGCTTTCCTTCAAGAGCTTCGAGCCGATGTCTGGCTGTCCATCGAGGGAGATGGGATCGAAGCCCAGAACGCACCCAGCAGCCTGCTCGCATCCTACCTGGATGTCGTGCGGAAGGGGGTGCAAGCCATCGCGGAAATCAATCTCCAGGGGAGCTTGTCGACCCGCCCGACAAAGGATCTGCAGGAGGCTTGCGATCTGCAACTGGTTGCCTTACAAGCGGGCAGCGTGAGGCTCGGCTTGCGACTGCCCAATGGTTTCGAAGAGAGAGAGCATCCTGATCTCACCGAAAGCCAAAGAGCGGCAAGCGGCGCTTTGGCCGAATACCTGGAGGTCGCTTCCTGGGCGGTTCGTGACGGCAACGAACAGTGGCTCAGCGAGCGTTTCCCCGAGCCTGCGAAGAGGAAAGTCCTTCTCGGCGCGGTCAAGTCCCTGGCTCCCGGAAAGCGAAGCTCCGTCGACAGCGTCTCCCTATCGGGACGTAGAGTCCCGGGGCTCGGCCCGGTGACATTGACGCGAGGCACGAAGAAGCGCCTCGATCGAGCCTTGGAGCTGCTGGTGGAAGACAGGCGGGCAACATACAAGGGCGTCCTCCGGGAGATCGACCTCGACAGAAGGACATTCCTAATCCGGGGGGCAGAGACAAAAACGGTCGTCCGCTGCTCTTTTCCACAGGCCCTGTCCGATCTGGCCAAAGCGTCGCTCGACCGCCTCGTCATCGTCACGGGCGCCGTTCGCCACGACAAGAGGCGGCGCGACACCATCGATCTTGAGGTTCAGGACTTGGCGATCGCTTCAGAGTAAAGCGAAACCCGTCCCGCCCCGCGTCCGTAGTCCGGGCACATGACCACCCTCCGCAAACTCTTTCTCGATCCGCAGGGGCTTCGCGCCGGCTGGGGACTGCTGATCTATCTCGTCCTGTTCAACCTGATGGGCGGCCTGTTGTTTCTGGTGCTCCAGCGGGTACTGAGCATTCCGGACAACCCGCCGTGGACCCCGGGTCTCATCCTCGGCGGCGAAGCGGCTCAGCTCGTTTTCGCTCTGCTGGCGACGGCGATCCTGGGGCGGATCGAGAAGCGGCCTTTCGCGGCGTATGGCGTGCCGCTTCGGACCGCGTTTGGCAAGCTGTTCTGGGAGGGCGCCCTCTGGGGCCTCCTGTCGATCGGGGCGGTGATCGGGATGATGGCGCTGGCCGGTGGCTACACGGTGTCGGGCCTGGCGATCCACGGTGCCGCAGCCCTCGGCTCGACGGCCCTGTGGGCCTTGGCGTTCCTCTTCATCGGTCTCTTTGAAGAGATCTACTTCCGCGGCTATCCGCTGGCAACTTTGACGCGCGGGCTCGGCTTCTGGCCCGCGGCGGTGCTCCTCTCGCTCCTTTTCGGCGCCCTCCACTACTTCCAGAAGCCGATGGAGACGTGGATGGATTTTGCCAGCGTGGCGCTCATCGGCCTGTTCTTCTGCGTCTCCATCCGGCGGACCGGCAGCGTCTGGTTCGCGATCGGCTGGCACTTCACCTACAACTTCGGCTCCATGTTCGTGTTCGGCGGCCCGAACACGGGCAATCGCGGACAGCCCATCCCGGGCCATCTGCTCGACTCAGCGTTCCATGGACCCGCCTGGCTGACCGGCGGCCCCATGGGACCGGAGGCCAGCGTCTTCATTTTCGTGGTGATCGCGGCGCTGTTCCTGGGGATGCGCCGGCGGTTCCGCGGAGAGCGGCCCGCCTAAGTTACGCCAGATCGCCGAGCCACAGCGCGTGCTCGGCCAGGGGGCCGGCGCGCAGGGTGTCGTAGAGCCAGCGGTCGGCGGTGACGAAGAGGCAGCCGGACTGCATGGCGAGGGCGATGTAGAACGCGTCGATCAGGGTAAGCCCATGGTGCAAGGCGAGCGGCAAGGCGGCGGAGACCAGCTCCGACGTCGGCTTGAGCTCCAGGGGAACCCGGCGCAGCTCGGCCACGATGCGGTGCGCCATGGCTTCGTCGATCTCGCCGCTCCGGGCACGCTTCCAGACGAGCTGGGCGAGCTCGACGGGGAGAATGTCCGGCGCGAGGATCTCGCTCCGCTGCTGTAACAGGGCGTCGGCGTGCTCGGCCAGGGACTCCGGAAAGTACCACCGCGCCGCCACGCTGGCGTCGACGATGTAGCGCTTGACAGTCATCTCTTCTCGTGGCCCTCGCGCCCCTCGCGCAGAAGCCTGGCGCTGTCGACGGCGGGAGCGGCCAGCTCGGAGCGGATTCCCTGGGCGACGCGCAGAGAGCGACCGTGCGAGAGGCCCAGGGCCTCCTCGAGAACCGTCTTCGCTTCTTCCTCGATGGGCCGGCGGTGAGGATCGGACCGCAGGCGCAGCGCTTCGATCACTTCGGGGGCAACGTCGTTGAGAACGAGATGAGCCATACGATGTCTCCGCGGCCCGGGGGAGGGCTCGCAGAGAGCATCGTAGCGCAATCTTACGCCGGGGTCACCGGCGACTGTGCGCCGCAACCCGGCCCGCGGCAAGCGGGCCGGAGGGAGCCGGAACCGGCAGATGCTTCGCGAACGCCAGCAACGTGCCCGGCGAGGCCGGCGAGAGCTCCTCCGCCAGCCGGTCGAAAATGGCGTCATAGGCGCCGTCCGGGACCTCCGGATGCAGCGTGGTGCTCACGGCGGCCGCGCAGGCGGTACAGCCGTGCAGCAGATGGGCGACGATCGACTGCCTCTCCGCGCGCGAAGAGGCCCCGGAGAGAAAATGCTGCAGACTACGATCAGATACCGGGTGTTTCTTCATGAGATCAATCCCTCCCCACCGGTCTGTTTAGCAAGAAGCTTGCCCGGCCACGAAAGACCCCGTGTGTCCTCGGAAAGCGATTCCAAGGACACCTCGCGGCCTGTCTTGCCTGCCAAATTGGCCTTGCTTCAGAGGTCGTTGCGGCGGTGGAGGGTGCTGGGCGTGGCGGTGACCTGCGCCGTCGCGACCTGCGAGCCGTTGACCGAGAGGGTCTGGACGCCGGCCGCGATCACCGGCAGGAGGCCCGCCTTGCTGGTCAACGGCTGCCCGCTCAGCGAGGCGAACCCGCCGCTCCACGCGTAGGCCATGAACGTGGCGGTCGCGGTGGGAGCTCCGATGCCGAGGCTCGGCGGCGAGGCCAGGAGAGTCCCCAACTGCGGCAGGCTGAAGAGGGGCGAGTTGCCGTTCCCCTTGTCCAGGGCCGGGCGGCCCGGATGGAAGATCAACAGGTTGTTGAGCGTCGCGATGTCGGCGCCCCCCTGGGCGGCCGAGCTGTTGAAGTAGGTCGCGCTGCCGAACGAGTTGGCGTAGAGCTGGTTGTTGTCATAGCGCATCTCGTTGAACGGACCGTTCGCCGGATCGACGTCCCAGAGCGGAATGCCGACGTCTTCGCTGAACACCGATGCCGACACCAGGCCGCCGACGTCGCGCGGCGGCAGCGCTCCGAGCTGCGGGATGGCATAGATGGAGGAACCCCGTGCCTGGTTGCCGATTCCGCTCACCGCGTTGCGGAAGAACCGGCAGCCGGACACCTGAGCCGTCGAGCCGGCCAGGAAGAGAGCGCCCCCCGACTGTTGCGCCGTGTTGTGGGCGAAGGTGGAGCCGGTGATCACGGCATTCGACTCGCGCTGCAGCGCCAGAGCCCCGCCGCTGCCGATCGGCGTGCCGGCCGCATCGGAATCGAAGACCAGCGAATCGTCCATCTGCAGGTCGACCGTCGAGACCGAGATGGCGCCGCCCAGGCCGCCACCCGCCGCCGACGCCGCGACGTTGCAGTCGGCGAACGTCACGCGGTGCAGCCCGACCGGCGCCCGGTTGTCGGCCGCGGTTCCCATCGCGGCGACGCCGTTGAGGCCGTAGAGGCGGCTCCAGTCCCCTTCGGCCGCCAGACAGCCGCCGGCGTTGGCCGGCGTCGCGGGCGGCGCCACGCCGCCCTGGAGCAACGAATCGGTGACCGTGAGGCTCGCGGGCCGGCGGTTCACCGCGCCATCCGTCGAGGAGTCGTTGGAGGAGACGGAAATCGACCCGCCGGTGCCCAGGCGGCCGGCCACCAGCGGCGTGTGGTTGCCGATGAACATGGAGCCGGTGACCTCGATGACCGCCCGGTAGCCTTCGAGGGCGCCGCCGTTGTCCGCCGCGTTGTCGAAGAACTGCGAGCCGAACACCCGGAGCGTCGACTGGTCCTCGACGTGCACCGCGCCCCCCGTCGTCGACGAGGAGGATATGCAGCACACATTCGGAATCGCGCGGTTGGCCAGGAAGGTCGAACGGGTGATCGTCACCAGCGACCGCGGCGTCGTCACCGGGTCCGTCCAATGGCCGAAAGCATAGATCGCGCCGCCCGTCCAACCCGCCTCATTGCGCTCGAAACGGGCGTCGGAGACGGTCACCGTCGAATCCAGAGCGTAGATCCCGCCGCCGGGCGACGTGCTCTGATGATTCGGCAGGTTGACATGGTTGTCGGTGAAGGATCCGCCCTGGACGGTCAAGGTGGAAAAGACGACCTCCACCGCGCCGCCGCGGTTGCCCGACGAATTGCCGCTGAAGCTGCTGTTCACGAAGGTCGCCGCGCTGTTGAGGTAGAGGCGTACCGCGCCGCCCCCCGTCGTCTTGCCGGTCGCCTTGTTGTTCGCGAAGGTGCAGTTGACGAAGCGCGCTTCCGCGGCATTGAGAGAGACGCCGCCCGAGTCCCCTTCAGTCACCGAGACGCCATTGCGGAAGGTGATCCCCTGGAACGTCACCGGCTTGCCCTTCGACCGGTCGCCGTTCTTGTAGTGGAAGATCGCCACCTTGCCCTGCCCGTCGAGCGTGACGAGCCCGCCCACCGCACGGAGGGTGAACCCTTTGCGCGGGTTGGCGATGTTGAACCCCTTGGCCGGCGCCGGATAGATCCCCGGCGCCATGTCGATGAAGCCGCCGTCCGGCACACTGCCGAACGCCGCCTGCAACTGCGCCGGCGTCTTGACCGGGATGGTCTTCAAGGGGACGGCGGCGGCAGGAGTGGCACCCGCGGCGAGGAGACCGGCAAGGATCGAGAAGGCAAAAGCACTTGGAGAACGCATGAAGATTCCTCCGCGGAACACTCCAGCGCATTGGCGCCGGTCAGGCCAAGGACCACGGTTGAGCTTGGATAGAGATTTTAGCATGCAACCAGGATGAAAACCGGAATGACGGACAATTCATTCCGGCTTCATCCAGCATCAAGCGTGCACGCCATGCTCCTCGAACGCCATGGGCTCGACCTGGATCGTCAGATGGTCGAGGCCGAACCGGTCGTGGAGGGTCGAGCGGACCTGCGCGAGCATGGAGCAGGCGATGGCCTCGTCCTCCACCACCACGTGCGCCGAGAGGCACTCCATGCCGCTGGTGATCGTCCACACGTGGAGGTCGTGGACGGCCACCACGCCGGAAATGCCACAGAGGGTGCCGCGCACCTCATCGACGTCGATGTGGCCGGGCGCGCCTTCCATCAGGACGTCGACCGTCTCGCGCAGCAGGTCCCAGGCCGAATAGATGATCAGCAGGGAGATCAGCACCGAAGCGACCGGATCGGCCCAATTCCAGCCGAACGCCCAGATCAGGGCGCCGGCGAGGAT
>DATARD010000222.1:0-3219 GCA_036264355.1 Thermoanaerobaculia bacterium
CGTGGATGACCGAACCGCTGCCGAGGAAGAGGAGCGCCTTGAAGAAGGCGTGCGTCATCAGGTGGAACGCGCCGGCGGAGAAGGCGCCGACGCCCATCGCCGTGAACATGTAGCCAAGCTGCGACACCGTCGAGTAGGCCAGGACTTTCTTGATGTCGTATTGCACCAGGCCGATCGACGCCGCCATCAGCGCCGTCAGCACGCCGACGATGGCGACGATCGTCATCACTTGCGGCGCGTGCGAGAACAGCACCGCGTTGCGGCCGATCATGTATACGCCTGCCGTGACCATCGTCGCCGCGTGGATCAGCGCCGAGACTGGCGTCGGCCCTTCCATCGCGTCAGGTAGCCAGACATAGAGCGGAATCTGCGCGCTCTTGCCGGTGGCGCCGACGAACAGGAAGAGGCAGATGAACGACAGCACGCCGAAGTGCACGGTCTCGAACGGCATCGCCGAGGCCGCGTTCTGCACCGCACGGAAATCGAGGGTGCCGAAGGTCATGTAGATCAGGAAGATGCCGAGGACGAAGCCCCAGTCGCCGACGCGGTTGGTGATGAAGGCTTTCTTGCCGGCGTCGCCGGCGCTTTTCTTCTCGTACCAGTAGCCGATCAGCAGGTAGGAACACAGGCCGACCCCTTCCCAGCCGACGAACATGACCAGGAAGTTGTTGCCCAGCACCAGCATCAGCATGAAGAAGCAGAACAGGTTCAGGTAGCAGAAGAAGCGCGCCACGCCGCCACGCGGTTCGTCCGCCATGTACGCCGTCGAGTACACGTGGATCAGCGTGCCGATGCCGGTGATGATCAGAATCATCATCCCGGACAGCGGATCGAGCCGGAAGCCCCAGCTCACCTGGAACAGGCCGATGCCGTTGGTGGTCTGGAGCGGAATGCGCGGAATCCAGTCGAAGGCGGTGTAGTCGTAGGCGCGCGCCTCGGCCGGCAGCCCGATCAGCTGCCAGAACGCGAACAGCGCCAGGCCCAGTGCCGCCGCCATCATCGTGCAGGCGACCATGCCGGCGGTTTTGCGTGAAAACGCGCGAATGCCCAGCAGGCCGTTGATCGCGGCCCCGATACCGGGGAGAAGCGGAATTAACCAGATATATCGCATAGCAAGGGGGCGGGACAGGCGGGAGGGGCCGGATGGGCAGAACGCGTCCTGCCTGTCCCGCCCGTCCTGCCCTTCCTGCTTACCACCTCATGAGGTTCATCTCGTCGATGTTGATCGTTTCCTTGTTGCGGTAGAACGCCAGGATGATACCGAGCCCGACCGCCGCCTCCGCCGCCGCCACCGCGATGATGAAGATGGCGAACACCTGGCCGACGGCGTTCTGCAGCTGCGCTGAATAGGCGACCAGGTTGATGTTCACGGCGTTGAGCATCAGCTCGATCGACATGAAGATGATGATGATGTTGCGCCGCACCATCACCCCGATGACACCGATGATGAACAGCGCCGCCGACAACAGCATGTAGTGAGTCGGAGTGATCACGACCATGAAATTGGCATGGCTTACAGCTCGCGTTTCGCCAGCACGATTGCGCCGATCATCGCCACCAGCAGCAGCATCGACGCGATCTCGAACGGAATCAGGTAGCTGGTGTAGAGCATCCAGCCGACCACCTCGGTGTTGCCGGTGACCGGCACCGCCGCGGCCTGGACCACGGGCCTCACCGGCATCTCCGACGATCGCACCGCCAGCAGCGCCAGCTCCGCCAGCACCGCCGCCCCGAGCCCGAACCCGAGCTTGGTCTTGCGATGCGGATCCGCGTGCGCCTCCGGCGAACGCTTCAAATTCACCAGCATCACCACGAACAGGTACAGAACGACGATGCCGCCGGCGTAGACCAGAATCTGGATTGCCGCCAGGAACTGCGCCCCCAGCAGCACGTAAAGCGCCGCCACGAACAGGAAGTCCAGCACCAGGAACAGCACGCTGTGCACCGTGTCCCGGGTGCTGATCACCAGCACCGCGAACCCGAGGATGCACGCCGAGATGAAATAAAACGCGATCGCTTCGCCCATTAGGAGATCAACACCTTCACGATGCCGGTCGCCACCAGGTTGATGATCGCCAGCGGGATCAGCACCTTCCAGCCCAGACGCATCAGCTGGTCGTAGCGGTAGCGCGGCAGCGTCGCCCGGATCCAGACGAAGAAGTACAGGAACAGGAACGACTTGATGAGAAACCAGGTCCAGCTCGGGATGATGTCCAGGAAGCCGAGCCACTCCCACGTCGGGAACGGCCTCAGCCACCCGCCCAGGAACAGCGTCGTCGCCACCGACGAAACGACGATCATGTTCGCGTACTCGGCCAGGAAGAAGAGCGCGAAGCGCATGCCGCTGTACTCGGTGTGGAACCCGCCGGTCAGCTCCTGCTCCGCTTCCGGCATGTCGAACGGCGCGCGGTTGGTCTCGGCCAGGCTGCCGATGATGAAGATGCCGAAGGCGAACGGCTGCACGAACGCGTACCAGAGATGCGAGCTCTCCTGGGCGCGAACGATGCTCACCATGCTGAGCGAGCCGGCCATCAGGATGATGCTGACCAGCGTCAGGGTCACCGCCACTTCGTAGGAGATGAGCTGCGCCGAGGCGCGCAGGCTGGCGAGCAGCGGGAACTTGCTGTTCGAGGCGTAGCCCGCGAGGATGATCCCGTAGACGCCCACCGACGCCACCGACACGATGTAGAGCAGGCCGACGTTGATGTCGGTGATGTAGAGCGTGACCTGGCGCCCGAACAGATTGACCGTCGGCCCGAATGGAATCACCGCGTAGACGATCAGCGCCGGCACCATCGAAATCACCGGCGCCGCCGTGAACACCCACTTGTCAGCGAGCACCGGCGTGATGTCTTCCTTCAGCATCAGCTTGATGGCGTCGGCCACCGGCTGCAGGATGCCGTAGGGACCGACCCGCATCGGGCCGAGCCGCGACTGCGCCCACGCAATCACCTTGCGCTCGAGCAGCACCATATAGGTGACGCCCACCAGCGTGGCGTTCAGGACGATGACGATCTTCAGGAGCGGGATGACGAAGGAGTCGATCACCGGTCGACCTCGCCCAGAACCACGTCCAGCGACCCGATCAGCGCCACCACGTCGGCCACCAGGTGGCCTTTGGTCATCCGACGCAGCGCCTGAAGATTGCAGAAGGACGGCGGTCGGACGCGGAAGCGGTACGGGTTCGTTGACTTGCCGTCGCTGACGATGAAGTAGCCG
>DATARD010000230.1:0-17018 GCA_036264355.1 Thermoanaerobaculia bacterium
AGGGGCTTGCCCCCTCCCGTGTGGGCGGAGGATTCGGAGGAGAAGGCGGACCTTTCCGCCCGCCCGGGAGGGGGCAAGCCCCTCCCCTACTTTGGGTTATGAGCCGCGTTCCCCCCTCCGGTGGCACTCCGCTTGCTCGGCAAGGCCCAGAGCAATGGTAAGCTGCCGCACAAACCGAGCCCGACGTTGAAGGAGAGAGCCTTTTCATGGCCACGAACCCGTCCGCAACACCTCCCGCGAGCCCGGCCAACGCGCCGACCACCGGCTTCTTCGGCCATCCCCGCGGCCTGTCGACCCTCTTCTTCACCGAGATGTGGGAACGGTTCAGCTACTACGGCATGCGGGCCATCCTCCTCCTCTTCATGACCGCGGCGGTCGTGGAAGGAGGGCTGGGCTGGAGCGCCGCCAAGGCGGGTCCGATCTATGGCCTGTACACCTCCATGGTCTATCTCACCGCCCTGCCCGGCGGCTGGATCGCCGACCGCCTCATCGGCCAGCGGAGGGCCGTGCTGGTCGGGGGCATCATCATCGCCTGCGGCCATCTCAGCCTGACCATTCACGGCCTGCCGTTCTTCTTCCTCGGGCTGGCTCTCATCGTCGCCGGCACCGGGCTGCTCAAGCCGAACATCAGCACCATGGTGGGCGCCCTCTACGCGACCGAAGACGAGCGCCGCGACGCCGGTTTCTCGATCTTCTACATGGGCATCAACATCGGCGCTTTCGCCGCTCCCCTGGTCTGCGGTTTTCTCGCTCAGAGCCAGACCTTCAAGGCGTTCCTGGAGAGCCACGGTTTCAATCCGGTCAACAGTTGGCACTGGGGATTCGCCGCCGCGGCGGTGGGCATGACGCTGGGGCTCATCCAGTACGTCTTCGGCGGGCGCCACCTGGGGACCGCCGGCCTCGTGCCGGCGAGCGCGGATGCAGCCGCCCGCAGCCGTGACCGCCGGATGTTCGGGATCGTCGCCGGCTGCGCCGCCGTGCTGCTCGGCGGCTTGGCGCTGCTCGGTCTCGGCGGCGTGATCAACATCAACATGGAAGCGGTGGCGAAGTACGCCGGATACGGCCTGCTGCTGGTGCCCCCGGTCTACTTCGTCTTCCTGTTCACGCGGCCGGGCTGGACCTCCCAGGAGCGCAAGCAGCTCTGGGCCATCGTGATCTTCTTCCTCTTCGCGACGCTGTTCTGGTCGGCCTTCGAGCAGGCCGGCTCGACCCTGACCCTGTTCGCCGACCGCTTCACCAGGACCACGATCTTCGGTTTCTCCTACCCCTCGTCCTGGTTCCAGTCCGTCAACTCCGCCTTCCTCTGGATGCTGGCCCCGGTGTTCGCCTGGATCTGGGTGGCCCTCGGCCGCCGGCACCGCGAGCCGTCGACTCCTGCCAAGTTCGCTTACGGTCTCTTCTTCGTGGGCGCCGGCTTCCTGGTGATGGTCGGAGCAGCGCTCGCCTCCGGACCGGCGGCGCAGCGGGTGACGCCGCTCTGGCTGCTCACCGTCTATCTGCTGCACACGATCGGCGAGCTCTGCCTCAGCCCGGTGGGCCTCTCGACGATGACCAAGCTGTCGCCGGCCCGGGTGGTCAGCCAGATGATGGGGGTGTGGTTCCTCGCCAGCTCGCTCGGCAACTATCTGGGCGGGCGTGTGGCGGGCCTTTTCGAGACCTACCCGTTGCCGCAGCTCTTCGGCGCCGTCACCGGCGTCTGCATGCTGTTCACTCTCATCGCCATCGCGCTGGTCAAACCCATCCGCGGGCTGATGGGCACCACCCACTGAGGAGCCGGCCGGCTACAGCTTCACCTGCATCCCCAGCTCGACCACGCGGTTGACGGGGATGCGGAAGAAGTCGGTCGGGCGGAGAGCGTTGCGGCTCATCAGGGCGAACAGCTTCTCGCGCCACAGCGCCATGCCCGGGCGTTTGCTCGGGATGAGCGTCTCGCGGCTCAAGAAGAAGCTGGTGCGCATGAGGTCCAGATCAAGCCCCTTGGCGCGCAGGCTGTCCAGCACGTCGGGCACGCCGGGATACTGCATGAAGCCGTAGCGGGCGATCACCTTGTAGCATCCCTTGGTCATGTCCGTGATCTCGATCCGCCGCTCCTTGGGCACCTGCGGGATCTCCTCGGTGATCACGGTGAGCAGGACCACCTGCTCGTGCAGCACCTTGTTGTGCTTCAGGTTGTGCAGCAGGGCGGCCGGCGTCGCCTCGGAGTCGCGGGCCATGAAGACGGCGGTGCCGGGCACCCGCGGCGGGCTGTCCGGCCGCACCGTGGCGACGAACTGCGCGAACGGGAAGGCGTCCTGCCGCAGGCGGTCGGCGAGGATGTGCCGGCCCCGCTTCCAGGTCGACATCAACAGGTAGACGAAGGCGCCGACGACCAGCGGGAACCAGCCGCCCTGCCGGATCTTCACCATGTTGGCGCCGAAGAACGCCAGGTCGACGACGAGGAAGAGGACGGTCACCGAAACCGCCGCCCACAGCGGCCACTTCCAGCGCCGCCAGGCGACGACGAAGGCGAGCAGGGTGGTGATCAACATCGTCATGGTCACCGCGATGCCGTAGGCCGCCGCCAGGTTGGTCGACGAGCGGAAGCCGAGCACCAGGATGATGGTGGAGACCATCAAGGCCCAGTTGACCCCCGGAATGTAGATCTGTCCGACCTCCGACGAGGAGGTGTGGATGATGTCGAGGCGCGGCAGGTAGCCGAGCTGCACCGCCTGGCGGGTCAGCGAGAAGGCGCCCGAGATGATCGCCTGCGAGGCGATGACGGTGGCCATGGTGGAGAGCACCACCAGCGGATAGAGCGCCCAGCCGGGAGCCAGCAGGTAGAACGGGTTCTTCGCCGCCTCCGCATGCTGGATCAGCAGCGCGCCCTGCCCGAAGTAGTTGAGCAGGAGCGACGGCGCGACGAACGAGAACCAGTCGATCTGGATCGGCAGCTCGCCGAAGTGGCCCATGTCCGCATAGAGCGCCTCGCCGCCGGTCGCCACCAGGAACACCGAGCCGAGGACGAGGAAGCCGTGCATCCCGTTGGCCAGGAAGAAGCGCACCGCGTAGAGCGGATTGACCGCCGCCAGCACCGACGGCTGGTGGATGATCCCCGAGACGCCGAGCACCGCCAGGGTCGAGAACCACACCAGCATCACCGGCCCGAAGACGGCGCCGACGCCGCCGGTGCCGCGGCGCTGGATGAGGAACAGGCCGATCAGGATGCCGATGGTGATCGGCACCACGTACGGGCTGAACACCGCGGTCGCCACCTCCAGACCCTCGACGGCGGAGAGCACCGAGATGGCCGGCGTGATGATGCCGTCGCCGTAGAGCAGCGCCGCGCCGAACAGCCCGAGACCGACGAGGATCCAGCGCCCGCGCCCGTGCACCACCGGGCGGACCAGCGCCATCAGCGCCAGGATGCCCCCTTCGCCGTTGTTGTCGGCGCGCAGCACGTAGACGTGGTATTTGACCGTGACCACGATCACCAGCGCCCAGAAGATCAGCGACAGCACGCCGAGCACGTTGGCGTGGGTGGGGGGCACGGCGTGGATCCCCTCGAAGCATTCGCGCATCGAGTAGAGCGGGCTGGTGCCGATGTCGCCGTAGACGACGCCGAGGGCGAGGAGGGAGAGGCCGGCGACGCGGCGGCGGTCGAGGGGAGCGGAATGAGGGTTGTGGGACACGCGGATCTCGATCGATTGGATGATCTAGCAGGGGACGGGGGACTTTACCATGGGACCGGCCCGGCGGAGTTACAGCTCCACCTGCACCCCCAGCTCCACCACCCGGTTCGCCGGGATGCGGAAGAAGTCGGTCGGCCGCAGCGAGTTGCGGCTCATCACCGCGAAGAGCTTCTCGCGCCAGATCGCCATGCCCGGGCGTTTGCTGGGGATCAGCGTCTCGCGGCCGAGAAAAAAGCTGGTGCGCATCGGGTCGAGCTCCAGCCCGAGCGCGCGCAGGCCGTCCAGCATCTCGGGCACCCCCGGGTAGTCCATGAAGCCGAAGCGGGCGGTCACCTGGTAGAAACCGTTGCCCACGTCCTGGAGCTCGATCCGATCCTCTGCCGGCACCTGCGGGATCTCCTCCGTCACCACGGTCAGCAGCACCACCTGCCGGTGCAGCACCTGATTGTGCTTGAGGTTGTGCAACAACGCCGGCGGCGTCACGCCGGAGTAGCGCGACATGAAGATCGCCGTGCCGGGAACGCGGTGCGGATGTTCGGGCCGGATGCTCGCCACGAGCTTGGTGAACGGGAGGGCGCTCTCCTCCAGGCGCTCGCCGAGGATGTCCCGTCCCTTCTTCCAGGTCGCCATCAGGGTGTAGACGAAGGCGCCGACGGCGAGCGGGAACCAGCCGCCCTGGTGGATCTTCACCATGTTGGCGCCGAAGAACGCGAGGTCCACCACGAGGAACGTCGCGGTCACCGCGGCGACCGCCCACCGCGGCCAGCCCCACAGCCGCCGCGCCGCCACGCCGGCGAGCACCGTGGTGATCATCATCGTCGTCGTCACCGCGACGCCGTAGGCCGCCGCCAGATTGCTCGACGAGCGGAAGGCGAGGACGAGGCCGAGAGTCGACGCCATCAGGAGCCAGTTCACGCTCGGCACGTAGATCTGGCCGATCTCGGACCACGAGGTGTGGACGATCTTCACCCGCGGCAGGAAGCCGAGCTGCACCGCCTGCCGGGTGAGCGAGAAGGCGCCCGAGATGACCGCCTGCGAGGCGATGACGGTGGCCAGCGCGGCGAGCGCCACCAGCGGATAGAGCGCCCAGGAGGGAGCCAGGAGGTAGAACGGGTTCTTCGCCGCCTCCGGATTGCCGATCAACAGCGCGCCCTGGCCGAAGTAGTTGAGCACCAGGGCCGGCGCCACCAGCGAGAACCAGCCGAAGCGGATCGGCGCGCGCCCGAAGTGGCCCATGTCGGCATAGAGGGCTTCGCCGCCGGTGGCGACCAGGAACACGGTGCCGAGGATCAGGAAGCCGTGCCTCCCGTTGGCGGCGAAGAAGCGGGCCGCGTAGAGCGGATTGACCGCCGTCAGCACCGCCGGCCGGGTGAGGATGCCCGCGACGCCGAGCGCCGCGAGGGTGGCGAACCACACCACCATGACCGGTCCGAAGACCTTGCCGATGCCGCCGGTGCCGCGGCTCTGCACAAGGAACAGGCCGACCAGGATGGCGATGGTGATCGGCACCACGTACGGATGGAACACCGCCGTGGTCACCTCCAGCCCTTCGACCGCGCTGAGCACCGAGATGGCCGGCGTGATGATGCCGTCGCCGTAGAGGAGGGCGGCGCCGAACAGGCCGAGGGCGACGAAAATTTTGAGATGGACCCCCTCCACCGCGTGGCGCACCAGGGCCATGAGCGCGAGGATGCCACCCTCGCCGCGGTTGTCGGCGCGCAGGACGTACACCTGGTACTTGACGGTGACGACCAGCACCAGGACCCAGAAGATGAGCGACAGGATGCCGAGCACGTTCTCGTGCGTCGGCGGCACCGGATGCGCGCCGCCGAAGCATTCGCGCAAGGCGTAGAGCGGGCTCGTGCCGATATCGCCGTAGACGATACCGAGCGCGAGCAGCGTCAAGCCGGCGAGGCGGCCGGTGCCGGGCGGGTCGGAATGGGTGTCGGATGTCACGAGCGATCGAGAGCCTCTCGCTCTTTGCAAGCGCCGGACCCGACCCCCGGCAGCCGCTGGCGAAACCGACCGCTACAGCCTGGCCAGGACTTCTTTTTCGCGCGACGGATCGAGCTTGCCGACCCAGACGTCGAGCACCTTCCCCTGGTTGTCCACCAGGAGCAGCGTCGGCGTGCCGGGCACCTTGATCTTCGAGAAGTCGACGTGGACCACCGCATCGGCCTGGACGCCATGGTCGGCGAGGTTCTTCTGCTCCGTGGCCTGCGCCTCGGCGGCCGGCACGGCGGCGATCACCTTCACCGTCGACTTGCTCTCGTTCCGCTTGTCGACGAGCTGCTTGTAGAACGGCATGCTGTCGTTGCAGAAGTGGCAGGTCGGCGAGAGCGCCATCACCAGGGCCGTGTTGCTACCGGCCGGGACGACGCCGCGCAGCTCGGCGAGCGTCTCCCCCTTCGCGGCTTCCGGCGGCGCGCCGGCCGGTTTCGGGGGGAAGAAGTTGTTCCGGACGAGGATGCCGGCAGCGATGATGCAGACCAGAATGATGGCGATGTTGGCAGCCGTGTCGAGCTTCGACTTCTGCGTGTCCATGGTTTCCTCCTGAGCAGGCCTCCCAGGCCGTCCGAGGAGGGTAGCACAGAGTGCGTAAACAGCGATTTGACAGTTGCGCCTCGATGAGGCACGGTTGCGGCGGTGAGACCTCGCCTCGATGCCCTGTTCCAGGCTTTTCTCCGTCTCGTCCTGCGCATTTTCTTCCGCGGCATCGAGATCGTGGGCCTGGACAACCTGCCGCCCGGCCGTCCCCTGGTGCTGGTGGCCAACCATGTCAACGGGCTGATCGACGCCGTGCTCCTCCTCGGCGCGCTGCCGGTCTTTCCGCGCACCCTGGCGAAGAGCACGCTGTGGAGCAACCCGCTCGTCCGCCCGTTCGCGAATCTCGCCGGCTCGATCCCGGTCTACCGCCACCAGGACAAGGTGGACACGGCGCAGAACGAGGCGACCTTCCGCCGTTGCCACGACCTGCTCGCCGCCGGCGGCGCCCTCGCCCTCTTTCCCGAGGGGAAGAGCCACAGCGAGCCGGCGCTGCAACCGCTCAAGACCGGCATCGCCCGCATCGTCCTCGGCGCCGAGCAGGCGCACCCCGGCCTGGGCACGCGGATCCTGCCGGTCGGCTTCACCTTCGACGCCAAGGAGACCTTCCGCTCGCGCGTCCTGGTGCGCCTCGGCGAGCCGCTCGATCCGGCGCCCGAGCTGGCCGCCGGCGGAATCGGCAATCCGGACGCCGTCCGCGCCTTGACCGCGCGGGTCGGCGATGCCCTGGAGAATGTCACCCTCAACTACGCCTCCTGGGAGGACGCCCACCTCATCGCTCGCGCCGCCGAGATCTGGGGCCGCGACGAGGTCGAGCTGCCCGGCCGGCGCGCTCTGGCGGAAGCCTTTCCTATCCAGCGCGCCGTCATCGAGGGCGCGGAGGAGCTGCGGCGCCGCTTTCCCGACCGCGTCGCCGCGGTGGCCGACGCTGTGCGCTCCTACGACCGCCTGCTGCACGCCTTCCACCTGCGCGACGATCAGGTCGCCGCGGCCTATCCCGCCTCGCCGGTGGTCCGTTTCGTCCTCGTCGCCCTGCTCCGCCTGCTGATCCACCTGCCGCTGGCGGCCGCCGGCACGCTGCTCAACTGGGTTCCCTACCGCCTGGTCGGCGCCCTCGCCACCCGCTTTGCGGCTGGATCCACGGATCAGATCGCCACCTACAAGCTGTTCGGCGCCGTCCTCCTCTTTCCGCTCACCTGGACCGCCGCCGCTCTCCTCGCCGTGCGCTGGACCGGCTCCTGGTGGGCCGCTCCGGCCGTCCTCCTCGCCGCGCCGCTCGCCGGATACGCCGCCCTCCTCTTCGACGAGCAGCGCGAGACCTTCTGGCGCGAGGCGCGCGCCTATCTCCTGCTCAGAACCCGCAAACGGAGCGCCGCCGAGCTGCGCGGCAAGCGGAGCGCGGTGCTGGAGCAGGTGCGAGAGCTCGAAGGTTTGTGGCGGGGCCTCACTCCCTGACCGCGCTTGCGGTATGCTCCCTCCGCCTTTTCTGACCGACCTGCAGGAGGACGGATGGACGCTTCCGCTCAAGACACCAAGTCTCTGCCGGAGAACGCCTACAAGCCGCTCGCCCCGGGCGAGACCTATGCCCCCATCGTTCCGGCCGCCGCGAAGGTGCCCGAGTCCTCCTTCCGCGCCGTCGCCTGGGGTGTGTTCCTGTGCGTCATCTTCACCGTCGCCTCGGCGTATTCGGGGCTCAAGGTCGGGCAGGTCATGGAGGCGTCGATCCCGATCTCCATCCTGGCGATCGGGCTCGCCCGCGCCTACAAACGCCGCTCGACGCTGCTCGAGAACGTCATCCTCACCAACATCGGCGGCACCTCGGGCGGCATGGTGGCGGGCGCCATCTTCACCCTGCCGGCGCTCTACATCCTGAATCTGAATCCGCACCCGCTGCAGACGATCCTCATCCTGCTCGCCGGCGGCTGCCTCGGCGTCCTCTTCCTGATCCCTCTGCGCCGTTACTTCGTGCGCGAGACGCACGGCCAGTTCCCGTTTCCGGAAGCGACGGCCATCACAGAAGTGCTGGTCACCGGCGAGAAAGGAGGATCGCAGGCTGCGCTCCTCCTCCAGGCGACCGGCATCGCCGCGGTCTACGACTTCTTCGTCACCACCTTCCAGGTCTGGAGGGAGACGCTCAACTTCCAGTTCATCCCGGGGATGAAGATGCTCGCCGAGCGCGCCCGGCTGACCGTCGGCTTCGACGCCATCTCGTTCATCCTCGGCCTCGGCTACGTCATGGGTCTGCGCTCGTCGTTGATCCTGTGCGCCGGCGGTGCGCTGTCGAACTTCGTGCTGGTGCCGCTCATCGCGCTGATCGGCCAGCACTCCCCGGACTTCGCGGCCGAGTACATCGGGAAGGGAGCGATCGGGACGATGACCGCGGCGCAGATCTTCCGTGGCTACGTCCGCTTCATCGGCGTAGGCGCCATCGCCACCGCCGGCATCTTCGGCATCATCAAGTCGCTGCGCATCGTCGCCGGCTCCTTCGCGATCGCCGCCAAGGCGTTCAAGCACGGCGAGGACGAAGGCCAGGAGCGCACGGACCGCGACATGCCGATGATGACGATCCTGATCGGCATCGTCGTGAGCACCCTCGGCGCGGCCGTGTTCTTCACCCGGCTCCCCGGCGCCTCGTTCCTGGCGGCGATGGTGGGGTTGACGCTCACCCTGGTCTTCTCCTTCTTCTTCGCCTCGGTGGCCGCCAACGCCATCGCCACCACGGCGCGCAATCCGGTCTCGGGCATGACGATGCTCACCATCATCGTCTCCTCGGTGGTGCTGCTCGAATTCGGCCTGTCGGGCGCGACCGGGATGTTCTTCGTCATGGCCATCGCCGGCATGGTGTGCACGGCGCTGTCGGTCTCCGGGCAGACGATCACCGACCTCAAGACCGGCTACTGGCTGGGCTCGACGCCGGCGGCGCAGGAGCGGGTGAAGTTCCTGGGCGTCATCGCCTCGGCGGTCGCGGCGGCGCTGACCATCGTGCTGCTCGCCAAGACCTTCCAGTTCGGCGAAGCCGCGCCGGGAGACACCCGGGTGGTGTTGGCTTCACCGCAGGCGTCGATCATGAAAGCGCTGGTGGAGGGCTTCATGAGCCACCAGCCGGTGGCGTACTTCCTGTTCGGTACCGGCGCCGCGATCGCGCTGCTCATGGAGATCCTCGGCTTGCCGGCGCTGATCTTCGCCCTCGGCATGTATCTGCCGCTGGAGCTCAACACGCCGGCCCTGGTGGGCGGCTTCCTGGCGCACTACCTCGGCAAGCGGGCGGACCTGGTGGGCGGCGCGGCGGGCGGCCGCATCCGCGAGCGCGGCGTCATCATCGCCTCCGGCCTGATGGCCGGCGGCGCCCTGGGCGGCGTTTTCGGCGCCGCCCTGCGCCTGTTCCCGTGGTTCAAGGAGTCGTTGATCAAGACGCCGTTCTTCGACAACGACTCGCCGTCGCAGATCGTCTCGCTCGTCCTCTTCGTCGGGCTCTGCCTCTATCTCTGGTACGGCTCGGTCAGCCGGTCGAAGGAGGCTTGAGCCTCAGGTCAGGTCTGACGTCGGCGCGTCGGGAGCGTTCTTCTTCACCGAATCGACGCCGTTCTCGCGCGCCGACTCCGAGTTGTACATCTCGCTGTTGCCGATGACCTGCCCGTTGGCCGCCTTGAGCACGAAGTAGGGGTGGCCGTTGGACGACTGCTTGCGCTCGAAGCGCTCGTCGTGCGGCGCGTTCTTCTTCACCGACTCGATGCCGTTCTCCGCGCCGCGCTTCTCCGTGTACCGCTCGCTGCTCAGGATCACCTGCCCGTTGCCCGCCTTCAGGTGGAACACGAACTGACCGTCGCTCGCCTTCTTGAGCTCGAACTTTCCAGACATGTCGGCCTCCCTGTAGAGGTTCAAAGACGCCTTCAGCTTACTGCAAGTGCGCCGGCGGCCCGTAGATGTTGAGGAGGATCATCGGGTCGTCGCTGGTGTTGTCGAGCTCGTGCGGCTCACCGGCCTCGATGAGCAGGAGAGTGCCGGGAGCGAGCTTGGCGTCGACGCCGCCCACCACCGCCTTGCCGGAGCCGGCGAGGACGAAGACCCAGCGGTCGCTCTTGTCGTGGCGGTTCTCGGTCCTGGTGTAGGGAGCGAGCTCCAGAGTTGCCGCCTGCGTCCGCTCGCTGCTGCCCAGGATGTCGAAGCCGGGCGCCACTCCGTCTTTCATGGTGAATCGCTTCATGAGGCCCTCCTCAGCCGTAGCTTACACCCCCTTCGCCGGCTGGTAGGTGCCGGGGACGGCGCGGGCTGAGATGGCCAGGCGGTACCGTGGGATGGCTGTGCGGTAGGATCGAAGGAGAGGCGGCGGCTGAGGCCGCGGCGGCTCGGGGTGTCGAAGTGACGCCGCTGAGCCGCGCTACAGCCGCGGACCTCTGGCGCGCGAGGGCTGCAACTGGGCTTCGCCGAGGTGGACGCGCGGGAGATCCGCCGCGGGGTCAGTTTTCCAAGGAAACATCTTCTTCGGTTGGCACCGGCACAAGATGGGGTGGCTCGATCCGGAACGAAAGACATTTCTCGCGCAAGGCGAGTGGTCCGGCACGCTGAGCCGATTGTCAGCCCCCCATGGCACGTCGATGGTGGTCGTTCCAGTCGGCGGCGATCCCCGGCCTTCGAAGGTGTTCGTCGTCGAGCTGGCCGAGCCGGTGCTCGACAGGAGCACAGGCCGCCCCATGGGCGAAGGCGTGCTGATCTACAGTGTCGACGCGACAGTCGCGACGGGTTGTCTGCCAGTGAAGGTGTATTCCAAGCGCGCGTCCGACCTCTGGAGGGCGCCCTACGGCAAAGGCGACACGTTCAACGATCCGGCGGCCCCGATGACCGTCGAAGTTCAAAAGAAGGTGGGTGACGGCTACGCTGTGAGAATACGGCGACGGTGACCCCGCGCCTCGCGGCGGCTCCCCTCATTTCCGTCTCGCTCCGGGTGGAGACGGCGGTGGTATTCGGCAAGCAGAGCGTCCTCGGAAGGTCATCGGAATCTGGGCCATGGCAGGCCCGGTCATCCTGCGCCATGATACCGTATGTGCTACCATGGCGGCAGTGAGGGTGGTCCTCGACACCAACGTCCTCGTCTCTGCGTTTCGCTCTCGCGAGGGTGTGGCATTCCGGCTGGTCTCCCTGCTACAGAAAGGGCGGTTCGAGATCTGTATCTCGGTGCCGCTGGTGCTGGAGTATGAGGATGTGCTGCTGCGGGTTACGAATCTGGACAAGGACGACGTTCTCTCGGTCCTTCGATTCCTCTGTGCGGTCGCTCACCAGCAGAAGATCTTCTACCTCTGGCGACCGAGCCTGCCCGACCCCAAAGACGACATGGTCTTGGAGCTTGCCGTCGCCTCTCAGGCACGGTATGTCGTCACCTACAACGGCAAGGACTTCGCGGCGGCGGAACGCTTCGGGATTCAGGTGATCACACCCAAAGCATTCCTCGACATCCTTGGAGATTGACATGGCAACTCTCAGCATCCGCCTTCCCGACTCGCTGCACCGTCATTTGAAGGATCTGGCCAAGAAAGAGAAGGTCTCCATCAACCAGCTTGTCAGCACGGCGGTGGCGGAGAAGATGTCGGCTCTGATGACGGAGGACTACCTGGAAGTCCTTGCCCGGCAGGGGGATCGTGCAGCGTTCGATCGTGTGCTCGCCAAGGTTCCCTCCTTACCGCCCGATCCTTGGGATCGCTGGGATGCAGACTAGAAGGCGATACCTGGCCGGAGTCAGGCTTCTCATTGAACCTGCTCATCTGATCCCCTCTCGCGTTGGGGGCCACGAGCCAAGACCTCGCGAAGGCGATTACAGCTTCCTCACGGTGATCCAAGGCACGCCGCGGTAGGAATCCGCCACCACCCAGCCGCCGGCCGTCAACGCCAGAGTGGTCGCGAATTCGGCCCATTGGAAGGCGGTGGCATGGCCTGCCGCCAGGATGGGGGGATCCTGAGCGGCGTCCGGCTCGTCTGGAGCTGCGTCCGCCTCATCCGGAGCGGCGTCCGGCTCATCCTGAGAAGGGGCCGCCTCATGTAAAGAAGCATCCACCTCTCCCGGAGTAGCGTCCGCCTCTCCCGGAGCAGCGGCACCCTCAGCCGGAGCAGCGCCCGCCTCATCTGAAGCGGCGTCCGCCTTAACCGGAAGTGCGTCCACCTCCCCCGGAGCCGTGGCCCCTCAGTCGGAACAGCGTCCGCCTCACCTGGAAGGGAGTCCGCCCCATCCTGAGCAGCGCCCGCCTCATCCTGAGCAGCGCCAGCCTCGACCGGACCGGCGCCAGCCTCAACCGGACCGGCGCCGGCCTCAACCTGACCGGCGCCAGCCTCGACTGGACCGGCGTCAGCCTCGACCGGACCGGCGTCAGCCTCAATCGGACCGGCGTCAGCCTCAATTGGACCGGAGTCAGCCTCACCCGGACCGAATGCGGCGAGGAAAATCTCGGTTCGCTGCTAGGCTAGGCTGGGCGGGACCCATCCTGGAGGAGGAGAGACATGAACGCGATCCAGAGTGTCAGCGTCAAATTCCTTGAAAACAATCCCCGCAGTACAAGAATTACCTTCGACCCTGACGGGCCGATCACGATCACCGCGTCAAGCGGGCAGGTCACCTACAACCTCGATAAAACCGACGGAGCCAAGTTCGCCCTGAGCGTGAGCCCAATCCAGTTTCTCGACGACCTCGGCCAGGGGATCAATCAGCCGCAGGGGGCCACGGTCACCCGGCTCAGTGACTACAGCACGCAGATCAATCTCACGGCCCCGCCGGTGGCGACGAAGGCGACATTTCGCTTCAGAGTTGTGCTCCAGACTGAAGGGAGTGAATCGTTTTTTCGCAGCAGCGATCCGACGATCGTCATCATGCGCCCCGCGTAGTAGCGGGGCATGGGTCGTGCCACATAAGGAATGCTACATTTTGCTGGGAGTCAAGGTTACGGCTGAGAAGAGGACGCGGAGGCGGGCCGGCTCGCACGGCACGCCCCCGGCTGCTGACGCTCAGAAACCGATGGAGAAATAGACCTCACCAGGGGTCGAGGGGAAGCCACCTCTGACAGTGCGGGTGAGCGTCGCGTTACCGCTGACGACCGAGGCCTTGATGGCACCTCCTTTGAGAGCGCAGAGATTCTGCTGCACCGACAGGACTGCCGTGTCTTTTCCTCCGCCGACCGTGATGACGCATTGCGGCCCACGCCCATCCGTTTGATGGAGGGTGAGGACGACCCCTTCCGGGGTACGCTGGGTGCCGTCGTTGGCGCCCTTGTCGCAGGCCACATTGGCTACCTTGGGTAAGGAGGAGCCTTTGAGGAAGACAGACAGAATGCCGCAGCCTGGGGGCCCCTCCTTCGGGTTGGGTTTGGCTTGGCCTGGCTGGCTCGGGCCTTTGGGGTCCGCGGCGAGCGCCTGGGCGGCCACGAGGAGCACGGCGAGCAGGCTGCAGGCCAGGACGAGAGAGAGAAGGCGGCGAACGGCGGGGGGCTGGGCGATCATGGAGCTCTCCTTATCGAACCGAAAAGAATAGTAGCACCACCGCGGGAGCCACACGCTCCCGGGGACGCCTCTCTGCAAGGGCAAGCGCCATACCAAAGGCTCGTGCGCTGTCAAGCCTCTGAAATAAAGAGAGTTGAGGATCTGAAGCAAGGACGGCAGAGACTGTCCGCCGACTGCGGGACCGTCCGGCGGACAGTCCGACAGTCGCGGACAGTCTCCGTCGCTCCCGGTCTTGATCCCTCAAGTAATTTGTTTTCAGAGATTTGGTCCGTCATCTGCCACGGGCACGGAGCTTGCTCTTCCAGAGGAGCGTCCGTCCGGAGCACAAGGTCCCCGCGGCGGTGAAACCCTTTTCGATTTCGCCGCGTGCCAGGCTACGCGGCACCATACCGAAGGAGGAGAGACATGAGCGAAACCAATATAAGTATCACCGTCAACTTCACCAATACGAACGGATCTCCAGTGTTTGCTTTCACGGCAAAAACGGTCACAATTAACACGAGTACCGGGCGGATTACCTACACCCTCCTCAGCACCGCCGGAGTCACGTTCGCCGCCAACCCGATCGAGTTTGTCGGCGTTCTGCCGGTCGGGGTCAGGATCCAGGTCCTACGGCCGACCGACACAACCGCGCAGATCGAGATCACCAGGAGCCCGTCGGGGACGAATCAATTTGGCTACAAAGTTGTTCTCCAAGGCGCTGGTGGAATGTTTACCAGCCCCGATCCGACGATCGTCATCATGCGTCCCGATGGGAGTTAGCGCGTGAGGTCGAGGCCGTCGAACCAGGGGAAGGAGAACCAGCGCCGGTCGTAGCCGTTGGCACGCGCCCGCTCGGCGTTGACCCGCGCCGAGGCGGTTTCGCCGACGAGGGCGTAGACGAGAGACGCTTCGTAAATGACCTCCGGGTTGTCGGGCGCGGCCCGGAGCGCCTGCTGGACGGCTTCAACCGCCTCGACGCGCCGTCCCAGATGGGCGAGGGCCTGGGCGCGCATCGTCTGCGTCTGCCAGAAGGTGGCCGCGGGATCGCGGGCGGCGAGATCGATCACTTTTTGATAGAGCGCCGCCGCCTCGGTCTTCCGGCCGCTCAGCCATTCGGCATCGGCCAGGTTGAGGACGGCAGACGGGCTCTCGGGAAGGAGGCTCAGAGCCTGCCGGAAGCTCGCCGCCGCGGCGTCGTAGCGTCCCAGCAGGAGCTGCGCGACACCGAGGTTGGAGAGCTCGGTGAAGGCGGGCTCGGTCTGCACCAGCTCGGCATAGAGACGGGCCGCCGTCTCGACGCTGCCGGAGCCCAGCTCGAACTGGGCCAGGAGCGACCGGGCGGTGCGATCGTTCGGGAAGCGCTTGAGGAGGGTGGCGAGGGTCCGGCGCGCGTCGTCCATCCGGCCCAGGCGATCCTCCATCTTGGCCAGAGCGAGAAGGTTGTATTGTCCCGGGCGGCGCCGGATCGCGGCACGCATCTTTTCCAGGGCCTCGTCCGTCCGGCCCCGGCGTTCGGCGAGGAGTGCTTCGAGGACGTGGACCCGGTTGTCGCCCGGGATCTGCTCTTCGAGCGCGGCGATGGCGGCCGCGGCGTCGCCGGTCTGCTCGGCGGCCAGCGTCACCATCGCCAGCATTAACAGCGGCCGGGGATCGCCGGGAGCGAGGCGCCGCGCCTCGTCCAGCCAGCGCCGGCGGGATCGCTCCCATGTTCACCGCGAGATAAGGACGCGACCGCCGCGGGCTGCTGCGGTGGATCGCGCGGGCGACCAGCTCCTTGCCGGTTCCGGTTTCACCCCGCAACAGCACGGCGACCTCCGGGTCCGCGACGCGGCGGACGTCCGCCCGCACCTGCGCCATCGCGGCGCTGTCGCCGATCAGCCCCAGCCGTTCGGCCTCCCGCGCCGGCGCCGGCGGCATCGGATGGAGCACCAGCACGATCCGTCCGGCGAGCAGCAGCACGGCGCCCCGTTCGAGATCGGCTGTGGAGATCAGGCACTCGGCCTGCACCCGCTTGCCGTCCACCTCCAACGCCGTCGCCGAGTCGCCGCGGCGCACCAACACCGATCCCGGCGCCGGTCCGGGCAGCAGGAGCAGAGGATTCCGGCTCAGATGGGGATCGGCCAGCGGCTCCGGCGAGCCGCCGCCGGGCGGGGAGAACAGAGGGACCAGCCGCGACAGCTTCGCCGGACGCCCCGAGGAGATTTCGGGCAGAGCGACGCGCTCTCCGACGCGGCGGAGGTCCGGATGGGCCGCCAGCGTGAGCCCGGGAACGCGCGAAGCATTCGCTCCGGGGGTCCTGGAGGGACCGGTGACCGTGCTGGCTGCGAGCTCCTCCCGCCACTCCCCTGGGTGATGCGCCATGATGGGCAGTGTAGACAGCGACGCCCGAGGGGGCAAGGATTGCGGTTCCTTCCTCGCTAGCCGGCCGGAGCGGCCAGGCAGCGTTGCAGCAGACGAGCGTCGCCGAGGCGCTCCACCGTTGCGGCGAACGCGGTGGTGGGGCCGCGCCAGCGCAGCTCGTCGACGTCGCGGAAGAGGGGAGCGTCGGTGCGGAGCGTCGCCAGGTCCTTGAAGCGCAGCGCCAGGTCGCGGTCCCGCAGCGCATTGGGGGGAAAGCTCTCGATGGGGCCGTAGCGGTTGAGGAGGTCGGCTGCCGACTTGGGACCGATGCCGGGGATGCCGGGATAGCCGTCCGCGGCATCGCCGACGAGGGCGAGGAAATCGGGGATCAGCTCGGGATCGACGCCGAACTTCCCGCGCACTCCGTCCGCGGTGAAGATCTTGTTCCCCCGGCGGTCGACCTGCACCACCCGGTCGCCGCGGACGCACTGCGCCAGATCCTTGTCAGGAGTCCAGATGCAGACCTTCTGCACGCTGTCGTCAGCGGCGGCGAGATGGGCGGCGGAGGCGAGCGCATCGTCCGCTTCCAGCTCGATCATCGGCCACACGGCGATGCCCATGGCGGTGAGCGCTTCTTCGAGCGGGTGGAACTGCGCGAGGAGCGCACGCTCGACGCCCTGCGCCGTCTTGTAGCCCGGCCAGAGACGGTTGCGGAACGACTCGATGACGTGGTCGGTCGCCACGCCGAGGTGCGTCCCGCCCTTCTCGATCATCTCCAGCACCGTGTGCAGCACGCCGGCCACGGCTCCGAACGGCGCGGTCTTTCCAGGCTCCTGCTTGATGTGGCGCCGGCCGTAGTAGTGGCGGAACAGCTCGTACGTGCCGTCGAGGAGATGAATCATCATCGCGGCGCTCGATCCTAGAGGGAATGTCCGCTCGCCGCAAGAAGTGGCAAGGCGCTATGATCGCGACGCCTTGCCCCGATCTGTCCGGAGCCTGAATCCA
>DATARD010000272.1:0-9952 GCA_036264355.1 Thermoanaerobaculia bacterium
GCACGTACATCTTCTCGCCGCAGGCGCAGTACACGTACCCCGCGAAGACGTAGACTTGGGCTGAGGCGATCCGATGGACAACTATGGCGAAGAATTTGAAGACTCCGCTGCGTGGCTGACAAATTTCTTCGTGTCACCGAGGACTTGGAGCACCTCCTCAAAGCCAGCTTTAAATGCCCTTGCGTCAGAGGCATCGACACCCGCCTCAATAAGGGTCAGCGCATTGCCAACCTTAATATCAACATCAGTGCACAATTGCAGTAAACTCTCTGCGACGTCGGGAGGAATCTGCGGCTTGGGGCCAGCTTGGCCATGCAAGCCAGGAGGTTCAATGTCGGGATGCTCTGCGTAAATCGGCATCAAAATATTGACAAACACAAGCCCCATAATCTTCGCCGCCAAACGACGGTAGATCTCAGCTAAATCCGGGTGGCAGCGACTCAAGACAAGGGCGACTGAACCATCTATTTCGCTCGCTCCTCCTAGGAGAATCTCTTTAACCTTCTCGGCAGTCTGAAGATTCATTTTTTTAACCTTAGCCGGCGTTAATGCACATTGCTCAGTGGGCTCCGCGCAGCTCCTTTAGAATTTCCCTGGAACGCTCCGCAGAGATTGAGTCGCCTTCTTCCTCTGAACGCCTGAGAGCTTCGTCAAGGTAGGACTGGCAAGCCGTGACGGCGGCAGTATGGGCTGAGAGTTCTTCCACAAGCTCAAGACTCCACGAAACAGTTGGCAGATTTCCTTTGGTTGCCATTTCTAGAGAGGCGTCGAGTTGCAGGACTCCTTCAGGGATCAATCCTGATCGAGTTGCACAAATTCCCCGGATGGTCGCCATGTCGTAGAGCGCCTTGGGGTCTTTTATCTTCCGCCGAGAAAGCTCCTCGACCTTACCGTAAGCCGACTCTACGTCTCCAAGTATATCGAGCAAGTAGCGGGCTATTGCGATGGCGTGTTGCGGCTCCGCGGGATCTATACTCTCGGCGCGCAGGTGGGCGCTCAATCCTTCTTGAATCTTACCCATCACGGCCAGAAACGAGCCCAGGACGGAACTCAAAACTGCTGCGTCAAAGCGCCGCCGCCTCGCCAAGGCACTTTCGATCTCTGATTCTAGCAGTTGACAAACATCCGCAAAACGACCTTCTCTAATGGTCGGCCGCAGACGATCAAGAACCTTTATAGCCAAAATGCCCTTTTTCATTGTGAGAAGCGCCTTCTCTCGCAATCGACCATGCAAGCGGTGTAAGACTTAAGCTCCCGCGCTTCAAACAGGTTGGCTGTCATGCACTAATGCCCCAGAAGGGAGGTTCACGCACAAACTCTGGTCCATTAGGGGACCGGCTCTGAAATGGAGGCAGTTTCCCAATAGATATCGCCGACTACTCGACGTTTGAGGAGCCGATTTAACCGAGCCGCCACAGCGCTGCGGAAAGTCGGGAGGTGCAGTTTGCCGATTATGCCAAGCCGCTCTTCCTGTATAATACTGTCCAGTGCTCTACTCATTTTTCCAAGCTCAACTTGAGAAAATGTATCGATATTTCCACGCAACCCAATCAAGACGGCCGACGCTTGCTCGCTTCGAACCTCTACGCAGTATGTTAGGGAGTTTCTCGGCACAACTTCCATGCCGCCACTCCGAGATTTAATGCACACGGAGCTTTCTCTCACTTGGCTATTCCTGAGGGCGATGTTGATCCGCCGCTCATCTTTCTGCGCTAGATCACCGACTACATCCTCGATGCGCCTCAGATCCGCTCTCGACAGTGTCTGGAGATCCTGCCTGCAACCGGTGAGTAGCACCAGCTTCGCGGGAGTTTCAACGCGGACATATGAAACGTCACAGACTCCTGAGAGTACAGTCTGATCTGAACATGACAGAAGGCCCAACGCAAGAACGATGCCTGGGATTGACCTTCGCAGAGCAGCGTGGGTCGCTTTTCTGTATTTCATTTTTTATATTTCGAAAGACAAGATAATTGCTCGGTGTAAGCGGCACACTCTTGGTAATACTCTGTATAGTCGGCGGCACCAATGAGTTCCCGATAGCCAAGCCTTGCATGGACGCCTTCGTGCGAACACCTACAATAGTCAACGCACGGATCGCCTGTCTGCTTTATCCAAGCTGCGATCCAGATCTTTCTCTCCGTGCCCAATATGACGCCGCCTTCTACCAAAGATTTTTCATTTTTTGAGTAAGGATCGCCCGATTTGCCCGCAGAAGAACAGAACCGATTCATGAGAGAAGATACGTGAGCGAGTGCAGCGTCAACCGCCTGTACGCTGCAGGTAGTACAGGACTTGCTCGGTTCGGGATATCTGTTCTCGAAATGATTGGGCGCTGTGCAGAGAATACCGCCTAGAGGCACCATGGTGTCATCCGCAAGGCCCAAGCGGTCTGTTGCTGTGAGTGGTTTACTTCCAACGTAGCCGTAGAGATCCCAGTAAGCACGTGCGCCCATTGGGTCCGCCTGAGAATACCGCCCCCACCCGCCCCTGTACCACCTGTGAATATTGTAGCTTCGCTCCGTCACCCCATTCGCCCCGAGCCCGAGCTGTTCCGCCTCCTGCCCCGGCAGCCGCAGCGGCTGGTGTCGATCGTAGGACCGCAGCGTGTACACCTCACCGAACGGCTCGTACTCCGCACGCCACGTCACACCTTGTGTGGAGCTGGTCTGGAGGATCGGCGTCCCCAGGTGATCTGTGAATGTCCAGTTGGTCACCCCCGTCGAATCGATTTGGGCGACCGGGTGCCCGTTGAGCCACACATACTCGGTCGTGACCGCCGGACGCGCGCCGGTGCTTAGCTCTGTTTCGGCGATGAGATGCAGCTCGGGGCTGTATAGAGAATATCGGTGAGTGCCGGCGGCGACAGCGCGCCCGATGGGCGGGGACAGATCCGCCACGGCCTGCGCATCAGGCGCAGCCGTCGTGGTTGTCTGCGGGAAGAGTCCCCCGCCGTCCTCGATCACCGCCACGATGGTTCCATAACCCGGGTGGCCCGGATCGGGAGCGTACGGCGCGGTGCGATCGACTTGCACAACCACAGTGGAGGTGATGTTACCGTAAATCGTTGAGCCGCTCTTGTTGACGCTGGTGGTGACGAGGACCTGGATGAAGTCGCCCAAGGTCGCGGGCGGGTTGCTGTTGCCCGGTTTCGAGGACCAGCAGGACTGGTCCAGGCGCGGAGTGCCGGTGGTCCTGGCGGTCGGCTCGCAGAGGGTGATTGGGGTTCCGTTTGCCGTCCCATAGCCTTTGAACGAGCCGTGTGCTTGATAGTCGCCGGAGGTGACCTGCTGCTCCCACTGGCTGCCCCAGAAGTTGACTCTCTGACCCAGCAGGAGGCCGGGTATGTTGCCTCCCCAGATCACGAATGAGCTCGGCTGATAGACCAAAAAACGCATACTCGTCGAAGACGGCAAGTGCGCGGTGTCTCCTGCGAAGACTGCCTTCAGATTGGTCAGTCCGGTTGGGGCCGGCAGGGTGAGCGTGGTCGCGGCGGTGCCGGTGGCGTCAGTGACCGCGGTGACGGTGAGCGTTCCGCTCGTGAAGGTGAGGGTTTTGCCGGGGAGCGGCTGGCCGGATCTTGCGTCGGTCAGTTTCGCGCTGACGGATTGAGCTAGACCGTTCGCGAGGGCGGTGCGGCCGGTGAAGGTGATCGCGGTCGGCTGTCTTTGGAGGGAGATCAGCAGGGCGGCGCTCGAGCCGGTGTAGGGGCCGCTGCCGGCGAAGGTGATTGTCAGCGGTACGGCTCCCGGCGCTCCTTGCGGTGTGATCGTCAGGCTTGCGACTCCGTCCGGCCCGGTGGTGGCGGTCGCGGTCTGGGTGCCGAGGAGGAAGGTGAGCGTCTGGCCGGCGAGGGGAACTCCGGCAAGGCTGTCCGTCAGACGGGCGGAAAGTTGGAGCGGGTCTCCGGGCTCTCCGGCTCGTGCTCCGGTGTAGGTGACGGTCGTCGGGACGGCGGTCCAGGTGGCGGTCACGAGCTTCGAGAGCTGCGCTCCGGAAGTGGCCTGGAGGATGTCGGTTCCCTGGGCCGTGCCGGTGTAGCTGAAGAGGGCCTGTCCGGCGGCGTCGGTGGTGGATTGGCCGGTGCTGCCTGCGTTGGGGCCGGAGAGGACGCTGACGGTGACGGCGGCGTTGGCGACCGGATGGTGCGTTCCGTCCATCAGTTGCGCGGTCAGGGTTGCCTGGCCTCCGACGGGCAGGGTCGCTGCGGGCGGCGCCAGGGTGAGCGTCGAGGCCGCGGTCCAGGTGATGGTCGCGGGATTGGAGGCTTGAATGCCTCCGCCGAGGAGGATCAGCTCGACGTCCAGGGTGTCGGTGCCGGGGGCGGCGCTGCTCAGGGAGAATCCGGCTTGGCCGTTGGCGTCGGTGATGCCGTGGCCGATCCGGCCGGCATTGGGACCGCTGGCGACGCGGAAGGTCACGGCGAGGCCCTGCACCGGTTGGCCGGCGGCGTCGGTGGCACGGACCAGGAAGTCCGCGACGGTGCCGAGGGCGTGCGTGGCGGAGGCCGGGGTCAGGGTGAGGCTCACCTGCGGCACCCAGCGCACGGTCACGGTACCGGACGGCACGACGCCTCCGGCCGCATTGCTGATCGTCGCTTGCAGCGTGTCCAGCCCCGTGGCGGTGCCGCCGTAGGTGAAGACGGCGGCTCCGGTTGTATCGGTCGTCGCCTGACCGGTCTTGCCGGCGTTGGGGCCGGAGAGCACGTTGAAGCTCACGGCGACGTTGGGCAGCGCATCGCCCGCTCCGTCAAGGGCGATCGCGGTCACGGTGGCCATGGTTCCGGCGGCGGCGGTCGCGGTGGCGGGCCGCAGAACGAGCTGGCCGCTGATCTGGCCGCTGACTCCCACCTCGCGCCATTGCCGTGATTCGTTGAGAAGCTGGCAGTTGGCATCGAAACCGCCGGTATCGAGCACGTGGGCGATGTCGAGATAGCTCGTGGTGAGGCCGTGCACGGTGACGGCGATCTTGGGGGTCTGCTTTTCGCCGGGGAAGATGGGAAACTCGCAGCCGTAGATCGGGAAGTCGCTGGTGTCGAAGTTCTCGGTGTCGGTCTGGGTCAGGATCGCCGAGCTGTGCGGCGGAATGACGAAGCTCGGCCAGAGGTCGAACACGGGGCCGTTGTAGCTCCTGCGCTGGAGGTCCACGCTGACCTTGTCGACCGGGATCGGCGCATCGGTCGTGTTGTCGAGGCGCACGGCGCCGCCGTCGAAGTCGTTGCCGCGGGTGCCGAGGAAGAGGACGTTCGGGGAGCCCTGCCAGGGTGTCGGGAAGATGGGGGTGGGCCGCAGGTCGTCGGCATAGCCGACGAAGAGATCGAGCCCGGCGAGCGCCGGCCAGGTGACGGCGGCGAGGTTGGAGGTCTTGGCTCCTCCCGAGGCGTTGGGGATCGACGCTTGCCAGGTGTCGGTGCCGGCGAAAGTGCTTGTATAGGAGACGGCGGCGTGGCCGGCGGCGTCGGAAGCCGCCTGGAGGGTCAGCAGCGCGTTCGGACCGCTGACGACCTGGAAGCTCACGGTGACGTTCGGTTGCGGCTGGCCGCCGCCATCGGTGACCAGGGCGGTCAGAACGTAGGGGGTGCTCGCGGTAGCGATGCCCAAGGCAGGCGTCAGGCGGAAGTCGCCGGCGGGCGTTCCTCCGGTCGTGCCGATGCGGATCCACTGCCGGGATTCGTTCTGGCTCGCGGTACAGGCCCCCACGTCGGAGCCGCCGGTGTCGAGCACGTGGCCGGTGTCGAAATAGTCGGCCGTGGCGCCACCGATCGTGACGCTGACCTCGGGCACCCGCGGATCGTTGGCCGTTGCCGTCTTGCCGCAGGCGGCGATGGGGAAGTCGCTGGTGTCGAAGGCGAACAGGCTGGGCTGGGTCAGGATGACCGAGCCGTGCGCCGGTACGGTGAAGCCGCCCCAGAGATCGAAGACCGGACCCGGCCGCTGGAGATCGACGGTGACGCGATCGACCGCGAGCGGCTGGTCGGTGCTGTTGTCGAGCCGGATCGCACCGGCATCGTAGACCGGCCCCTGGCCGAGGAAGATCGTGGCGGGCGAGCCCTCCCAGGGAACCGGGAAGTTGGTGGTAGGCCGCAGGTTGTCCGCGTAAGCGACGTAGATGGAGAGGGCGGCAGCCGACAGACGCAGGGTGCCGGCGTCGTAGCTCGCCCCGGGCGCGACCACAAAAGGTACGGTCGTCAAGCTCACCAGGCCGGGAGCGTCGACGGTCAACGACCAGGCTCCGGCCGGCTGCGTCAGGATGAAGGCTCCCGCCGCGCCGGTGGTGGTGGTGTTGAGAGTGCCGGTCACGGTGACCGTGGCGCCGGCCACCGGCGAGGAATCCGCGGCCCGCACCACGATGCCATGGATCGACGCCAGACCGTCGAGGGCCAGATCGCCCAGGGCTTGGGTGACGCCGGCACCCAGGCTGAGCGGCGCGGTCGTCCGCGGTCCATAGCCGTTCTTGCTGATCGTCACGGTGTAGGTGCCGGCCGGGACTTGGAGGGTGAAGGCGCCGGTGGCGTCAGTCGTCACAGAGAACGAAGCCGCGGCGGCCCGGAGGTGGGCGGCCGATCCGGTGGCCGTCGCGGTGACGGTGGCGCCGGCCAGGCCGGACCCGGAGGCTGAATCCACCACCCGGCCGTTGAGGAAGGCCGGGCTGGCGATCAGGGTGATGGTTCCGACGTCGTGCGTGTTCCCCGCGGCCAAGGCAAACGCCGGCACGGTCTGATTTCCATAGCCGGCTGCGCTCAAGGAGAGCGAGTAGGTGCCCGCCGGCTCCGCCAGGCTGAGCTTTCCGGCCGCGTCGGTCACAGTGGCGTCGCCGGTCGGCTGGACGGTGACGCTTACCCCGGCGAGCGGACCGCCATCGAGCGACGAAAGCACGGTGCCGGTGATCGTCCCCGGCGCCGGGTCCAACCGCAGAGCGGCCACGGTCACATCAGTGCCGGCCGGAAGGGTGAAGGGGAAGCTCGGCGCGTCGAGGTAGCCGGGCTTGCCGGCGGTCAGGGTGTAGATGCCGGCCGGAGCCGTGAGGCTGAACGTCCCCGCGGCGTCGGTGGTTGTGACGTTGCCCGTGCCGGTGATGCGCACGCTCGCCCCGAAGATGGAGGTGCCGTCCACCGAGGAGACCACGGTCCCGTGGATCGTGCCGAAGGCCGCCGCGACCGTCACCGCCGCGCGCACGCCCCGGCCGTCGTAGGCATAGGTCAAGCCGTCTCCCGCGGAGAGCAGGTTGCGCGCCGAGTAGGTGTAGACGGAACCGCCCACGGCCGCCTCGTTGCCGGCGGCGTCGTAGCTCACCGCGCGGGCGCTCGCGCCTTCGGTGACATTGGTGAGCTCCGGCAGGGTTCCCGCATAGGAGAAAGCCGCCGAGCGTCCGGTTCCTGAGACTCCCAGGGAGAGCGAAGTCATGTTGCCCATTGGATCGTAGGAGTAGTTCCCGGCACCCCACAGACGCTCGCCGGTGGACGCTCCCGTCAGCCGATACAGGTCGTCGTAGCCGAAGCTCCGGTCGTAGCCCGGATCGAGGGCGTCCTGAATGGCGATGATGTTGCCGACTCCGTCCTCTTGATAGAGCGCGTCGGCGATCGGACCGGCGGTACCGTCGAGACGGTTTTCGAGCGGCCGGTAGCGCAGATCGAAGCTCATCGTCCGCACCGTGCCGTTGCCGAAAGCGGTCCGCGCCTCCGGTCCGAAGGGCATATAGGAGACGCCGGTCACCAGCGGCGTCGAACCTGCCGCGGCGCTCACCGGCCGGTCCGCGAAGTCGTAGCCGTAGGTCACCTGTCGGCCGGACGGGTAGGTGATGCCGCTGCGGTTGCCGTCGGCGTCATATTGGTAGCCCGTGGTGTAGGTGGCTCCGAGGATGGTCCGCACCTCGGACTTGAGGAGGCCCCGCCGTTCGTAGGTGTAGACCGTGGAGCCGGAGGGATCGGTCATTCGCGCCACTCGCCCGCGGCCGTAGTGGCCGGCCGCCGCGTCGTCGTAGGCGTAGCCCACCGTCTCAGTCGCCGTTCCGGCGAGCTGCGAAGCCACTGAGAGCATCCGTCCGGCAGGGTCGTAGGTGCGGGTGATCACAGCGCCCCGGGCGTCGGTCGTGCTGAGCAGATCCCCTGCCGGGTCGTAGCGATAGGTCGTGACGCCGGTCACCGGCGACTGCTGGCGCGCCAGGCGGTGGAAGTCGTCATAGAGGTAAGTCGTCCGGTTGCCGTTCGGATCGGTCACCGCGGCGAGGTTGTCGCGCACGTCGTAGTCGTAGCCGGTCACCGCCGCGCCGCCCGGTGCTCCGGCCAGGGTCTGGCGGACTGTTTTGACGCGGTGCAGGGCGTCGTAGGTGTAGCGCGTATTCGGCGCTGCATGCTCTTCGTCCTGCACGGCGGCGAGGAGACCGTCCGCGTCATAGGTGTTGGTCAGCTTCGAGCCAGCCGGCACCGGATGGAGGATCTGCGCCAGCCGGTTGTGGACGTCGTAGGTGAAGCTCTCGCTTCGTTTCGTTGTCCAGGCCGCACACGCAGCGGCCGGAAGATCGCAGCTCTGATCCTCTTCGCGCGCCGTGCCGCCGATGTCGTTGAGCGTCAGGTGTCGCCGCTCGGCCTGGTTGCCCGAAGCGTCGAGGCGCACCGTGTCGGTCAGCCGGTTGGTGCCGTCCTCGTAGCCGTAGGTGCTGGCGTTGCCGCGCGGCAGAACCGTCCGCGCCAGCCGGTCGCGGCCGTCCCAGGTATGGGTCGTCACGTAGCCGGCCGCTTCGTTGGGATCGCCCACCACCGCTTTCGCCGTGCTCGTCATGGTCCGTCCGCGCGCGTCGGTCGTTCGCGTGCTCACCACGCCGTTGGCGTCCGTCACCTGCCGCGCGGTGCCGAACAGGTCGTACTGGTCAAAGACCGTGGTCAGCCCCACCGGATCGGTGACCTGGCGCAGCCGGCCCCGCCGGTTGAGGTCCGCGTCGGTGTCGGCGAAGTACTGGTACGTCGTCACGTCCGCGACATCCGTCCGCGGCCCGTCGCTCGCGACCGGCCGGTGGCGGCTGTCGTAGCTCTCGCTCCGCGTGTAGACCGTCGGCGCGGTGTCAGACGGTGCCAGGTAGCCGGACTCTGTAACGGTGAGCTTGGTCTCCAGGCCGGCCGACGAGTCCC
Organism: Thermoanaerobaculia bacterium; assembly: GCA_036264355.1. Taxonomy (GTDB): domain Bacteria; phylum Acidobacteriota; class Thermoanaerobaculia; order Multivoradales; family UBA5704; genus UBA5704. The sequence goes on from DATARD010000272.1 coordinate 9,125, forward strand.
AGCTCTTCGTGGTCACCTTGCGCGCGCCCGGCTTCGCCGCCGAAGGCTCGTCCATGGAGGTCTGGAAGTTGGGCCAGGGCGTGTAGTCGTAATGGAACAGGCTCGTCCGCTCCTCGGGCGCGCCGGCCGCCTCGGTCAGCGAGGTCAGGTTGCCGTCCCCGTTGTAGCCGTAGAGGGTGACGTGGCCGTTGGCGTCGGTCCGCGAGAGAGCGTGATTGTCGGCGCTGTAGGCGAAGGATTGGTCGTCGCTCGAGGCGCCGGAGCAGGTCGCGCAGTTGCCGAGGATGCGCGTCGCGAGATAGCGCCCGACGCCGTAGGTCAGGGTGAAGACCGACACCTGGCTCGTCGCGCCGTCGATCTGGTGGGTGACCGTCGTCTCCCCTTGGGACGGCGTGTCGTACCGGAGCGTCACCAGGTCCCGGTTGGCTTCGGACACCGACGTGATGCCGCGATTCCTGGCGTCGTAGTCGTGCCCTTCGAGCAGCGCTCCCGCTTCGTCTCGCACCGCGGCGAGAAGGCGCACCACGCTCTGGCCGTCCGGCTGATAGGTGAACGTCCGCCACGGCGTGCTGCCGGTGTGGAGTGGATCGAAGATCGCGCCCAGCTCGACGCCCGAATAGCCGAGCCGCCAGAGCGAGCCGTCCGGCAGGGTGACGGAGATCAAAAGGCCGCCGTTGTAGGTGAGGACGATCTGCCGCCCTTCGCTGTCGGTGACCGCCGCGAGCCGGCCGGAGCCGTCGTAGCTCCCGGTCAGCGCGTTGCCCCAGCGGTCCTGGGTCTGCTGCCAGAGACCCGAAAGCGCGTCGAAGCTCGTCGCGGTGCCGTCCA
>DATARD010000376.1:0-52292 GCA_036264355.1 Thermoanaerobaculia bacterium
GGGCGAGTTGGCGTCGAATCTTGAGCGCCTCTTCATAGTCCTTGCCGGCCTCGTCCCTGCGGTTCTGGTCGCGATGCAGATCTCCCAGGTTGTTAAGCGTTGTTGCCACGTAGGGCAGATAGGTGTCGGGGTTCTTAAGAGCGAGCTGGCGTCGAATCTTGAGCGCCTCTTCATAGTCCTTGCCGGCCTCATCCATATGGTTCTGGTCACTATGCAGAATTCCCAGGTTGTTGAGCGTCTTTGCTACGTCCGCCTGATTTCCATCTCGCCGTGCGAGGCTTAAGGCCCGCGTGTAGGCATCGAGAGCCTCTGGAAATCGATTCAATTCCTGATTAAAGACAGCGAACGCGAATTGAGCTTGAAAGTTGTCTGGTGCCACGGCGATGGCGGCCTGGTAGTTCTTCGCAGCTTCATCGAAACGAAACAGAGTGGTCAAGAGCCGAGCTTTGAGCAGATAACCGTCAACGGCTTCCTGGATGAGCTGGCGCCCTGCTTCTGCAGAGCGGCGAAGCTTCTCGTCGTCCAGGCCCTTGACGGCCTCCTCGGTCTTGCCGGCCAGGAAGAGAGACATGGCTTCCCGGTTAAGATCGGAGACGGACTCAAGCTTTGTTCGTGCCAGCTCATCGGCCAGCTTCTCGGCCGCTTCTTTTGCCTGATCGCGCTCGTTGCGAAGAACGATCAAGGCCGCTGCGCTATCCTGTTTCTTTATCTCCAGTGCCTTAAGTCGCTTCTGGTATACCTGCTCGATCACAGCGAGGCTTTGTAGGTGGTAGAGCTGCCGCGCTACTTCGTCGCGCTCGCCGGCCATCTTCTCGGCCGCTGCTTTTGCCTGATCGCGCTCGGTGCGGAGAGCTTCCAATTCCGCTGCATAGGCGCGGTTCGTTTCCTCCAATTCCTTGCGAAGTTCTTGGTAGGTCTGTTCGATTGCGGCGACGTTCGGGAGGGTCTTGAGGTGGTAGAACCGTCGCGCAAGCTCTTCCTTTTCTCCTGCTTTACACAAGAGGACAATCAGGGGCTCAGCGTCGGCATCCTTTGGTAGGGGCAAGCGCAATTGGATGTCGTTGACAACGACGAAGCCTTGTTTCCGCACGACGAGTCGAACGATCTCGCCTGGCTGTTTGCCGGAGAACACGAGGGTGAACGTGCCGTCAGAGTTAGAGACGGTCGGACTGGCGCCGGCGATGGCTGTGATTTGCACATTGGGAACCGTCGAGCCACCGACCTCGTTGGCAAGGATCACGCCCTTGAGCGTCGCCGCCTGAGCGTGGAGGCCGGAGAGGAGGAGAGTGCAGAGGAAGAGTCGGCAGCGCATGGCCTCACCTTCATCAGGGCCGAGAGAGCTGTACCTTCAGTTCGTTGCTGCCGGGAACGGCGAGACTATGCCAAGTGGTATAGCCTTGGGCGGTGATCTGCAACGAGAGCTCCGACTGGAGACGATCGGCCGGGATCGTGACTTCGAAGCGACCGGCGTGATCGGTGATCGCCGAAATTCCCGCGATATCGATGCTTGCGCCTGTAAGCGGATTGCCTGCCTCATCCTGGACGCGACCGGCAATACGGCCCGGTTTCCTGCGGACCGCCAAGTAGAGATTAGGCCCGTCCAGTTTCCTGGGCCGAGGATTCACCAGCTCATAGCCTGATGCATCGAGCATGACATTCACAGTCTGCCCGCGGAAGCTTGCTGGGATTTCGGGGAAGAACACCTGCCCATTGTCGTCGATCGGCTTTTGCCGGCGGTCCGTTCCGAGATCGAGCAGGATGGACCCCTGGCCGCGAAGAATCAGGTCCTGAGGTCCTGCTTCATCATGAACAGACACGGTGAGTGGGAAATTGGTTAGCCCGAACCTCGCCAGGAATTCGGATTTCCAAAGCAGCAGGCCCATGAGGACGACCAGCGCGAACATGGCGTAGAGAAGCTTGCGCGCCGACCTGAACTCCCGGAAGATCTGAGCGATCTTACGGCCCTTGCCCTCGGGTTTGGTGATTGGGCTGCCGGTCAACGCCGCGGCGAGTCTGGGGAACTCGGCCGGAAGGCGGTACCAGCGGGCGCTACGTAGGGGCTCGGGGATGTGAGCGGGCTGGTCGTCTCCCAGCAGCACAGGGATGAATTTCCGGTTCACCGCACCGTCGTTGTAGAGCGCCTGACCGATGATCGCGCCTTCCCAGCGCGATCCCAGTCCGACGCCTGGGGTCTCTTTGCCGCGGAAGCGCCTATAGTAGGCTTCGTTGCAGATGACGAGCACCCAGTCGGCCTGCTCGATCTGGTCCAGCATCCACTGCGGCAAGCCTTCCGGAGGCCCCTGCGGCGAGGTCACGTCGCCGTCGTACACGACGTCGAGACCGGCGGCCTTCAGGGACGCCGCAAGCTCGGCCACCCGCTGCTTGTGGTCCTCAGGAACCTGGGCGTAGCTGAGGAAGACCCTGGGGGGCATTTGCTATAAGGATATCAGAGAGCTATGCGTCGGCCGCCGGGGAGAGAGGGAGTTTTTTCGCTGGGAGCGCTGGCTTCCAGCCGGCTGGGTCGGCAAAGCCGACCGGGCCGCCAAGATGGCAGCGCTCCCAGCAGGGGACATCTTGGGTGGGGCCTGTCCGAACTTCTGTGTGTGAGGTATATATGGCGACAGGGAGCCAAATATGCCACGCAAGAAGATCGTAGTCTCGTCTGGGCCTGCCATTCCGTCGGAGCTTCTGGATCTGTTGGTTCCAGGGCCGCTGTCCGCGGAGGGTGTAGGCGAGGTGATGAGCCGGTTCAAGAAGGCGTTGATGGAGCGGGTGCTGTGCGGAGAGCTGAGCCCCCATCTGGGGTATTCGCCGGGCGAGGCGAAGCCGGAGTCGAGGAGTAACCACCGCAACGGCAGCAGTGGGAAGACGGTGTTGACGGACACGGGCGCGGTGCGGATCGAGGTCCCTCGGGACCGGGAGGGCACGTTCGAGCCTTTGCTGATCGGCAAGCACGAGCGTCGGTTCCAGGGGTTTGACGACAAGATCCTTGCGCTGTATGCGCGGGGGATGACGGTGCGGGAGATTCAGGGTTACCTGCGGGAGATGTACACGGTGGAGGTCTCTCCAGATCTGATCAGCAGCGTGACGGATGCTGTGATGAGCGAGGTGACGGGGTGGCAGTCACGGCCGCTGGAGGGGATGTACCCTGTAGTGATGTTTGACGCTCTGCGGGTGAAAATCCGGGACGAAGGTGTGGTGCGCAGCCGAGCGGACCTGGCGCTGGGGGTTCTGGCGGACGGGTCGAAAGACATCCTGGGAATCTGGATCGAGGCGACGGAGGGAGCGAAGTTCTGGATGAAGGTCTTCAACGACCTGAAGACCCGGGGCTGCCACGACATCCTGATCGCGGTGACGGATGGGCTATCGGGTCTGGGAGAGGCTCTGGCGGTGGTCTACCCGTCGACGACGCTGCAGACCTGCATCGTGCACCTGATCCGCAACAGCCTGAGCTACGCCTCGTGGAAGGACCGTAGAGCGCTGGCAGCGGCCCTGAAGCCCCCCATCTACACGGCGGTCAGCGCCGAGGCGGCCGAAGCGGAGCTGGAGGCGTTTGCGCAGGGCTCCTGGGGGAAGAGGTTTCCGACCGTTGCCCCATCCTGGCGTCGCGCCTGGGATAAAGTCATCCCGTTCTTTGCGTTCCCTCCGGAAGTGCGGCGGGTGCTCTACACGACCAATGCCATCGAGAGCGTCAACGCCAGGCTGCGCAAGATCATCAAAACACGGGGTCACTTCCCCAGCGATGCCGCCGCCACCAAGCTGATCTGGTTGGCTCTCCGGAATATCACCACCACCTGGTCGAAGCCAGACATCCACTGGAAGGCCGCGATGAACCAGTTCGCTATCCTCTACGACGAAAGGTTTACCCGAGCTGCCGCTGCCGGCTGACTCGAACACACCTCACACACAAAACTTCGGACACTCCCCTTGGGTGGGGTCCACGCCTCGTTCCCCATCGTCTGCGACTCGTTCCCCCTGGTCTGCGACTCGTTCCCCCTGGTCTGCGACTCGCTCCCCCCGGTCTGTGGCTCGCTCCCCCCGGTCTGTGGCTCGCTCCCCCTGGTCTGCGACTCGTTCCCCCTGGTCTGCGGCTCGCTCCCCCTGGTCTGCGACTCGCTCCTCCTGGTCTGCGGCTCGCTCACCCTGGTCTGCGGCTCGCTCCCCCCGGTCTGCGACTCACTCCCCCTGGTCTGCGACTCGCTCCCCCCGGTCTGCGGCTCGTTCCCCCCGGTCTGCGACTCGCTCCCCCTGGTCTGCGACTCGCTCCCCCCGGTCTGCGGCTCGCTCCCCATCGGCTGCGCCTCGCTCCGTGGATGTCAGGAGGAAATGCAGTGGCGCTCCTCCGCCCACCCAGGAGGGGGCAAGCCCCTCCACTACTCTGGGTTAACGCCTACGGGGCAAGCCCCTCCACGACGTCAAGGCGCGGGTCGGTATAGCAGAGAGCCACACCCGAGCCGGCCGGCCGCGGAAACGAAGTATATCCGGACAGAAACGAAGTACGGCCGTACAAACCCCTGCTGATCCGCGGTCTCGGAGCGGCCGGCTGGGGGGCCGCCCTTGCCTTGACACTCCTGAGGTAAGACGCTATCTTACGGACTATGAAGACCGCCGTCTCCACCAAAGGCCAGATCGTTCTCCCCGCGGAGATCCGCCGGCAAGACGGAATTGAGCCCGGGCAGGAATTCGAGATCGAACGCATCGACCGTGGTGAGTATCGGCTCGTGCTCCTTTCTCCGCCGAGAAACCAGGGGCTTCTGGACTGGCTGCGCGCCTGTCCCGAGAAGGGCTTCTTCGTTCCCATCGAATCAGAGTCCACCGACACGCTGTGACGTTCCTCGTCGACGCCAACGTTCTCAGCGAGGCCACCAAGCCTGAGCCCGATCTCAGGGTCCTCGAGTGGCTGGCGCGGCATGAACGGGAGATCGCCGTCGATCCCATCGTCCTGGGCGAAATCCGCTTCGGTATCCTTCTGCTCCCGGCCGGGAAACGGCGGGCTCGACTGGAGACGTGGTTCGAGGAGGGGATCGCGCGCATCTACTGCCTGGCGTGGGAGGCGGCTACGGGATTGCGCTGGGCTCGGCTTCTCGCCGACCTCCGCCAGACAGGCCGGTCCATGCCGATCAAAGACAGCCTGATCGCGGCGACGGCGCTCGTTCACGGGCTCCCGGTCGTCAGCCGAAACGTGCGCGATTTCGCGAAGGCGGGAGTCGAGGTCGTCGATCCGTTTGCCTGACCCGGCCCTCCGCCCTCCGCCGGGGTGGAAGGGCCGGCCCCGGCCTGCTAGACTCTGCCGGCTTCACCGGGGCCGGTTGAGTCGGGAATTCCCATTTTGAGGAGGAGCTGTGATGAGTGACATCCGCATCGGTGTGATCGGCGGCAGCGGTCTGTACGCCATGGATGGGCTGAAGGTCCGCGAGGAGAGGCGGATCTCGACCCCCTTCGGCGATCCGTCGGACGCCTATGTCATCGGCGAGCTCGACGGCCGGCAGGTGGCGTTCCTGCCCCGCCATGGCCGCGGCCACCGGCTCACCCCCACCGAGCTGAACTACCGGGCGAACATCTTCGGCTTCAAGACCCTCGGCGTCGAGCAGCTCATCTCGGTCTCCGCCGTGGGCTCCCTGAAGATCGAGTACAAGCCGACCGACATCCTGGTCCCCGACCAGTTCTTCGACCGCACGCGCCACCGCGTCGACACCTTCTTCGGCGGCGGCCTGGTCGCCCACGTCTCGCTCGCCAAGCCGATCTGCCCGCGGCTCATCGATCCGTTCTGCGATGCGGCGCGCGAAGCCGGCGCCACGGTGCACCGCGGCGGCACCTACGTCAACATGGAAGGCCCGCAGTTCTCCACCCGCGCCGAGTCCGAGCTCTACCGGAGCTGGGGGATGGACATCATTGGCATGACCAACCTGACCGAAGCGCGCCTCGCCCGCGAGGCCGAGATCTGCTACGCCACCCTCGCCATGGTCACCGACTACGACTGCTGGCACGAGACGGAAGAGGCGGTCTCCGGTCACTCGGTGATGGAGGTCATCGGCCAGAACGTCAAGATGGCGCAGAACGTCGTGCGGCAGATCCTCAAGAGCCTCCCCGACGAGCGGCCGGCCGACTGCCTGTGCGCCAGCGCGCTCGCCCATTCGCTGATCACCGAGCGCGACAAGATTCCGGCCGAGCTGAAGCAGTCCTTGCAGCCGCTCATCGGCCGCTACATTCCGGCCGAGTAGCCGGGCACAACAAGACGGGAGACCCCTTGGCGCGCATCCTGGTCACCAACGACGACGGCATCTTCTCCGAGGGGATCAAGCTCCTGGCCAATGCCTTGAGCCCCCTCGGCGAGGTCTGGGTGGTGGCGCCCGACCGCGAGCAGAGCGCCATGGGGCACGCCCTGACCCTGAGCCGGCCGCTGCGCATGCAGAAAGTGGAAGAGAGGCGCTACGCCGTCGACGGCACGCCGACCGACTGCGTCAACCTCGCGGTGCTGTCGCTGCTCAAGGACGCGCGGCCCGACCTCGTCGTCTCCGGGATCAATTTCGGGCTCAACCTCGGCGACGACGTGACCTATTCGGGCACGGTGAGCGCGACGTTCGAAGGGGCGCTTCTCGGCATCCCCTCGGTCGCCTTCAGCCAGGAGGTGGCGGAGGGGTTCTCCTTCGCTCCGGCGGCGGCGCTCGCCGCCGAGCTGTGCAGCCTGCTGCTCGGCGGCCGTGTCCCGGAGCTGCCGAAGGACCTGCTGCTCAACGTCAACGTGCCGGCCGGGCCGTTCAAGGAAGTCCGCCTCACCCGTCTCGGCCGCCGGGTGTACAAGCAGTCGGTGATCGAGAAGCTCGACCCGCGCGGGCGCAAGTACTACTGGATCGCCGGCACGCCTCAGTGGGAGCGGGCGAGCGGCACCGACTTCGAGGCGGTGGTCACCGGTTGCGTCTCGGTGACGCCGCTCCATCTCGATCTCACCTACTATCCCGGCCTGGAGAGCTTCGCGGCGTTGCGCGACCGCCTGGCCGCGCTGCGCCTGAGCAACGAAACTCCATGAGCGGGTTGATCTCATGAGTGATTTCGCCCATCAGCGCGAGCGGATGGTCCGCGACCTGATCGCCGCGCGGGGGATCAAGAACGAGCGCGTCCTCGCCGCCTTGCGCAAAGTGCCCCGCCACCTGTTCGTCAAGGAGCATCTGCGGAGCCAGGCCTACGGCGACCACGCGCTGCCGATCGGCGCGGCGCAGACGATTTCGCAGCCCTACATCGTGGCGCGCATGACCGAGCTGCTGGAGGTGGGGCCGGAGCATTCGGTGCTGGAGATCGGCACCGGCTCGGGCTATCAGACCGCGATCCTCGCTCAGCTCGCGCGCCGCGTCTACAGTCTGGAACGCATCGCCGAGCTGGCCAAGGAAGCCATTCCGCGCATGCGCCAGCTCGGGCTCGACAATGTCAAGATTCAGGTCTTCGACGGCACGGTGGGGTGGAGCGAGTGGGCGCCCTACGACCGTATCCTGGTCACCGCCGGCGCGCCCAAAGTGCCCGAGCCGCTGCTCGACCAGCTCGCGCCCGGCGGCACCCTGCTGGTTCCCGAGGGTCAGCTCAACATGCAGCGGCTGGTGCTCTACCGCAAGTCAGCGCGCGGCGAAATGCGCCGTCGCGAGGGGGAGGACGTCGCCTTCGTCCCCCTGCTCGGCCGCCACGGCTGGAGGGAGAAGAAGTGAGCGAAACCCGCGCTCTGCATCTGGTCATCGGTGGCCGCGTCCAGGGGGTGGGCTTCCGCTGGTTCGTGCGCAACGCCGCCCGCGCTCTCGAGCTCTCCGGCCGCGTGCGCAATCTGCCGGACAGCCGCGTCGAGGTGCGCGTCGCCGGCCATCCCGAGCGCCTGACGATCTTCCTGGACCGCCTGCGGGAAGGGCCGCCGGCCGCGCGGGTCACCGAGATCGAGGAACGGGAGCTGTCTCCCGTGCCGGACTGGACCGGTTTCGACATCGACCATTAAGAGGCCTCTTATCAGGAGGGACACTATGGACGACCTGAAAAAGCACATCCGCGAAGTGCCGGACTTCCCCAAGCCGGGCATCAACTTCTATGACATCACCACCCTGCTGCAGCATCCGATGGCTCTGCGGCAGACCGTCGACCGCTTCGTCTGGCTGTTCGCCGACCGGAAGATCGACAAGGTCGTGGGCATCGAGTCCCGCGGCTTCATGTTCGGGCCGATCGTCGCCTACGACCTGAACGCCGGCTTCGTGCCTGTGCGCAAGCCGGGCAAGCTGCCGGCGGAAAAGATCCGCGAGACCTACGAGCTCGAATACGGCAAGGACACCCTGGAGATGCACAAGGACGCCGTCCAGCCCGGCGAGCACGTCCTCATCGTCGACGACCTGGTGGCGACCGGCGGCACCGGCCTTGCCGTCGCGCGCATGGTCGAATCGCTCGGCGGCAAGGTCTCCGGCTTCGGCTTCATCATCGAGCTGACCTTCCTCGACGGCCGCAAGAAGATCGAGGCCGCGGGCCACGAGGTCGTCTCGCTGATCAAGTATTGACGGCCGGCTTGGTCACCACCAGCTTGATCGTCATCCCCTTGGCCTCATGGCTGCCGACGGGGCAGTAGACCTTGTACTCCCCGGGTTGCAGCGTCACCTTGAGCGTGCCGGTGGTGCCCGGCTGCACCGGCGCCGCCATCAACTCCTCGACGCCCGGCCCTTCGATCTTGAAGCTGTGCACCTTGCCGCCGTCGTTGTGGACCACGAACGTCGTCGGTCCGGCGGGAAGGGTGTGCGGCATGTCGACCGCGTACTCGTGGAGATGGACCTCCACCGTGCCGGCAGCCTTCGCCTCCTCTTTCGGCGCCTCCGCCCCGAGCGCGGCGGTGAGGCTCAAGAGGAAGACCGGAACGAAAAGGCAGAGGGCGGAACGGCAGGCCGTGGCGAAATCATGGGATCTCTTCATGGGCATTTCTCCTAAGTCCGAATCAGGATAGCGGTCACCGCGGCGGCGTGGCTGAGTAGGCTTTACGGCCGGTGCTCAAGCATGTAGCGAAAGTGGCCGAGCCGCGCTGGGTGACGGAGCAGACGGAAGGAGCCTCCGAGTCTTGGAGACCGGATCCACCCTTCTGCGCCGGGCTCAACGGCCACGTATTGACCGTCCCGCAGAGTCTGGATGCTGAAACGGAGCTCAGCGCCGCGGGCGTCGGCGAGCCAAAGCTCCGGCACGCCGGCCTGGGCGTATCGAGCGGGGAGAGCCACGGTATCCTTCCGCACGGAACCGGAGCTGACGATCTCGACGATCACGTCGGGAGCCCCATGGATCGCCGAGGAGCGGCCCTCGACGGAGGACTCCGCATACCGCACCCTTCCCGTCTCGAAAGACTCCCAGAGCACCACGACGACGTCCGGCTCGACGGAAAGACCGGCCTTCCGTGAGACGACGCGCGTGCGGTCGATGTACACCTCGCCGCGGTCCTCATCGACAATCAGGTTCGACAATCTCGCTGAGATTGCCGTCTTGACCACGGCATGCGTGTAGAGATCCTCCGGGCTCATCTCCACCTCCACGTCACCCGCCACAAAGTCGATGCGTCCGGTCTCGGGGAAGTCCTCTGAGTCCGCCCAGTCCTGGAAACCCTCCAACGTAAAGGCGTCGGTAGGAATCCGTAGGTCTTGCTCGAACAGGTCTTGCTCGAAGATGACGGCATGCTCTCGGGCCATGGCGGCAGTCTACCGCGTGGCAGCCTCACAGCGGAAGAGCGGCCTGTTTTCTCGACCGGCAAAGCGGCTTGGAGAGCCGCCGGGCCCACCGGCGCAGTCCCAGGGCGTCGGGGGAAGGGCCGAAGGTCCGGGCTTCCTGAGCCCGGGGCAACGCCCCGGGTTGGGGGCCGTGGCCTGCGAGCCCGTCAGGGCGGGAAGGCGTGCCGGGAAACGACCGTGGTATCCTTCACAGGGGTTGGACTGAGCCGAAGAGCGATGCCAAGGAGCAGACTGGAGCAGATCAGAGACTGCATTCGACGTCACCATTACGACATGTCGGTGCACGCAGTCGAGGAAATGGCGGAAGACGACCTCGATATTTTGGATATCGAAGCGGCAACGCTGTCCGGCACGATCAGCCGGCTGGAAAAGGACGACCCTCGAGGTCCGAAGTATGTTCTGTTGGGGCTTGCTGCAGATCGCAGCACAACGGTGGGAGTCGTCGGTCGATTCGCTGACGAGAGCCGATTTTTTATCATCACGGTCTACGTGGCGAGCTAAAAGGGTGACATATCATGTACGGATACAAGTGCCAGTACTGCTCAGGAACAGTCCGCGCCAAGCATGTGGCGATGGAGAGCTTCAAGCACAAGAAGGGGTTCATTATTCTGGAAGACGTCACCGTCGGGGTGTGCGATACGTGCGGAAACCGCTACTATAGCGCCGATATTTTGCACGCGGTTCATGATCTGGCTACGGGCAAGACGGCCCCGGAACGGACTGCGGAGATCCCTGTCGCACATATGCATTGACAGTGGCGAGAGCACCCTCTCGCAGGAGGGCCAGAAAGAGACGCTCGCCTCGCGGAGAGTCCGGCCGCGATCTCTACGAGGAATACCGCGCCTTCGTTGCCGCCTATCGGAATGCATGCCAACGCACCGCTGTTGAAGGAAGATGCCGGAAAACCAACTATGCCCGGAGCATCCGGATATGCCTACACTCAATCTCTCTAGCGAGTTCGGGCGGCTCATAGTCCTTGAGTCTTTGAGACCTTCGGACGTGAAGACTGGCCAACGTCTCCTGACGCATATCCACCGCTGGGTAGTCGAGGGTGCTGCGCTACCGCCCGCGGGGTTGAAACGGGTCGAGAATGCCACAGAGCTGGGTGATGCCATTGATGTGCTCTGTCGGCTGTCACTGCGAGAGGGAAGGATTCCCATCCTCCATATCGAAGCACATGGCGGGAAACCTGGGCTACAGTGCGCAGACGGTAGCTATCTTCACTGGCCTGATTTGGCTGATCTCCTCCGACCCATCAATGGAGAGTGTCGAAACAACCTCCTTCTAGTGCTGGCGTGCTGCGACGGCAACTACTTCGCGCTCGAACTGCTGAAAGCCGCAGTACTGGATCGCTGCCCGGTCTGGGCTCTAGTGGCCTGTTCCGGGCCTGCAGGCCCGTACGATATCGATCTAGGTTTTTATCGCTTCTACGAGGAGTTCCTCGCAAGCGGGGACGGCAACGCAGCACTGGAGGCTCTTAACGCAGCAGCTAGTGGCTCGCAGCAGTTTATGTTCATTCCGGCGGAGAAGATGTTCCTGGATTTTTTCCGCTACTACCTGAGCGCCCATGGGACGAGGCGGGTGCGCCAAGCCCGAGTCGAGGAGTGCCTGTCTGAGATTATCGAGGCTGGCCTCCCCGGCTCTTTGCAAGAGCACAGAGATAACCTGAAGTTCAGGATATCTAGGCCTGAGGTGGTCTTTGCCGAAAAGCGAGATCATTGCTTGTGGCTTGATCTCTATCCCGAGGAGAGGGCTCGATTCCCTTCACTGTTCGCACATGCATCTGAAAGGCCGTAGCGCGCAAGAGGCGGCTGAGAGCGCCTTTTCGGGCGCTTTGAGCGGCAAGGCTTTTCTGGCGAGCCGGCGCCTATGCCCTCCTTGGAGGAGAGTCCGCATTTTTCTCAGATTTTCGTGCGTGCCCGGTCGAATCGGGGAGGATTTAACGCAAGCCGGTAATTGCCAGCAAATTGCCCTTCTTCGCTGATCAACCGAACATGAACCCCGCATGCTTCCTTAATCTCGCCACGAACAACCGTGAGCGAGTCCTCAAGGATCGCAATCGGCTGCTCGCCAACGAAGTAGCGCGATGGCGGCCGGAGACTCTCCGGATTATCCACCGCGCACCAAGCCACCCCAATGGGCGCAATCGCGATCAACAAGAGGCGTGATTCGCCCACGCCAAGCACACAAGCTGACGAGCCATTTCCCCGCGAAAAGACCTCGCCGGGGTACGAAGACCAAAAAACCAACAGCGTCTCGGAGTCTTTCGTTACGACCGCGACCACACTTCGGGGTGCCGGCCCGTCGTTGGTAATCCTCAAGAATGCCGCGCGCGTCTCGGTGTGCGGAAGCTCCCTAGCTTCTGAGGTGTCCAGATCGGCGAAAATCTTGCCAGCGAGGGCACACACGGGAGGGAAAGCAAAGGACATAAAGGACTGCAAGGACATCAACGACGAAGGACGCCCCCGAGACGGTGCTTCCTGTCCTTGTCGTCCTTTGGGTCGTTTATGTCCTTTATGTCCTTTGCGTCGTTGACCCCCGCCCCGCCACCGCCACATACACCGTCGGCAACGCATACAGCGTCACCAGCGTCGACAACCCCAACCCCCCGATCACCGCGAGCGCGAGCGGCTTCTGCAACTCGGCTCCGGCTCCGAGCCCAAGGGCGAGGGGAAGCAGGCCGAAGAGGGTGCAGAGGGTGGTCATCAGGATCGGCCTCAGACGGATCCTGGCGGCGGAGGCGACGGCTTCAGGGAAGGGGGTGCCCTGGTCTCGCAGGTGGTGGGCGTAGTCGAGCATCACGATGCCGTTTTTGACCACCAGGCCGACGAGGAGGATGAGGCCCATGGCGGCGGAGACGTTGAGCTCGGTGCCGGTGAGGAGGAGGAGAAGAAAGGCTCCCCCCAGCGAGAGCGGCGCGGCGGCGAGGATGAGAAGCGCCGGGGTGAAGGCGCGGAACTCGAAGAGCATGATGAGGAAGACGAGCGAGGCGGCGATGCCGAAGACCATCAGGAGCTCGCGGAAGGCCTGGCGCTGCGACTCGTACTGGCCGCCGACCTCGATCGAGTAGCCCACCGGCAGGCGGAGCTTGGCGAGGCGGCCTTGCAGCTCTTGCACGGCGCTTCCGAGGTCGCGCCCTTCGAGGCGCGCGGTGAGCAGGGACATCTGACGCAGGTTCTCGCGGTTGAGGATGTTCTCTCCCGCCGAAGGGACCGGGTGGCCGAGGCTCGCGAGGGGCACGAGCTTGCCGTCGGCGCCGCGCACCGGGGTTGCCGCGAGCGCCGCGGGGTTGTAGCGGACGGCGTCCGGAAAGCGCACGCGCACGGGAATCTGACGGTCGAGATGGCGCACGCTGGTGGGCGTTTCGCCGAGCCAGGCGCCGGCGAGCTGGGAGGAGATCTGGTCGACGGTCAAGCCGGCGCGGCCGGCGGCGACGGGATCGATCTCCCAGACGACTTCCGGTCCGCCGCGCTGCACGCCGACCACGTCGACGACCCCTTTCACCGCGGTGAGGACCGGCTCGGCCTGATCGGCGAGGTTGTTGAGCTGGTCGGGATCGTCGCCGAAGATCTTCACCTCGATCGGCGTCGGCGCTCCTTCGAGGTCGCCGAGCATGTCCTGGAGCACCTGGACGAACTCGACGTCGACTCCCGGCAACGTGTCATGGAGCTTGCCGCGCAGATCCTCGATCACCGCTTCGGCGGTGCGCTTGCGCTGGCCGCGCGGCTTCAGACGGACGAGGATGTCTCCCTTGTTCTGCTGTGTGGCGAAGAGGCCCAGCTCGGAGCCGGTGCGGCGCGAAAAGCTCGACACCTCGGGCGTCGCGGCGACCAGAGCTTCGGCTTTGCGGATCAACCGGTCGCTCTCTTCGAGCGCGGTGCCGGGCGGCGTCAGGTAATCAATCACGAATCCGCCTTCGTCCATTTCGGGCAGGAAGCCGGAGGGCATGCGGAGATAAAGCACGACACCGAGGACAGCCAGCGCGGCGACGCCGAGGAATGCCAGCAGCGGCCGGCGCATGACGGTCGCAAGGCTGCGCGCGTAAATCCTTTCCAATCCCTCGCCGCGCGGGCGTTTCGAGACAACTCGTCCGTGCCCATGATGCCGGTACGCGAAGCGGGCGAGGAGCGGGATCAGCTCCAGGGCGAGGCCGAGGGAGATCAGCACGGCGACCGAGAGGGTGAGCGACAAAGCGCGGAAGAACTGGCCGACGACGCCGGAGATCAGGCCGAGCGGCGCCAGCACGACCACCGTCGTCAGCGTCGAGCCGACCACCGGCGCCACCAGCTCGGCGGTGGCGTCCCACACCGCGTCGGCGCCGGCGCCGCTCTCCATGCGGCGGAAGATGTTCTCGACCACCACCACCGCGTCGTCGATCACCAGGCCGATCGCGACCGCGAGGCCGCCCATCGACATCAGATTGATCGATTCGCCGAACAGGCGCATGAAAAGAAAGGTCGCCATCACGGTGAGCGGCAGGGTGACGGCGGAAACCAGCGTCACCCGCCAGTCGCGCAGGAAGACGAGGAGGACGATGACGGCCAGCGCGGCGCCGATCAGGATGGCGTCGCGGACGTTGGTGATGGCGGTGGCGACGAAGTCGGCGAGATCGTAGACCTTGGAGATGCGCAGGCCCGACGGCAGGGTGTGCGCGAGGTCTTTGATCGCCGCGTCCACCCCCTGCTCGACGGCGAGGATGCTGGCGCCGACCTGCTGCGAGATGTTGATGATCGCCGCTTCGTGCCCGTTGCCGGTGACCAGATTGGAGCGGTCCGGCGTACCGGGAAAGACGGTCGCGACGTCGCCGACGCGGATCGCCGCGCCATGGCGCACGGTGACCGGCGTCTGCGCGATCTGCTCCGGCGCGGTGAACAGGCCGGAGACGAGCACCAGGTTCTGTTTACCCGCCGCCGAGTAGCGTCCGACCGGAGACACCTGATTGGTCTGCCGCAGCGCGTCGGCGACGTCGTGCACGGTGAGGCCGGCGGCGAGCAGCTTGCCGGGATCGGTGACCACCTCGAATTCGCGGCGGTCGCTCGACATCACCTCCACGCGGCCGACGCCCGGCACCCGCGACACCGCCGGGCGGACGACGTAGAAGGCGTGGTCGTAGAGGTCGGAGCCGGCGAGCTTGCCGGTCAGGTTCAGGCTGAGCACGGGGAAGGTGGCGGCGGTCAGCCGTTCGACGGTCAGGTCGGTCTCGGGCGGCATGCCGCTTTTCGCCTCTTCGACGCGGCTCTGGAGGAGCTGGAGCGCCGCGGCCATGTCGGTGTTGGGCGTGAACTGCGCCGAGATTTCGGTGGCGCCGCGGAAGGTCTTCGAGCGCACGCGGAGGATGCCGGGCACCTCCATCGCCGCCTGTTCCAGCGGCTGGGTGACGGAGAGCATCATCGAGCGCGCCGGGAGGATGCCGCTGTGGGCGACCACCAGGATGCGAGGGAACTGGAGCGGCGGATAGATGCTGCTCGGCAGGGTCGGCAGCACGACCATGCCGGCGCCGGCCAGGAGGACGGTGAGAAAGACCACCGCGAGCCCGTGCTTGCGGGCCAGGTGGCGGACCGTCAAGGCTCCTTCTCCGGTGTCTCTGCCGCCGGTTTTTCCAGAGTGACCGTCGCGTCGTCCGGCAGGCCGTTCTGCCCTTCCACAATGACCTGAGCGCCGTCCGTGAGGCCGGAGAGGATCTCGACCTCGGAGCCGGCCGCGATGCCGATCCGCACCGCGGACCGGTGCGCGTGACTCTGACTGTCGACGGTATAGATAAAGGTCTCCGTTCCTTCCTGCACGACCGCGGCGGCCGGAGCGACGATGGCGTTGGAATGCGCTTCGCCGGAGATTTCGGCCTGGATGGGGGTTCCGGCCGGCAGATTGGTCGGCTGGAGGAAGGCGAGGCGGAGATTGGCCGACGAGGTCGCCGGATCGACCGACGGCGGGCGCGCGATCACCCGCGCCGCGAAGGCGGTGCCGCCCGGTCCGAGCACCCGCGCCGGATTGCCGACCTCGATGCCGGCGAGCTGATCGATCGGCACGGCGGCCTCCACCTGGAGCCGCGAGGGATCGATCAGGCGGAGGATCACGTCCGTCGCTGAATCGACCATGTCGCCGGGGTTGTGCGCCCGCTCGGCGATCACGCCCGCGAACGGTGCGCGCACCACCTCGCGGCCGAGGAGCTTGGCCGCCGACTCCTGCGAGGTCTTCGATTCGCGCACGCCCGTTTCCGCATCGCTCAGCTCGCGCCTGGCGTCTTCCACTTCCTTGCGCGCCGCGATGCCGCGCTCGAAGAGCCCTTGCACGCGGTCGAAATTCGCTTTCGCCAGGGTGAGCCGCGCCGCGGCCCGCGCGGCATCGGCGCGGCGGGAGGCGGCGTCGGATTCGAGCGCGGGGACCTCGAAGCGGGCCAGCAAATCGCCCGGGCGGACGCGGTCGCCGACCCCTCTCGGCAATTCGGCGATCCGCGCCGCCTGTGGCACGGTGACCAGCAATTCGGCGCCGGCCGCCGGCTTCACGATGCCGGTCGCCGGGATCAGCCGGCGGATCGCGCCGCGCCGCACCGCCTGGGTGACCACCGGCACCGGCGCGGTCGTTTCGACCTGCTCGCCGGGCCGGCCGCCACAGGCGGTGAGGGCGAGGAGGGCGAAGGCGAGAAAGAGACGGGGCCTCACAGCGGTGCTCCCATCGCGTTTTCCAGATCCGCCAGGCTCGCCTGGTAGTCGGCTTCCGCCTGGAGGGCGCGCAGGCGCACGTCGCGCGTCGCTTGCAGCGCTTGCAGGAGGGCGGGCAATCCGGTCTGTCCCGAGCGGTATGCGTCCTCGGCCATGCGTTGGACCTCTTCTGCCTGCGGCAGGATCTGCCCGCGGAAGCGCTCGAGCTCGCGCCGGCGGGTGGCTGCGGTGGTGGCCGCGCTGTAGACGGCGCCCGTGATCTCGGCCGCCCGCGCGTCGCGCTCGGCCTGGAGCTGATTGAGCGTGCGCTCCTCGACCTGCACGGCGGCGCCACGGTGGGTGAAGATCGGCAGGGTGATGGTGAGCCCGGCGCGCCAGCCCCAGTCGAACTCCGGCGGCGAGCGGTGCGTCACACCGCCCGAGAGGACCGGATCGGGCGTCTGCTGCGCGCGGGTGAGAGCGACGTGCGCTTTCTGCTCGGCGATGCCGCGGTCGAGCACGGCGAGCTCGGCGTTGGCGGTCAGCGCCCGATGGACCGCGGCGGCGCCTTCTGGAAGACGGTCCGGCAACGGCCCGGCTTCCTCGGCAACTGTGGTCGCGGTCTCGGGCGGACGGGCGAGCAGGGTGTTGAGATCGACCCGCGCCGCCGCCACCTGGCCGGCCGCGCTCTGCGTCTCGTTGTCGGCCTGCGCCAGCGACAGCTCGGCTTGCAGCACGTCGAGCCGCGGCACGTCTCCCGACTCGAAACGGGCTTTCGCCGTGTCGCGCGTGCGCTCGGCGAGATGCTGGAGATCGGTCGTCTCGGCGAGCCGGCGCTGGGCGAAGACCAGGGTGTAGAAGGCGCGCCGCACCCGGTTGCGCACGTCGTTGATGGCGCGCGCGAGCTGCGCTTCGCGGCCCGCGACGCCCGCTTCGGCCAGCTCGATCCGGCGGCGCCGTTTGCCGGCCGTCTCGATCGTCTGCGACAGCGTGGCGGCGTCGTGCGGCGTCTCGCGCGTCTCTTCGAGCGCCAGCTCCGGATTCGGCCGCTGCCCCGCGACCGCGACGCCGGCCCGCGCCACCTCCGTCTGCAAACGGTCGCCGACGAGGCCGGGATTGGCGGTGAGCGCGCGATCGATCGCCTGGCTCAGGGTGAGCGGCGGCTCCTGCGCCGGCTGAGCCCGAACCGGCGCAACAAGACCGATCGACAACGTCGCAAACGTCGCAAGCACCGCCAACCGCACCCGGGCCTCCCGTCTAGCGGCTGACGACCAGCACGACGAAGCTGCCGGGCAGGATCGCCGGCCGCGGGTGCGGCTGCTCGGCCGTGGGCGCCGGTGGCGGACCGAACTGCGCCGTGGGCAGGAAGAGGTTGTGCGTCTTCTCGTCGAGCGCCATCGTCCGCGCGCCGCGCCTCGTCGCCGCGTTCTCGACCACGGTGTAATGGTCCGGGCTGTCCTCGTGGATCACCGTCACCGTGCCGTCGCCGCCGTTCGAGCTGAAGGCCAGCTCAGTCTCGGGATCGAACGCGTTGGCGTCCACCCCCGGGCCGATCGGCACCGTGGTGACCACCTTGCCGCTGTCCGCGTCGACCACCGCGACCATCTTGTTGGAGCAGCCGGCGAACAGCCTCCGGTGCTTGCGGTCGAACGCCAGCCCGCTCGGCTCCTCGCACGGTTTCAAGGGCCAGCGCCCCTTGACCGTCATGTCTTTCACGTTGATCGCCGCGATCTCGCTCTTGTCTTCAATGTTGACGAAGACCGTTCCGTTGAGATCGGTGGCGGCGAACTCGGGCTTGCCGCCGAGCGCGATGGTGCCGGCCACGGTGCCCGTCTTGCCGTCGATCACCGTGGCGTTGCCGCTGCGGCCGTTGAACGCGAACACGCGGCCGGACGGCGGGTCATAGAGGATGGCGTCCGGGTTCTCGCCGCTCGACTTGACCTCGCTGATCGTGGCGAGCGTCTTCAGATCGAAGATCGTCACCATCGAGGTGCGGCCGTTGCTGATGAAGCCGCGGCCGAGGTCCGGCGCGAGGGCGATGCCGTGCACGCCCGACAGGTTGCCCACCTCGCCGACCACCTTGCCGCTGTCGGCGTCGACGACGACCACCTTGGTCGCGTGCGAGACGTAGACCCGCCGTGCCGCGGCGTCGACGGTGAGATAGTCCCATCCCCCCTCGCCGCCGAGCGGCAGCTCCTTGCTGACGTGGTAGCTGAGATGATGGGCCGCGGCGGCCGGTTTGGCCGCGGGAGCTGCCGCCTGCGCGGCGAACGCGGTGAGTACGAGCCCTACAGCGCAGAGAACGTGTGGCTTGATCATGGGAATCCTCCTTCCAGCCGCCGGCGATCATGCCACAGGCGCTTTTCACGGTTTCCTTGAACCTTCATCAACGGCTCATCCGGCCGGCTGGGACAGACTGATCTCGAAATAGCCATCGCGCAGGCGGGTTTCCTTTTCGATCGCCAAGAGATCGCAGAGCGCCGCCACGAGGGCGAGCCCGAGGCCAATGTGCCGCCCGCCGGAGCGCGCCGGATCCTTGCGCCAGAAACGGTCGAAGATCCGCGGCAGGTCGTCCGCGGTCAACCGCTCCGTGAAGTTGCCGATCCGCAGAGTGAAGGCGCCGTTGGCCGCACAGGCCACCGGCTTCCCCGGCGAGCCGTGGGCGACGGCGTTGGCAAACAGATTGGCCAGGATCAGAGACAGCTTCTCGCAGTCGGTGCGGACGGTCATGCCGTCCGGAATGTCCAGATCCAGGGTCATTCCCTTCTCGCCGGCCTCGGCGGCGACGGTGGTCCAGCAGCTCGCGGCCAGCTCGCGCAGCGGCACCTCCGAGCGCTCCACCATCTGCTGCCTGGCGTCACAGCGCGCGAGGGTCAGAAGATTGCCGACCACCTTCTCCATCTGCAGACCGATACCGCGGATCTCGCCGAGCGACGCCTCCCAGGACGCTGGATCGTCCGGCCATTTGAGCGCGACCTCCACCACCGTGCGCAGCTCGGCGAGCGGAGTCCGCAGCTCATGCGCCAGGTTGGCAGAGAACGACCGCTCGCGGGCGAACGAGGAATCGAGCCGCGCCAGCAGCCCATTCAGATGCTGGATCACCGGGACCAGCTCGGCCGGGGCATCCGCCGCCTCCAGCGTCTCGCTCAGCGACTCGGCGTCCATGTCCTCCAGCCGGCGCGCGAGACCGACCAGGGGCGCGAGCCCGAGGGCGACCGCGAGTTTCACCAGGACCGCCGTGCCGGCGAGGAGAGCCAGGACGACGACGGCGATCATCACTCGTAGCGAGGCGAGGAGAGCGTCGAGATCCTCGCGGCTCTGCGCGACCGCGAGGGTGACGACCGGCGAGCCGGTCGCCGGAGCGGGCTCTTGTTTCTGGTCTTCCTCGATTTCGGCGCGCGGATGAAAGCTGATCTCCGCCTGCCGTCCGCGACGGCCGTCCGGCAGGCTCAGATCGCGCAACCGCGGCTGGTCGAGCCGGCTGCCCGTCCGCGCCAGATCGTGCGCGCCGAGCGACCGGGAGCGCTCGACGACCGAGCCGTCACCGTCACCGCGCCAGATCTCGAAATAGCTCGGCTCGCTCGCCGCCGCGAACTCGGGTAGCAGCTCATCCGAGGACTCCAGCCAGACGCGGCCGTCCTTCAGCTCGGTCAGATTGACCAGCGACCGTGCCTTGTCGAGCAACGCCGCGTCGTGCTCCCGCAGCAGGCGCGCGCTGATCACCCGGTCGAGTAGCAGACCGCCGGCCGCCAGCAGGAGGCCGATGCCGGCGAGCAGCCAGACGGTCAGGCGTCCGCGTAGCGATCTCACGGCGCGCCGGGGCTCGGGCGATCGATCAAATACCCCTCACCGCGCTGGGTCTTGATGAAGGCCTGCGGATTGTGCGGATCGAGCTTCTTGCGCAGCGAGCACACCAGGACGTCCACCACGTTGCTGCCGGCATCGGAGTCGAACGAATAGAGGTGATCCCAGAGCGCGCGGCGGCTGACCACCTGGCCGGCGCGCAGCACGAGGAATTCGAGCAGGCCATACTCGCGCCGGGTCAGCTTCACCTCGCGCGCCGCACAGGTCACCTGCCGTGCCGCGGTGTTGATCTCCAGCGCACCGAGGCGAATGCGTGGATTTTTCGCATGATACGTCCGGCGGACGAGCGCCTGGAGACGCGCGCACAGCTCATCGAACGAGAACGGCTTCACCAGGTAGTCGTCGGCGCCGAGCGAGAGCCCTTCGACGCGGTCCTCGACCATGTCCTTGGCGGAAAGGATGAGGACGTGGGTCTCCTTCCCCCGATCACGGAGCGTGCGCAGAATCGTCAGGCCGTCCACCGAGGGGAGCATGAGATCGAGCACGATGACGTCGTACTCGGTCTCCGTGGCCAGCGAGAGCCCCTCGCGGCCGTCGCCCACCGCGTCGACCGCATATCCAACCCGGCTCAATCCCTGCACGAGGGCCGACCGCAACCGGAGAGAGTCCTCGATCAGCAGCAGTCGCATCCATGCAAGTGTACCCTCGCCTCTGCCGGGTTGGAAATGCGGTCTCGGTCAGCCTCTAGCCCTCCTTGTGCTTCTCTTCCTTCTTCTCTTCCTTCATCTCTTTCTTCGCGCTCTCGTGCTTCTTGCCGATCACCTTGCCGTTGATCGCGTTGACGTGGACCTCTTCGACACCGGACTTGCCGGGAACCTGAATGTCGAACGAGTAGATCAGATGGCCGTGCTCGCGCTCGAGCTCCTCGGACTTGATCTCGCCGCCGGGAACCTTGGCGAGGGCGGTGGTGCGGGCGGCTTCCAGGCTGACCTTGGCCTGCTTGGCCAGATCGGGGGGAATGTCGCTCTTCTGTGCGGAGGCGAAGCTGGCCCCCACCATCAGGGCGCCGGAGGTCAGGGCAATCATGAGCATCTGTTTGATCTTCATGGGAAGTGTTCTCCTTTCGAAGATCAGGTCTGGCAAGAAGCGTGCCGTTCCACCGGAAGCTGCTGAATGGAGGACACCGGAGTGCCGTGGCTCCTTCAGCGGAGCCGGAGCTCGCGGAGCGAGCCGACGACGAGAACCTGCTCGGCGAGACGGGTCAAACGGCGGAGGGAGTTGATGGCTTCCACCTGGCGCTGAACCCGCTCCGGGAGAGGTCCGAAGCGTTGGTTGAGGAGGTGGAGCAGAACCGAGCGGGCTCCTTCCCTCTTTCCTTCCTTGAGACCTTCTCGCTTCCCTTCCGCTTTCTGCTTTTCCGACCAGGTCATCCACATCTCTCGGGTCCCCCGACGGTTGCGCTTGCTGAGAACTTTATACTCCGTGACTTCAGCGGGTGTCAATTCCAGATACGCCTCCACGAAATCCAGGAGCGCGGTACGCCGGACTCCGGTCAGCCGGGCTGTGAGAATCCGCTTCTGGCAGGCCAGCTTGTAGGCCGGCCGGCTTGCCTTGCCACGGCTCATCAGCGCGGCCAGGGCCCACCCCACGGGTTCAGACTGGGCCAGGAAGGCTGCTCCGGAGCTGCGGGCCAGTCCGAAGACGACATAGCGGAACAGAGACAGCTCCGGAGAGGACAGCGCGTTCTCCAGGGTCGCTTGGCGGATTCCTGCCGGACCACCTTTCAGGTTGACCAGAATCGAGAGAACCTGTTCGCCGTAGGCGGCTTGGATCCGACCCGCATAGGCACGGAGCCGGTGGGGCATCTGCGAGCTCGCGCGGGCCTCGATCTCGACGTGGACCAGTAGAACGCCGTCGTCGCGGATCGGCACACGGGCGAGAAGATCGGCCTCCCGCTTCCCCAAGGCCGGTTCCTCTGCGAGCAGCTCCTTGTCGAGGAAGCTGGCGCGCGCCGCGTCCAGCCGCTCGGCCAGATCCGGGACCACCAGATAGAGAAATCCGGGGAAGAAAGCGCGCAGCAGTGTCTTGAACAACCGGTCGTGCTCGGGTGGCATAGCACTCCATGGGAGCGCCCTCCGGCCGTCCAGTCGACCCGGATTCGCGTTCCACCCCCATATAAGACGGTTAAGGGCTCGGCCGGGCACCATTCCGCCCGAGGTGCTCTGAACTCCTCATTCTCTGGGCTTTACGGCCGTAGGGTCCCACCTCTGGCTTCCAGCGCCTCACCCTGAAATACCCCCAATTTCGAACGGGGAAAGTACCCAATAAGTGCCGGCCAGGCCCAGCCCGGTGGGGGCGTCGCCCCTCCTGGACAGGGCCGTCGGCCAGCCCATGGCGCGGCCACCGCTCCGCCCCGCGGGACGATGACAACAGGAGAGCGCTGATGCCCCGCAGACCGATCCATCGCCCGGTGACCCGCATTAACCCCGGAATCATCCGGGATGCCTTCCGTAGACCCGCTGACTCGGACACCGGGTACTACATCCTGGAGAAAGGCCGCACCCTGGTCTGTCTCCGTGTCCGCAAAGCATCCGTCAAGATCGGCGTGCGACATCACAGCCGCTGGTACTCGGTCGCTGCTGTCCACGCTGAGATGTCGGTCGAGGAGGTCGAGGCGTTCCGTCTGGCGGCGCTCCACCTCGCCCGCGAGCTTCAGGACGCCGAAGGGCTCGTCCCCTCTCTCACCCGTGGCCGCTTGATGACTCTCGAACGGCTCCAGAAGGAATACCTCACGGATCTGCGGGAGACGAAGGGGGAGATCCTACGGGAGACGACGCTGAAGACCTATGAGGACATCTGGCAGCGCTACCTGCTGCCGGCCGTCGGCCGGTTGACGCTGCCCCAAGTCACCGTCGAAGTGGTGCGCCAGATCAAGAAGGACATCCCCGTCCAGGCGGTCGCGAAACGGCCGGGGATCAAAGGAGGAGGCCGGCTCATCGCCAACGTCGCCCTCCAGCAACTCGGCTCTGCTCTGGACTACGCGGTCCGGATGGAATGGGTCTCGCGAAACGTCGCCTCCGCCCGGCTCGTGCCGCGCTACGAGAAGCGCCGGAGCGAGGAGTTTCTCGACGCCGCGGGCTATCGCCTTGTCGGTGAGGTCCTGCGCGACTTCGAAGCTCGTCTCGCCCAGGAGTTGAAGTCTCCTCTGACCCTGCTGACTCTCCTCGCTCTGCGGGTGATCATCTATACCGGGGTGCGCCACCGCTCTGAGCTGCTCTGGACGCGTTTCGAGTGGTGCCGGTTGGATGACTCTGTGCCGCGGATCGGCATTCCGCGCGCCAAGGGAGACCGCGGCGGCAAGCTGGGAGGGCGCTGGATCTTCCTCGGTCCGGACGCTGTGCGGTGCCTGCAAGAGATTCCGCGGCCGGCGGGGTGGGAGCACTTGACGGTGCCCGGCAGGAGGGTAGGACAGCCGTACTACGACCTGAATGATGTATGGGCGGAGGTTCTTCGCACGGCCGGTCTGCCGCAGATGCCGGTGAAAGCTCTGCGGCATGGGTTCTCCACCCACTCGGTGGGTATCATTGCGTCAGAGCACCGTGCGCAACTGATGGGCCACCGAGGGCGCCCGATGACGGACACGGTCTATCTTCACCAGCATGGTCCCGACTTGGCGCGTGCAGCCACCCTGGTGGAAAGTCACCTCCGCCGCCTGATGGGAGATGTACCGCCAAGCACTCCGGACGGGAATGAACCCAGGTAACCTGCCGGGGTTGACTGAGTAACACGGACGCCGGGAACGTTTCAGTTCAGAAACCTTCCCGGCAGCCCGCCCCGGCGCCTACCGGCGCGCCCTTTGGGCGCCAGCCCATGCGAGCACGTCGCCCGGGCGGGCTCCACCAAACCTCACCGTCTGCAGGGGGAGGTTCGTCGACTTCTTCACCGCCGAGATCAGGAACCCGCACACCCGACAAGCCTACGCCCACGCCGTCGGTTTCCTCGCCTGGTGTGAGGCGCGCGGGCTCGGCCTCGCGCAGCTCGCTCCGTTCGTCGCCACCGCCTACGTCGAGGAGCTCGCCGCGGCGTTCTCCCCGGCGACCGTCAAGCAGAACCTCGCGGCTCTGCATATCTCTTCGACTACCTGGTCGTTGTGGGCCAGGTCCTCGCCCACTACCCCGCCGCGGCAACCCGGTTTTCCGGGTGGTGCAGCACGGCGCGACCCCTAAAACAGGCCTGACCATCAACAAACCATCAACGGCGCTCCTCGTCTATGCGCTCGCCGCCCCCCGCCGACATTAGACAAAGCGTGCGGCCGATCGGGGGTTGAATGGAGAATGAGTAAGATGTAAGCTTAGAACGCTTGAGTGTATAGGTTCGCGAAATGCATTGTATTTCTAGATATGCTGCACGAGCACGAGTCTATCGCCGCGGTCCAGGACTGGCGCCACCCCCGGCCCGCCCAGCCACAGCTCTCCCGCCACGCCGATCGGTACCACCGAGATCGTCACACCTTTGCCCGCGGGCGCTCCAGCTCCGCCGCCAGCACCTCCCCGGAGAGCCAGCTCCGCTGCCAGCCCGCAAAGTCCGCGTACTGCAGTCGGTCGAGGAGGTCGAGGCGTGGTTTTTAAACGTCGTCGCCTCCCGCGAAGGCCATGCCCTGGCACGGGGGGCTGGCGATGGTCTGGGCCGGAATCACGCTGCCGCAGCTCCACGCCCCCTCCGCCCTCGCACGACGCGCTTCGCGTTCGGTTGCTCGACCGCCACCTTGCGAACAGGCCTGCTGCGGCTCTCTCAACTCTTGAGGTCAACATCTGTGGAAGATCGAACCTGCAACCTGGAGCTATCGCCGGACGGAGAAGTCTCCTTTACGTAGGGAGCAACTTTATGTCGCGAGTCAGCCTCTCCAAGCAAGAAGTACGAGCCCTCCATCGCCTGATATCCGAAATCGCAGCGCGGTACCGGTCAGTCGAGGAGGCCGACTTTCTGTTGGAGGCCAACGTCTGGGCACACGAGATGCCCAAGCGGTTGCGCACTGCGCTAAACGTTTTCCGGCTAGCCGAGCCCGAGCAGGGGCTCTTGCTTATCTCCGGGTTCCCCGTGGACGACGAACGGGTCGGACCGACTCCGGAGCACTGGCGGCGGAGCGTCGAGGATCGCGTGCCGACTCTCGAGCACGAGATCCTGTTCCTTCTTCTTGGCTCCCTCCTCGGCGACTGCATCGGTTGGACCACGCAACAGGACGGTCGGATAGTCCATGATGTCCTGCCCATCAAAGGGATGGAGAACGAGCAGATCGGCACCGGTAGCGAGCAGACGATCTGGTGGCACACGGAAGACGCATTCCATCCGCTGCGTGGTGATTATGTCGGGTTGATGTGCCTGCGCAATCCCAACCGTGTGCCCACGACGTTCGCTTCGCTGGAGAGGGTGCTCCTCGACAACGAGGACTGGCAATTGCTTTTTGAGCCCCTCTACACGATCTGCCCCGACAACTCTCACCTTGCGAGGAAGGACGACGGGGCAGCCGAGAAAGCGGAGCAGTTCCGGCGGATCGAAGCGATGCGACAGGCGCCGGAGAAGATCGCGATCTTGTCGGGCGACCGGCGATCGCCCTACATCCGCATCGATCCCTATTTCATGGATCCACCCGAGGAGCTGCGGGCGCGCAATGCCCTTGCCAGTTTGACGCAGGCGATCGACCGCGAGCTGTCGGATATCGTTCTCGCCCCCGGAGACATCTGTTTCATCGACAATTTCAAAGCGGTCCATGGCCGTCGCGCCTTCCGCGCCCGCTACGATGGCCAGGACCGTTGGCTCAAGCGGATCAACATAACGCGCGACCTACGCAAGTCCAGATCGTACCGCGAGGACGCGAGGTCCCGGGTGGTGCAATAGGGAAAGCCGGTCAGAACATGGAGACATGCGGTATGAGCAACGAAGTCTATTTGAAGCCGAACGTCCTGGCGGAGCCGCTGGTCTGCAATTGGTATGCCTGGACGCACCTAATCCAGCCGGTCACGGCAGGGCGTAATATCGTCGACCGCCATCTGAGCATCATGCGCTCGTTCGTGCAGACACCGCAGGTGCATCTGGCCGCGACCCGCAATCCGGCGATGGTCGGCGGACCGTTCATCAGCTACGGGCCGGAGCGGGTGAAGGACATCAAGGCACTGATCGAACGGACATTGCGCGACCAAGCCCCACTGATCACCTTGGCGGAAGCCGCCAAACAGCTGGACGATCTGTTGCGCAAGGAGGCCCGGGGCTTCTCCTTAGAGCCGCTCTACAGCCGTGTACCCGAACCGTTGCGCGGCTATGTTGAGCTGGTCTATGATCTGAACCACAATCCTTCATTTCGTTTGATCGAGTCACTGCTCTATGAAAGCCCGTATTACGACACGTCGATGCAAAGCTTCGCGCTCTGCCTGATCGAGGGCGACAAGGAACGCCCGTTCGTCCTCAGCACGCCGCGCTTGGCCGAGGAAGGGCTCCTTTTGGTTGATCGGCCGTTCCACCACGAGGGGTTCGACGAGCTGTTCAGCATGAAGAGGCAGCCGAAGCCGTACGGCGCCATCAAAGAGCTGCTGGGCGTCGGTGACGGAGACGACGCTCTGTTTCGCAGCTTTTTTACCGACGAAGAGCCGGCGCCCTACTTTCAATATGAGGGGCAAGGGATGCGGACGCGCTACTTCGGGCACGCCTGCATCCTGGTGGAGGCGAAGGGGGTCAGCATCCTTTCCGACCCGGTCCTCTCATACGAGTACCACGCGGACCTACCGCGCTATACGTATTCGAACCTGCCGGACCGCATCGATTACGTGGTCATCACACACAACCATCAGGATCATGTGCTGCTCGAAACGCTGATCCAGATTCGGCACAAGATCGGCGCCATCGTCGTGCCGCGAGGCGGCGGCGGGGGCTTGCAGGACCCGTCACTCAAGATGGTGCTGCAACGGATTGGTTTCAAGAGCGTGATCGAGATCGATGAAATGGAGACCATCGAGATCGAGGGGGGGACGCTCACCGGCATCCCGTTCATGGGTGAGCACAGCGATCTGGACATCCGCACAAAGATGGCGTATCTAGTCCGCCTCGAAGCGGGCAGCTCCCTCCTTGCCGCCGATTCGTGCAACATCGAGCCTCGCATCTATGAGCACGTGCAGCGTATCGTCGGCGACGTCGATGATACGCTGCACGTGCAGCGTATCGTCGGCGACGTCGATGTCCTTTTCCTCGGCATGGAGTGCGACGGAGCGCCGCTCTCGTGGCTCTACGGCCCGCTGATCACCCGTCCGCTCGACCGCAAGATCGATCATTCGCGCCGCCTTTCCGGCTCAAATTACGAACGGGGCATAGACATGGTCAACCGGTTTCGCTGCAAGGAAGCTTACGTCTATGCCATGGGCATGGAGCCGTGGCTCAAGTACATCATGGCCAAGGACTACACGCCCGACTCCGATCCGATCATCGCGTCCGACCGGCTGATCGAAGACTGCCGGAGCCGCGGGATCGTCGCGGAGCGATTGTACGGGGAGAGAGAAATCGCCATCGCTTAGGATCTGCATCATGGAGAAGCTAGAGACGAACTCGACCTCGGCGCCGAGGCGACCACCTGTCAGGGCGACAACCCGCGCCCCTAAGCCCATCGCGGAAAATGATAATTAAAATATTTAAAGGTCGAATAGCATGAAGAGCATTTGGCAGGATTTGCGTTATGGAGTGCGGCAGTTGATGGAAGACAAGGCGTTTTCCGTCGCCGCAATCCTGACCCTGGCTCTCGGCATCGGTGCCACGACCACTATTTTCACGGTCGTCAACGCCGTGCTCCTGCAAAGGGTTCCTTATCGCTCGCCGGAGCGGCTGGTGATTCTCCAGGGCAACCTGAGTGACAAAGGCGTGGCCCGGACCACGTCCCTCTCGCTGCAGGACATGGCTGACTGGCGCGAAAGGAGTACGGTCTTTTCGGGAATATCGGCCTGGGGCAGTCTCGCCTTCAACCTTGAGCAGGGCGACAAATCCCAGCGGCTGTCGGCCGAGCTGGTCAACCAGAGCTACTTTTCGCTGCTCGGGCTCAAGCCCGCTCTGGGCCGCTTCTTCAGCCCCGAGGAAGATGTGCGGCCTCTGGAACAGTATGTTGTCGTTCTTGGCCATGATCTCTGGCGGAGCTCCTTTGGCGCCGACCCGGCGATCGTGGGCCGTATGCTGCGGTTTAACGGCATGCGCTATCAGGTTGTCGGAGTGGGGCCGGAAGGTTTTCACGGACTTTCGGATCACGCTGATCTTTGGGTGCCGTCGATGTTGCCTCCGATCCTCCCGTTCGTGACCGAGCGTGGTCTGCGCTGGGCGTCGGGGATCGCCCTGCTCAAGCCGGGCGTCAGCCTGCGTCAGGCCCAGGAGCAAATGGACGGCATCACTGCCGCTCTCGCCAAGGAGCTGCCCGACACCAATCGTGGGATGAACGCGACGATCACACCGATCAAGGAGTTTTTGCTCGGCTCGATGCGGGAGGGGCTGCTGGTCCTGACGGTTGGCGCCTCTCTCCTGCTTCTCATCGCGTGTATCAACGTTGCGAACCTGTTGCTGACCCGGGCGGTGGCCCGGCAACGCGCCTGGAACATCCGGCTCGTGCTGGGCGCCAGCCGGGGGCGCCTGATCCGCCAGATGTTGACCGAGAGTATCCTGCTCTCTCTCCTCGGCGCCGTAGCCGGATTCCTTCTTGCGCAGTGGGCCACCCGCGCGTTGATCGCCATCAGTGGCATCCGTTTCCCAAGCTTCGTCCATATTGGCGTGGCGCCGGAGGTGATCTTGACGACCATCGGCCTGGCCCTCGTCTGTGGCGTGGCGTTTGGGCTCGCTCCGATCTGGGCAAGCTTTCGCGTCAACCTCACCGAAAGCCTGGGCCGTAGCGAAACACTCCCGATGGGACGGAGCTGGCACCGGTTCTTGAACATCCTGGTCATCGTTCAGGTGGCCCTGGCGCTCACGCTCTCGGTCGACTCTCTCCTGATGGCCAAGAGCTTTCGCGAAATGATCGGTGAAGATCTCGGATTCCGTCCGCAAGGGTTGCTGACGTACCGTGTGGACATGCGCGGTTCGAGATATGATCAGGAAAAGTTTGTCACCGGGCTGTTCGGTCAGGAGTACTTGCCCCGGATCTCGGCGGTGCCCGGAGTCGGGCAACTGGCGATGTCGGATCCGACGATACCGACCGATGGCAAGGTTGAACGGTTCATCACCATCGAGGACCATGACAGCGACTCGTGGCTGGGCACCTACCCCGCCATGATGCATGCGGTAAGCCCAGGCTACTTCGACGTCCTCGGGATACCGATCATCAGCGGTCGGAGCTTCAACGAGCACGACATTGATTCTTTCGCCGTGATTGTCAGCAAGACCATGGCGCAACAGCAATGGCCTGATCAGAATCCCATTGGCAAGCGTCTCAAGCTCGGTCCGCGGGTCGGCGGCCAGCCGGTGAGGCCATGGCTCACCGTCGTAGGAGTTGCCGCTGAAGTCCGGCACCAAGGCTTTGGGCAGACGCCAGCGTCGTCCCCGGACGTCTACATATCACTTCTTCAGTTCATCCTTCGCCCGCCGTTGACGGTCAACTTCCTGGTGCGGGCGCAGCCGGGTGTTTCGACGGAGCTTCTGCGGCCGGCTTTGCACCGGCAAATGGTGGGCATCGATCCCGAGGTGCCGGATTACGATGTGGCCACCATGGAGGAGCGGCTTGCCCGCCAGACACAACAGCAGAGATTCCAACTGATCCTCATCAACATCTTTGCCGGGCTGGCGCTGGTCCTGGCGGTCATCGGCATCTATGGTGTCATTTCCTACGGTGTGGCGCAGAGGAGGGCCGAAATCGCGATGCGCATGTCGCTGGGGGCCGACCGCGGCAACATCTTCCGCATGGTCCTGAGCCGCGGTGCCGTGCTGACCGCCTTGGGGCTCGCCTTGGGACTGGTGGCCGTCTTTTCCTTGAGCCCGCTTCTGGTCAACCTGTTGTACAAGACCAGCATTTTCGATCCACTCATCCTGATCGGTGCTTCTCTCGGGCTCTTTGCGATAACGCTCGTGGCGAACTACATACCGGCGCGACGCGCCGCCACCCTGGATCCAATGGAAGGTTTGCGCTAGGCCGAACCACTCCGGAGCGCTTCCTCCCGGATCCGCTCTCGAGGGCTCTATGAGCAATCTCCTCCCAAAAGAGGAAGGATAGGTTGGATGAAACCCGAAAACCTGGAATCCATCTACCGGTTGTCACCGCTCCAGGAGGGCATCCTCTTTCACACCCTCGACGAGCCGGAAAACGGGCTCTACGTTTGGCATCTGGTCGCTGAGCTGTCCGGTAGGCTCGAAGTGGAACGGCTCAAAGAAGCCTGGACGCACCTGCTCGAGCGGCATGCGGTGTTGCGGACCTCGTTTCACTGGCAGGAGGTGGCGCACCCGGTTCAGGTCGTCGCCCGGCGGGTGGCGCTGCCGTGGGAAGAGAAGGACTTGCGGCGCCTCCGCGAGGAGGAGCGGCAGCGGTCGATGGCGGAGCTCTTGCGCGCCGATCTCCAGCGCGGTTTCGATCTCGCCCAGGCTCCTCTCCTGCGCCTGACCCTGGTGCGCACCGGCGAGGCGGCCTGGGAGCTGGTCTGGAGCTTCCATCATCTGATCCTCGACGGCTGGTCTCTTCTTCTTCTGCTGCGGGAGGTGTTCTCGGTCTATGCGGAGCTCTGCCGCGGCCGCAAGCCGGCAGTCGAAAAGGTGGTGCCCTACAAGGATTTCATCGCTTGGCAGGAGCGCCGGGACGGAGTGGCCGCGGAGCGCTTCTGGCGCCGGAGCCTCGCGGGGTTTTCAGCCCCAACTCCGCTGCCGGGAGTCCGACCGCGCGGGGTCGCGGCCGGCTCTAGGGGCCGCCGCTCGTACGAAGAGCGCGGCACCGAGCTTTCGGTGGAGAGGACCGCCCTGCTCGAACGCACGGCGAAGCGGCATGGGCTGACCGTCAACACCTTGTTGCAGGGCGCGTGGGCTGTTTTGCTGTCCCGGTACAGTCAGGAAGGCGACGTGGTCTTCGGTACGACAGTGTCCGGGCGCTCGGCGCCGCTGGCTGGGATCGAGTCAATGGTCGGCCTGCTGATCAACACCCTGCCGCTACGAGTCCAGGTGCAAGATAGCGTCTCATTGTCGGCGTGGCTGCGGGAACTCCAGGGGACGGCGAGCGAGCTTCTGCAGCACGAGCACGAGTCTCTCGCCGCGGTCCAGGACTGGAGCGAGCTGCCGCGTGGGCTGCCGCTATTCAACAGCATCGTGGTGTTCCAGAACCTGCCGATCGACACGATCCTGGACCAGGGCTTCGTGAGCTCGATTCCGCTCCAGCTCGCGGTCCGCCGCAGCGTTGAGCCGCTCAACTATCCGCTTGCCTTGATCGTGTTCGAAGGGGAACGGCTGGCGCTCAGGTTGAACTTTGAACGCGAGCGGGTCGAGCCTGTGGCGGCGCTGCGCATGCTCGGTCATTTGCGGTCGCTGCTGGAGGTCATGGCGACCGCGAGCACCGCAGCGGTGCTGGCCGATCTGACGCTGTTGAGCGCGGCGGAGCGGCAGCAACTGCTGTTCGAATGGAACAGCGGCCCGGCGGTGGCGGCCTCCGGGAGCCTTGGGTCGCGGTTTGCGGCGGCGCCAGCGGCAAGCGTTCCCGTGCAACTGCTCGAGCAGGCGTCGTGGATGCCTGAGGCGGTGGCCGTGGTCTGGGGGCAGGAGTGTCTGAGCTACGGCGAGCTCGACCGGCGGGTGGGGCGGCTGACGCACCGTCTGCGCGGTCTCGGAGTGAGAGCGGAGACGCGCGTGGGGCTCCTGGTCGAGCGGTCCCTCGATCTGGTGGTGGGCCTGTTGGCGATCTGGCAGGCGGGAGGGGCAGCAGTGCCGCTCGATCCCGGCCAGCCGTGTGCGCGGCTGGCGCTGCTGGTCGAGGACGCTCTGGCGGAGGATTCCGGGAGAGCGGTCCTGGTGGCGCAGCACGGGTTGTTGGAGCTGCTTGCGGAGCTGCCGCTCGGAGACGTGCCGGTTGTGTGGGTGGATGCGGAGAACGGGACGGAGACCGAGCCTGCGGTATCGGCCGATGCGGCTTGTCTGGCCGGGGCCCGGGACCTGGCCTATCTCATCTACACCTCGGGGACGACGGGCCGGCCGAAAGCAGTGATGGTCGAGCACGGGAGCCTGGCCCACACGCTCGCGGCGGTCCAGGAGGTGTTTGGTTTCACCGCCCAGGATCGGATGCCGGTGCTCGCCTCCGCGTCGTTCGACATCTTCCTTTTCGAGCTGTTGGCACCGCTTCTGGCCGGGGGGACGGCGGTGCTGTTCGATCTGCGGCCGACGCTTGACCTGGGACTCCTGGCGGAGGAGCTGCGGAGCTCGACTCGGCTGCACGCGGTGCCGGCGGTGATGCGGCAACTGACGGCGAACGTGCTGTCGCAGGGGGTGGAATGCCCGCGGCTGCGGCAGGTCTTCGTCGGCGGCGACGCAGTGGGAGGGGAGCTTCTGGAGTCGATGCGGCAGGCGTTCCCGGCTTCGCGGTTGTCGGTGCTCTACGGTCCGACGGAAGGCACGATCCTGGCGTCGTGGGAAGAAGGGGAGGCGCGTCTGGAGAGCGCGCTCGGCCGGCCGCTGCCGGGGGTGACGGTTGCAGTGCGGGATGGCCAGGGCTCGGTGGTACCGATCGGCGTGGCGGGAGAGCTGTGGCTGGGCGGGCCGGGGGTGGCGCGCGGCTATCTGGGCCGGCCGGAGCTGACAGCGGAACGGTTTGTGCCGGACCCGGAGGGGTTGGGCCGGCGGTTGTACCGGACCGGCGACCGGGTGCGCTTTGCCGCCACGGGCCGTCTGGAGTTTCTGGGCCGTGTGGACCATCAGGTCAAGGTCCGTGGGTTCCGGATCGAGCCGGGCGAGGTGGAGGCTACGCTCCTCTCCTATCCGGGAGCCCGCGAGGCGGTGGTCTTGGCGAGGCGGCAGGGCGAGGACGAGCGGCTGGTGGCCTACGTCGTTGCGGAGGGCTCGCTCACGAGCGCGGAGCTGCGCCGGTTCGTCGAGGCGCGGTTGCCTTCGCCGATGGTGCCGAGCCACTTCGTCCTTCTCTCCGCTCTGCCGCTTTCGCGGCACGGCAAGGTGGACCGGCGCGCTCTCTCGGCACTGGCTGGCGAGGAAGCAGGGGGAGAGCCGGGGTCGTCTCCGGTGCCCGGAACACTGCGGACTCCGATCGAAGAGCTCGTGGCCGGCCTGATGGCCGAGGTGCTGCACGTGGAGCGGGTCGGGCCGCAGGATGACTTCTTCGAGCGCGGAGGGCATTCGCTCCTGGCCACACAGCTTCTCTCGCGGGTGCGGAAAACGTTCCGGATCGAGCTGCCGATGCGGGCGATCTTCGAGCATCCGACGGTGGCGGGCCTGGCGCGGGAGATCGAAAAGGCCTCGGGCCCAGGCGGCGGCATCGTGCCGCCGCTCCTCCGGATCGATCGCGGAGGGGATCTGCCGCTCTCCTTCGCGCAGCAGCGGTTGTGGTTCCTCGATCAGATGCACCCTGGGAGCACCGCCTACAACATTTCGATCCCGTTGCGGATGGATGGCACGCTCGACGTGGGCCTCCTGGCCTGGGTCCTGGGCGCCGTCGTCGCCCGTCATGAGGCGCTGCGAACCCACTTTGTCTCCATGCGGGGCATGTCGGCGCAGGTGATTGATCCTCCAGCGCCCCAGCCGCTGCCGGTGATCGACTTGCGGGCGTTACCGGAGGCCGTGCTCGATGCGGAGGTTCGCCGCCTGCAAGCGCAAGAGACTCTGCGCCCCTTTGATCTGAGGCGCGGACCGCTTCTGCGGACAACGCTGCTGCGCAGGGCGAACGAGTCGTGGGTAGGCCTCTTCTCCATGCACCACATCGTCAGCGACGGCTGGTCGACGGGCATCCTGGTTCGCGAGGTCTCCACTCTGTATCGTGCGTTGTCGCAGGGGAGCGTACCGGACCTGCCGGAGCTGCCTGTGCAGTATCCGGACTTTGCGGTCTGGCAAAGGAGTTGGCTCTCGGGCGAAGTCCTCGCGGCTGAGCTCGACTACTGGCGGCGGCGGCTGACCGATGTCCCACCGCTCCTCGAGCTGCCTCTCGATCATCCGCGGCCCGCCGTTCAGAGCTCGCGCGGTGCTTTTCTCCAGTTTTCCCTGGAAG
The DNA here is from genome assembly GCA_036264355.1 of Thermoanaerobaculia bacterium. Lineage (GTDB taxonomy): Bacteria > Acidobacteriota > Thermoanaerobaculia > Multivoradales > UBA5704 > UBA5704. Next base: position 34,356 of record DATARD010000376.1, read on the forward strand.
GGGAGCTGTCGCAGAGCTTGCGGGTGCTCTCCCGGGGCCAGGGCACGACGGTGTTCATGACCCTGCTCGCGGGGTTCCAGGCTCTCTTGTCCCGTCTCTCAGGGCAACAGACTCTGGCGGTCGGCACTCCGATCGCCGGGCGCAACCGGGTTGAGACGGAGGGGCTGATCGGCTTCTTCGTCAACACCCTGGTGCTGCGTGCCGAGGCGGCAGGCGAGCTCCCCTTCGCGGAGCTGCTCGGCGGGGTCCGGGAGGAGACTCTGGAAGCCTATGCACACCAGGACCTGCCGTTCGAAAAGCTGGTCGAAGAGCTCGCCCCCAACCGGAGCCTGGCCTCGTCGCCTCTGTTCCAGGCGATGTTCGTGCTCCAGAACATGCCGCTCCAGAAGCTTCATCTTCCAGGTCTTACTCTGAGCCTCATGGACCTCGAGGTGCGGCCATCGCTGTACGATCTGACGCTGACCCTGTCTGAAACGGACACTGGTTTCGAAGGGCTGGTCACCTACTGCGCCGACCTGTTCGATAGCACGACGATCGAGCGTTGGGTGGGGTACTACGAGAAGGTGCTTGCGAGCGCAGTCGAGCGGTCCGCCTGCCGCCTCGCCCAGATGCCCCTCCTGGGTGACGCGGCGCGACATCAGCTCCTCCTCGAGTGGAGCTCGCCGCAGCCAGGCGTTTCCGAGACGATCTGCGACCTGTTCAGTGAGCAGGTGGATCGCTGCCCGGAGGCGGAGGCGGTGGTGTGCGGGGAGGAGAGCCTGACGTACCACGAGTTGGAGACGCGGGCGAACCGGTTGGCGCACCACCTGATGGGCCTCGGTGTGGGGCCGGAGGTTCTGGTCGGGCTCTGCGTGGAGCGGTCGCTCGATCTCGTGGTCGGACTGTTAGGGATCCTGAAGGCGGGGGGGGCGTATGTGCCACTCGATCCGCAGTACCCATCGGAGCGTCTGGCGCTGCTGATCGAGGACACGCCGCTGCCGGTGGTGGTGGGGCAGGAGCGTTGGCTTGCGGAGCTGCCGGTGATGGGGCTGACCCAGCTCGTGCCGCTCGACGGAGATGCCGCGTGGATCGGGCGGCAGAGCGTCTCCCGGCCGGAGGTCGAGGTGAGCCCGGAGAGCTTGGCGTATGTGATGTACACGTCGGGCTCGACGGGGCGGCCGAAGGGAGTGGGAACGGTGCACCGGGGGGTGGTGCGTCTGGTGCGGCCGGCGCTTGGCGCCGACTCGTTGCGGTTCGGTCCGGATGAAGTCTTCCTGCACCTGGCTCAGGTGTCGTTCGACGCCTCGACGTTGGAGATCTGGGGAGCGTTGTTGCATGGCGGGCGTCTGGTGATGGCTCCTCCGGGCGTGCCCTCCCTCGGGGAGCTGGGGTCGTTGATCGCCGGCCATGGGGTGACGACGCTGTGGCTGACGGCGGGTCTGTTCCACGTGATGGTTGACCGGGAGCTGGCGAGCCTTCGTCCATTGCGCCAGCTCGTGGCGGGCGGCGACGTGCTGCAACCGTCGGCGGTGCTGCGGGTGCTGAAGGAGTTGCCTGGTCTTCGCCTGATCAACGGCTATGGTCCGACGGAGAACACGACGTTTACGACCATCCACGGGATGAGCGCGGCGGAGGATGTGGGCTCGTCGGTGTGGCTCGGCCGTCCGATCACGGGGACCGAGGTGTACGTGGTGGACGGCTGGGGCCGTTTGGTGCCCTTGGGGGTCGCGGGGGAGCTTCTGGCAGGTGGATCCGGTCTGGCCCGCGGATACATGAACCGTCCAGATCTGACCGCTGAGCTGTGGGTGCCGGACAGCTTGAGTGGGGGGAGCGGCCAGCGTCTGTACCGGACGGGGGACCTGGTGCGGTGGCGGCCGGCCGGCCGCTTGGAGTTCCTCGGCCGTGTAGACCGTCAAGTCAAGGTGCGTGGCTACCGGATCGAGCCCGGGGAGATCGAATCGGCGCTGCTGGAAGACAGGCGGGTGCGCGAGGCGGTGGTCGTGGCGCGGGAGGACGCAGGGGACAAGCGGCTGGTGGCGTACGTGGTGGCGGAGGCGGGCAGGAGTCTGACGTTGCCGGAGCTGCGGGAGCATCTGGGGGCGCGTCTGCCGGAGGCGATGATCCCGACGGCGCTGGTGGTGTTGGAGTCGTTGCCGCTGACAGCCAACGGGAAGGTGGACCGGGCCTCGCTGCCGGCGCTGGATGCGGCGGGTCTTGAGTCGTCTTCGGAGCGGGTGGCACCGCGGACGCCGGTCGAGGAGATCCTGGCGTCGATCTGGAGCGAGGTGTTGGGAGTGACGGGGTTGGGGGTGTACGACAACTTCTTCGACCTGGGGGGGCACTCGCTGCTGGCGACGCGGATGATTTCGCAGCTCCGCAGCGCGTTCGAGGTCGAGCTCGGTCTTCACGAGCTGTTCGAGGAGCCGACGGTGGCCGGCCTGGCGGCGCGGGTAGACTCGGCCATGCGGTCAGGGTCGGCCCTGGCGGCGCCGGCGATCCAACGCGTGCCGCGGGGAAGGGAGCTGCCGGGAGAAGACCCTGGTCTGCCGCTGTCTTTCGCGCAGCAGCGCCTATGGTTCATCGACCGGCTCGAGCCGGGTAGCGCGCTCTACAACGTACCGATCGCGCTACGGGCGAGCGGGGATCTGTCGGTTGCGGTGCTATCGCAGGCCCTGGGAGAGGTAGTGCGCCGTCACGAGGTTCTGCGGACGGTGTTTCCCGAAGTAGGGGGATGCGCGCGGCAGGTGATCCTGCCGCCGGCAGTCTTTCCCCTTCCCGTAGTGGATCTGGCGGACCTGGCGCCGGAGTTGCGGGAGGCGGCGGCGGAAGCCCGGATCGCCGAGGAGGCCGGCCGGCCGTTCGATCTGGCGCGCGGGCCTCTCTTCCGGGCTGTGCTCTGGCGGCTGAGCGCGGCCGAGCATGTGCTGTTCCTCGGGCTGCATCACATCGTCTCCGACGGCTGGTCGCTGGGCGTGCTGATGCGGGAGGTGGCGGCGCTGTATGCCGCGTTCTCGGGGGGCTTGGCCTCGCCTTTGGCCGAGTTGCCGGTGCAGTACGCGGACTTCGCAGTCTGGCAGCAGAGCTGGCTCTCCGGAGAGGTTCTGGAGACGGAGCTGGCCTCTTGGCGCGAGCACCTTGCGGGAGCGCCGCCGGTGCTCGAGCTGCCGGCCGACCGGCCACGCCCCGCGGTTCAGAGCCTGCAGGGACGGATGCGGCCGCTGGCCTTCGACGCTGAGCTGTTGTCGTCGCTGTCCGCGTTGGCCCGCCGGCAGACGGCCACGCTCTTCATGGTCCTCCTGGCCGCGTTCGAGAGCCTGCTCGGCCGGCTCGCTGGCGCGGAGGAAGTCTGCGTGGGCACGCCGATCGCGGGCCGCACGCGGCGGGAGACAGAGGATCTGATCGGCTTTTTCGTCAATACTCTCGTGTTGCGCAGCGATCTGTCCGGCGATCCGGCGTTTGTTGAGCACCTTGGGCAGGTGCGCAAGGAGGCACTGACAGCCTATGCGCACCAGGACTTGCCGTTCGAGAAGCTGGTCGAGGAGCTGGCTCCCGAGCGCAGCCTGGCCCATACACCCCTGTTCCAAGTGCTCTTCGTGCTGCAGAACGCTCCGCTGGGACCTCTCGAGCTGCCAGGGGTGACGCTGGCGCCGCTCCCCCTGCGCAGCAGCGTGGCGAAATTCGATCTGGCGGTCTCGTTGACGGAGACGTCGGGGCTCGCCGGGTTCGTGGAGTACGACGCCGCGCTGTTCGACGGCTCGACGATCGAGCGTCTGGCGTTGCGTTTGGAAGCGCTTCTGCGGTCCGCCGTGGAGCACCCGCAGCGGCGTCTGTCCGATCTGGCGTTGCTGAGCAGCGCTGAGATGCGGCAGGTCGAGGAGTGGCGCGGTGCCGCCGGGACAGTGCCGGCGGCGAGCCTCCCGGCGCGTCTGGCGCAACAGGCGTTGCGGACGCCGGAGGCGGTGGCGGTGGTCCATGGCGAGGAGCGGTTGAGCCATCGGGAGCTCGACCGGCGCGGGCGGATCCTGGCGGGGCGCCTGCGCGCCCTGGGGGTGAGACCGGAGACGCGGGTCGGGTTGCTGGTGGAGCGGTCGCTCGATCTGGTGGTGGGACTCCTGGGAATCTGGCAGGCGGGAGGAGCCGCGGTGCCGCTCGATCCCGGCCAGCCGGCCTCGCGCCTGGCGCTGCTGCTCGCAGAGGCCCTGCCGTCCGGAGCCTCGGTGCTGGTGTCGCAGCGCGGTCTGCGGGAGCTGCTCGCGGAGCTGCCGCTGCGCGAGGTTGCGGTGGCCTGGGTCGAGGATCTGCCGGAAGGGGAGGAGCCGGTGGCGGGGGTCCCGGTTGAGCCCGAGTCCGGTGATCTGGCCTATCTCATCTACACCTCGGGCACGACGGGCCGTCCGAAGGCGGTGATGGCGGAGCACGGCAGCCTGTCGCACACGCTGACTTCGGTGCAGGAGGTCTTCGGCTTCGCCGCTGGAGACCGCATGCCGGTGCTGGCGCCGGCGGCGTTCGACATCTTCCTGTTCGAGCTGTTGGCGCCGCTGCTGTCCGGCGGCACGGCGGTGCTGTTCGAGCTGCGGCCGACGCTGGACGTGGCGCAACTGGTGGCGGAGCTGGCGGAATCGACGCTGCTGCACGCGGTGCCGGCGGTGATGCGACAGGTGACCGCGGCGCTGCTTGCGGGGGGCGGAAACGGTGGGATCTGTCCCCGCTTGCGGCGTGTTTTCGTGGGAGGCGATGCGGTGGGAGCGGACCTGCTTGCGTCGATGCGGGAGGCGTTTCCAGGGGCTGAGATTTCGGTTCTCTACGGACCGACGGAAGCGACGATCCTGGCGTCGTGGGAGGACTCTCCGGCGCGGTCGGGGAGCTGGCTCGGCCGTCCGTTGCCGGGAGTGGTGGTGGAAGTGCGGGATCGCACGGGCACGGCGGTCGTGCCCGGAACCCCGGGCGAGCTATGGTTGGGAGGTCCCGGGGTGGCGCGCGGCTATCTGGGCCGTCCCGAGCTGACAGCGGAACGGTTCGTGCCGGATGGGTCGTGCCGGGGAGCGCGTATGTATCGGACCGGCGACCAGGTGCGTTTTGCCGCGTCGGGCCGCCTGGAGTTCCTGGGGCGGGTGGACGATCAGGTCAAGGTGCGGGGCTTCCGCATCGAGCCGGGCGAGGTGGAGGCGGCGCTGTTGTCCTGTCCCGGGGTGCGTGCGGCCGCGGTGCTGGCGCGCCGGGAGGGAGCGGGGGACGAGCGGCTGGTGGCGTACGTGGCGGGCGAGGAATCTCTCGACGTCGCATCGGTCCGCCGGCTCACCGCGGCTCGCCTGCCGTCGCACATGGTTCCGGGGCATGTCGTACGGCTGGACGAGCTGCCGTTGACGCGGCACGGCAAGGTGGACCGGAAAGCGCTCTCGTCGCTGAGCCTCGGGTCTGGAGACGCGGCGCCGATGTCGGTGGCGGCGCGGACGCCGGCCGAGGAACTGGTGGCCGGCCTGTTCGCCGAACTCTTGCATGTGGAGAGGGTCGGTCCGGAGAGCCACTTCTTCGAGCTGGGCGGGCACTCTCTGCTGGCCACCCAGCTCGCGTCGCGCTTGCGCGAGATGCTGGGCGTCGAGATGCCGCTACGGATGCTCTTCGAGTCTCCCACCGTGGCCGCGCTCACCGCGGCCGTGGAGCGGTCCCGGCGCCAGGAGCGGCCGCTGCCACCGCTCGTCCGGCGCGCGGACCGGGCGGAGCCGCCGCTGTCGTTCGCGCAGGCACGATTGTGGTTCCTCGCCCAGCTCGAGCCGGAGAGCGCCGCGTACAACATGCCGCTCAAGGTGGACGTCGGCGGCGACCTCTCGGTGCCGGTGCTCGCCGGCGTACTGGCCGAAGTCTGCCGCCGGCATGAATCCCTGCGCACCTCCTTCGCGGCCCGCAAGGCGGGGGTGGTACAGGTCATCGCCCCGCCGTCCGGAGTCCAGATGGCCGTCGTCGATCTGTCGGCTCTGGAGGAGCCGTTGCGCGGCGCTGCAGCGGACAGGCTGGCGTGGGACGAGGCGCGGCGGCCGTTCGCTCTGGATCATGGGCCGTTGCTGCGGCTGTGCCTGCTGCGCCGAAGCGCCGGAGAGCACACCTTGTTGCTCACCCTCCACCACATCGTCAGTGACGGCTGGTCGATGGGCGTGCTGGTGCGCGAGGTGGCAGCGCTCTACCAGGCCGCGGTTTCGGCCACCCCCTCGCCGCTGCCGGAGCTGCCCGTGCAGTACGCGGACTTCGCCGTCTGGCAGCGCTCCTGGCTGCAGGGCGAGGTGCTGGCGGAGCAACTCGGCTACTGGCGGCGGGTCCTGGCCGGCGCTCCGATGCTCGCTCTGCCCACCGACCGGCCGCGGCAGGCGGTGCAGCGGTTCACCGGAGCCGACGAGCCGCTCGCGTTCTCCTCCGGGCTCAGCGAGCTGGTGCTGGCGCTCTGCCGGCGGGAGGGGGTGACGCCGTACATGGCGCTGCTCGCCGGGCTCCTGGTGCTGTTGCACCGCATCACAGGACAGGACGACGTGGTGGTGGGATCGACGGTCGCCGGGCGCACCCATCGCGACCTGGAGCCGCTGATCGGGTTCTTCGTCAACACGCTGCCGCTGCGCAGCCTCCTGCCGGGGGACCTGTCCTTCCGCTCCTTGCTGGGACGCACACGGGAGGGCGTGCTCGATCTCTTTGCCCACCAGGACGTGCCGTTCGAGAAGCTGGTGGAGGAGCTCGCGCCGGAGCGTGACCTGTCGCGGTCGCCGCTGTTCCAGATCCTGTTCCAGTACCTGGAGCTGCCGGAGCCGCTCGATCTCCCGGGTCTGGTGCTGGCGCCGCGGGCGGTGTCGGGCGAGACAACGAAGTTCGACCTGGTGCTCAACCTGTGGTCCACGTCGGCGGGGATCTCCGGCGGCTGGAAATACCGCACCGACCTGTTCGACCGCTCGACCCTGGCGCGCCTGTCGGAGCATCTGCGGATTCTGCTGGCGGCGGCGGTGGCAGATCCGGAAGGGCCTGCCGCGGAGCTGCCGCTGCTCAGCGCGGAGCAGGAGCGGCAGATGGTGGCGGAGTGGAACCCGGCCGGATGGGCCGGCGAGCGGTTCTGCCTGCACATGCGGTTCGCGGCGCGCGCCGCGGAGTCTCCCCACGCCCCGGCGGTCTCCTGTGATGGCGAGACACTGACTTACCGTGAGCTGGAGCGGCGGGCCAACGGGATCGCGCGCTGGCTGGTGAGAGCGGGCGTGCGGCCCGGCGACCGGGTGGGCCTGTTCCTGGAGCGCTCGCTCGATCTCGTCGCCGCGATCCTGGGTGTGCTCAAGGCGGGGGCCGGCTACCTGCCGCTCGACCCGGCCTACCCGGCCGAGCGGCTGGCCTTTACGCTGGCCGACTGCCGGGTCGGAATCGTGCTCAGCCAGGCGAGCCTGGCCGCGAGCCTCTCCGGAGGGGCGGCGCGGGTGGTGCGTCTGGATGCGGACGACGGGCTGGCCGAAGCATCGAGTGAGCAGGCACCGCGGGTGCCGGCGAGCCCCGATCTGCCGGCCTACGTCATCTATACCTCGGGCTCGACCGGCCGGCCGAAGGGCGTGTCGGTGAGCCATGGCAACGTGGCGAGCCTGCTCACTGCGACCGAAAGATGGTTCGGGTTCGACCAGGACGACGTGTGGACCCTGTTCCACTCCTCCGCGTTCGACTTCTCGGTGTGGGAGATCTGGGGGGCGCTGCTCTATGGCGGCCGGCTGGTCGTGGTGCCGTACTGGGTGAGCCGCTCTCCTGAGGCATTCTACGAGCTCTTGTGCACGGAGCGAGTGACGGTGCTGAACCAGACACCGCCGGCGTTCCGCCAGTTGATCTGGGCCGAGGAGTCGGCGGCGGCGAAGAAGGAGCTGGCGCTGCGCTGGGTGATCTTCGGCGGCGAGGCGTTGGAGCCGGCGAGCCTGCGGCCGTGGATCGAGCGTCACGGCGATGAGCGTCCGCGCTTGGTCAACATGTACGGGATCACCGAGACGACGGTGCACGTGACAGTCCGGAAGGTCGGGCGAGCAGAGGTGGAAGCGGGGGGTGGCAGCGTGATCGGGCGGCCGATCCCGCACCTGTCGCTGCACCTGCTCGACGCGGCGGGCCGCCTGGTGCCGGCTGGCGTGGCGGGGGAGATCCAGGTGGGCGGCGCGGGTGTGACGGCGGGGTATCTGGGCCGGCCGGATTTGACGGCGGAGCGGTTCATGCCGGACCCCTTCGCGGCCGAGCCCGGGGCGCGCCTCTACCGCAGCGGAGACCTGGCGCGGCGGCTGCCGGACGGGGACCTGGAGTACCAGGGTCGCATCGACCATCAGGTCAAGATCCGCGGCTTCCGCATCGAGCTGGGGGAGATCGAGGCGGCGATCGCCGGCACCGAAGGAGTGCGGGAGGTGGTGGTGGCGATGCGGCAGCAGCAGTTGGTGGCCTACGTGGTGGCGGACCGGCCGCCCACGCTGACCGATCTGCGCGTGGAGCTGGGCCGCCGGCTGCCTGACTACATGCTCCCGTCGGCGCTGGTGGGGCTGGACGCGTTGCCGCTGACCGCGAGCGGCAAGGTGGACCGGAGGGCGCTGCCGGCTCCGGCGGCGGATCGGGCCGCGGCCGGCGACGGCTATCAGGCGCCGGGGACCGCGCTCGAGGTGTTCCTGGCCGATCTGTTCCGCGATGTGCTGCAGGTCGAGAGGGTGGGGACGCATGACGATTTCTTCGCCCTGGGCGGTAGCTCGATCAGCGGCGCCGTGCTGATCAACCGGTTGCAGCAGGAGCTGGGCGAGATCGTGCACGTGGTGGTGATCTTCGACGCGCCGACGGTGGCGCAGCTCGCCGGTTACCTGATGGCGGAGCACGCGCCGGCCGTGCGCCGGCGGCTGGGGGAAGGGACCGAGGCGGAGGCCCCGGCCGGCGGCTCCGTGCGGCGGATCGGCGCGTCGCAGTTGGCCGAGATGCGGAGCCTGATCGAGCCGCTGCCACCCTTCGCGGTGGCGGAGAAAAACCCACCGGCGGTCTTCGTGCTGTCGGCGCCGCGCTCGGGCTCGACGCTGCTACGCGTGATGCTGGGGGGGCACCCGGATCTCTTCGCGCCGCCGGAGCTGGAGCTGCTGTCGTTCTCCGGCATGGCGGAGAGGCGGTCGACGTTCTCGGGGCGCGACGCCTTCTGGCTGGAGGGGCTGATCCGAGCGGTGATGGAGCTGCTAGGGGTGGGCCCGCAGGAGGCGCGCGAGCAGGTCGACGTCTGGGAGCGAGGTGGGCTGTCCACCCACGAGGTCTACCGCTGCCTTCAGGAATGGCTGGGCGGCCGGTTGCTGGTCGACAAGACGCCGTCCTATGCGTTGAACGGGTCGATCCTGCGGCGTGCTGAAGAGAGCTTCGCGGGGGCGAAGTACCTGCATCTCGTCCGCCATCCCTCCGGAATGGTCTGCTCCTTCGAAAAAGCGAAGCTGGACCAGATCTTCTTTCGCCGGGAGCACCAGTTCTCGCGCCGCGAGCTTGCTGAGCTGATCTGGCTGGTTAGCGAGCAGAACATCCTGGAATTCCTGGGCGGGGTCGATCCGGAACGCCAGCACACGTTGCGTTTCGAGGATCTGGTGGTGTCACCGGAGCCGGTGCTGCGCGGGGTGTGCGGGTTCCTGGGTCTGGACTACCACCCGGCGATGGCGGCGCCGTACCAGGGTCAGCCGGGGCGTATGACGGACGGCCTGCACGCGCAGTCTCGGATGCTCGGGGACGTGAAATTCCACGAGCACACGGGCGTGGACGCACAGGTTGCGGTGAGCTGGCGGGAGGAGCTGCCGGAGGAGATGCTGGACGGTCTCACGCGGGAGCTGGCGGCGGAGCTGGGCTACGAGCCGGAGGGCGGGGCGCGAAGCCGGGTGAGCATCCAGCGTGCAGCGCGGGACCGCGATCTGCCGCTCTCCTTCGCGCAGGAACGGCTGTGGCTGGTCGACCGGTTGGAGCCCGGCTCGCCGGTCTACAACCTGGCGATGGGTCTGCGGCTGAGCGGGGAGCTGGATGTCGCGGTGCTGGCGGCGGCGGCGGGCGAGCTGGTGCGGCGGCACGAGGCGCTGCGCACGGTGTTCCCGGCGACGGGTGGCCACCCGGTGCAATTGATCCTCCCGGCCGCCCCATATGGCTGGGCGGTCGTCGACCTGACCGGGCTCGGCGACCCCGGAGGCCGCCGTGGGCGCCTGGTGGAGGCGCTGGCCGGCGAGGAGGCGCACCGCGGGTTCGATCTTGCGGCCGGACCGCTGCTGCGCCTGCTGCTGGTGCAGCTGGGCGCCCGCGAGCACGTGCTCGTGGGGGCGCTGCACCACATCATCGGCGACGGCTGGTCGGTGGGTGTGCTGCTGCGCGAGCTGTCGGTGCTCTACGCGGCCTTCTCCGCGGGGCGCCCGTCGCCGTTGCCGGAGCTGCCGGTGCAGTACGCCGACTTCACGGTATGGCAGCGGTCGTGGCTGTCGAGCGACCGGCTGGAGGCCGAGCTCGTCTACTGGCGCGAGCACTTGGCCGGCGCTCCGGCGCTGCTCGATCTGCCGCTCGACCGTCCGCGGCCGGCGGTCAAGAGCCAGGCGGGCGACCGAGTGCCCGTCGTGTTGCCGGCCGTTTTGGCGGCAGGTCTCGACGCCATCGGCAAGGCGCAGCGGGCGACGCCGTTCATGGTGCTGCTGGCGGGCCTGAACGCTCTTCTGCTGCGCCTGTCCGGGCAGGGAGACATCGTGATCGGCTCGCCGGTGGCGAACCGGACACGGCCGGAGATCGAAGGCCTGATCGGTTTCTTCGTCAACACCCTGGCCTTGCGCAGCCGGCCGGAGCAGACAGGGAGCTTTGGCGAGTTCGTGGCGCAGGTACGGGAGACGAGCGTCGGCGCCTATGCGCACCAGGATCTGCCGTTCGAGAAGCTGGTGGAGGAGCTGTCTCTGCAGCGGAGCCTGTCGTATACGCCGCTGTTCCAGGTGGCGTTCACGCTGCAGAACGTGCCCAGGGAGACATTGCGTTTGCCGGAGCTGACTCTGGAGAGCTTCGAGATCGAGCACCGGACTTCGAAGTTCGACCTGATGCTGGCGCTGTCGGAGGTCGAGGGTGGCTTGGTGGGAGCCTGGGAGTATGACAGTGCGATCTTCGATGCCGCGACGATTTCGCGGCTGTCAGTGTGGTTGGAGCACCTGCTTGCCGGCGCAGCGGCGGCGCCGGAGGCGAGCCTGTGGGAGCTGGCGCTGCTCGGCGCGGCGGAACGCCACCAGGTGCTGGTGGAGTGGAATGCGACGGGAACGGCCTGGCCTTCGGACAGGACGATTCAGGAGCTGTTTGCGCTCCAGGTGGCGGCCCACCCGCGGCGGGTCGCCTGGGCCTACAGAGGAGAGGAGCTGAGTTACCGGGAGCTTGCCGCCCGCTCGGACGCATTGGCCCGCTTCCTGCGGAGCCAGGGGATTGGAACCGGGGACCTGGTGGGCCTCTGCTCCGAGCGTTCGGGCGCGGTGCTGGTCTCGATGCTGGGTATCCTGAAGGCCGGTGCCGCCTACCTGCCGCTCGATCCTGGCTACCCGCCGGAGCGGTTGTCCTGGATGCTTGACGACAGCGGCGCAAAGCTGGTGCTGACCCAGGAGAGCTTGGCGCCGCGGCTGCCGCCATCCAATGCGCAGGTGATCTGGCTTGACAAGCAGTGGGAGGAGATCGCGGCTCGGAGGAGCGAGCCCCCCTTGCCCGGCGTGGACGGACGCCCGGAGCTTCCTGCGTATGTGATGTACACCTCGGGCTCGACGGGGCGGCCGAAGGGTGTGGTGGTGCCGCACCGCGCCGTGGTTCGCCTGGTGGCGGCGACCGACTATGTCGCGCTGGAGAGCTCCCGGCGGATCGCCCAGCTTTCAAGTCTGTCGTTCGATGCGGCGACGTTCGAGATCTGGGGAGCGCTGCTCAACGGGGCGACGCTCGTCGGTGTGCCGCAGGAGACGCTGCTGTCTCCGTCGGATCTTGCGGTGTTCCTGAAAACGGAGCGGATCCGCGTGCTGTTCCTGACGACGGCGCTGTTCAATCAGGTTGCCGAGCAGGCGCCCGGAGCTTTTTCCACCCTGGAGTCCTTGCTGTTCGGAGGGGAGGCGGTCGATCCGGGCGCGGTGCGCAAGGTGCTTGCGGACGGCGGGCTGGAGCGCCTGCTGCACGTGTACGGCCCGACGGAGAACACCACCTTCAGCACCTGGTGCCGGGTCGGCGAGGTGGCGCCCGGAGCGGTGTCGGTGCCGATCGGCCGTCCGATCGCCAACTCCCGCGCCTATGTGCTCGACGCCAGATTGCAGCCGGTCGCTCCGGGCGGCGTCGGCGAGTTGTACCTGGGCGGCGAGGGGCTGGCACTCGGATATTGGAGGCAGGCGGAGCTGACCGCGGAGCGGTTCGTGGCGAGCCCTGCGCTTCCGGGCGAGCGCTTGTACCGAACGGGAGACCTGGTGCGCCTGCTGCCAGATGGCAACCTCGAGTTCCGCGGCCGTAGCGACCAGCAGGTGAAGCTGCGTGGCTTCCGCATCGAGCCGGGGGAGATCGAGCAGGCGCTGACGGCGCTCGACGGGGTCACCGAGGCGGCGGTGGTGTTGCGGCCGGACCTTCCCGGGGGCCGTGGCCTGGTGGCCTATGTGGTGCGCCGTGAGGGCGCCGGCCAGTCGGCGAGGGCGCTGCGCAAGTCCCTGGAGGAGCGGTTGCCCGGCTACATGGTGCCCTCCGGCTTCGTCGAGCTCTCGTCCCTGCCGTTGACACCCAACGGCAAGCTGGACCGCCGGTGGCTCACGGAGCGGGCGCCGCTGCCGGAGGCCGGCCCTGCGGCCGGGGTGGCAGCGCGCACGCCGGTCGAGGAGATCCTGGCGTCGATCTGGTGCGAGGTGCTGGGGTTGAAGCGGGTGGGGGTGTACGACAGCTTCTTCGACCTGGGAGGCCACTCGCTGCTGGCGACGCGGGTGCTCTCGCAGCTCCGGACCGTGTTCGAGGTGGAGCTGAGTCTCCACGAGCTGTTCGAGGAGCCGACGGTGGCGGGTCTGGCATCGCGTGTCGAGGCGGCGATGCGCACCGGTTCAGGCCTGGGGGTGCCGCCGCTCAAGCGTGCACCGCGGGAGGCCCAGGATCCCGATCTGCCGCTGTCTTTCGCGCAGCAGCGGCTGTGGTTCATCGACCAGTTGGAAGGCGGCTCTCTCTACAATATGCCGTTTGCGCTGCGGATGAGCGGGGATCTGTCCGCCGCGCTGCTGTCGCGGGTGTTGGCCGAGGTGGTACGCCGGCACGAAGCTCTGCGGACGGTGTTTGCCGAGGCCGGAGGGCAGGCACGGCAGGTGATCCTGCCGCCGGTCGGCATGGACATCGCCCTGATGGACCTGACAGCCCTTGAGCCGGCGCTGCGGGAGCCGGTGGCGGAGAACCTGATGACGGCCGAGGCGCGCCGGCCGTTCGATCTGGCGCGAGGACCGCTGCTGCGGGCGGGGCTCTGGCGGTTGGGCGCAACGGAACACGTGCTGCTTTTTGTCCTCCACCACATCGTCGGCGACGGCTGGTCGCTGGGAGTGCTGGTGCGGGAGGTGACGGCTCTATATGCGGCGTTTGCCGCGGGCCAGCCGTCACCGCTCTCCGAGCTGCCGGTCCAGTACGCGGACTTCGCGGCCTGGCAGCGGAGCTGGCTCACCGGACGTGTGCTGGACAGCGAGCTGCAGTATTGGCGCGATCGTCTTTCCGGCGCGCCGCCGGTGTTCGAGCTGCCGGTCGATCGGCCGCGCCCCGCGATGCAGAGCTTCCGCGGCGCGTTCCGTCCGCTGTCGCTGACACCGGAGCTCTCCGAGGCTCTCGCCACCCTCTCCCGCCGGGAGGGAGCGACTCTCTTCATGACGCTGGTAGCAGTTCTCAGCGTGCTGCTGTCGCGCTGGACTGGGCAAGCCGATTTCACGCTGGGCACGCCGGTGGCCGGCCGCCATCACCTGGAGATCGAGGGACTGATCGGGTTTTTCGTCAATACCCTGGTACTGCGCCCCGATCTGTCGGCCGCGCCGCGATTCACCGAGCTTGTGTCGCGGGTGCGCAGGGAGGCGCTCGCCGCGTATGCGCACCAGGATCTGCCGTTCGAAAAGCTGGTCGAAGATCTCGCGCCGGAGCGGAGCCTGGCCCACACGCCGCTGTTCCAGGTGATGGTCGCCTGGCAGAACGCGGCGACCGGCGCGCTCGCGCTGCCGGGTCTTCGGCTGGTTCCTTTGGACCGCCTGGACAAGGTCGCCAAATTCGATCTGAGCCTGTCGCTCTCCGAGGCCGGCGACAGGGTCAGGGGGATCGCCGGCTCACTCTCCTACGCGCGGGATCTTTTCGACGCCCCGACGATCGACCGGCTGGCCGCGGCCTTTTCGGTTCTCCTGGCGGCGGTGGCCGAGAATCCCACGCTTCCGGTCTCGCACCTGTCGCTCTTGGGGCCCGGCGAACGGCATCAGATAGTGGGCGAGTGGAACTCTACGAGCACGCGCTGGCCGTTCGGCAGCACGCTGCCGGAGCTTTTTGCCCGACAGGCGGTGGCCCATCCGCGGCGGCTCGCCTGGGAGTATGGTCAGGAGGAACTGGGCTACGAGGAGCTTGCCCTGCGCTCGGACGCGGTGGCCCGCTTCCTCCTCCGGCAGGGGGTGGGAGCCGGGGATGTGGTGGGACTTGGCTTCGAGCGTTCGGGCGCCCTGCTGGTGGCGATGCTGGGGATCTTGAAGGCCGGGGCTGCCTATCTGCCGCTCGATCCAAGCTACCCGCGCGAGCGGCTGTCGTGGATGCTCGAAGACAGCGGCGCGCCGCTGCTGCTCACCGTGGAGAGCTTGGCGCCCCGGCTGCCGTCGTCCCGGGCGCGGGTCGTCCGGCTCGACGCGCAATGGGAAGAGATCGAAGAGATCTCCGGTGAGGAAGAAGAGCCCGCTGCCGGCTGCGCAACGAGCCCGGCCGATCCTGCTTATGTGATCTATACCTCGGGCTCGACGGGCCGGCCGAAGGGTGTGGTGGTGCCGCACCGCGCCGTCGTGCGTCTGGTCCTGGCGACCGACTATGTCGATCTGAGCGACCTGGGCGGTCCGGGAGAAGCCGGACGGGTGGCGCAACTGTCGAACCTCTCGTTCGATGCGGTGATGTTCGAGATCTGGGGCGCGCTCCTCTCCGGTGCGACTCTGGTGGGGGTGCCCCAGGAGACGCTTCTGGTGCCGGCCGATCTGGCGGCCTTTCTGACCGCGGCGCGGATCCACGTCCTGTTTGTGACCACGGCGCTGTTCAATCAGGTGGCGCAACAGGCGCCGGGAGCCTTCGCCACTCTCCACACGGTGCTGTTCGGCGGTGAGGCGGTCGATCCGGGAGCCGTACGCAAGGTCCTGGCGAGCGGCGGGCCGGAGCGTCTGCTGCATGTCTATGGACCGACGGAAAACACCACCTTCAGCACCTGGTACCGGGTTGAGGACGTGGCAGCAAATGCGGTGACGGTGCCGATCGGCCGGCCGATCGCCAATAGCCGGGCGTATGTGTTGGACGCGGGGTTGCAGCCGGTGGCTTTGGGCGGGATGGGCGAGCTGTACCTGGCCGGAGAGGGTCTGGCCCTGGGCTATTGGCGCCAGCCGGAGCGGACCGGGGAGCGGTTCCTGGAGAGCCCGGCGCTTCCAGGGGAGCGTCTGTATCGGACCGGGGACCGGGCGCGCCTGCTGCCGGACGGCAATCTCGAGTTCCGCGGCCGGGACGACCAGCAGGTCAAGCTACGCGGCTTCCGCATCGAGCTAGGGGAGATCGAGCTGGCGCTGACGGCGCTGGCGGAAGTTGCCGAAGCGGCGGTGGTGCTGCGGGACGACCTTCCCGGAGGCCGGGGCCTGGTGGCCTATCTGGTGGGCCGTGGCGGAGCCGGGCTGTCTGCGGGAGCGCTGCGGCAGTCGCTGGCGGACCAACTGCCCGCCTACATGGTGCCGGCCCTCTTCGTAGAGCTTGCGGCCCTGCCGTTGACGCCCAACGGCAAGGTGGACCGGCGGTGGCTCGCGGAGCGTGCTCCGGTGCCCGGCGGGGCTGACCTGCTGGCCGGAGGTGCGTCTCGGATCGCGCCGAGCACCGCGGTCGAGGAGATCCTGGCGGGGATGTTCAGCTCGGTCCTGGGAATTGACCCTGTGGGAGCGGAAGTCGATTTCTTCGCGCTGGGAGGTCATTCGCTGCTGGCCACACAGTTGGTCTCGCGGGTGCGGACGGCCTTCGGGGTTGAGCTGCCGCTACGGGCGGTCTTCGAGCACCCGACGGTCGCCGGTCTGGCCCAGGAGGTCGAGAAGGCCTCGCGCCTGGGCGGCACAGCACCGCCGCCACTCGTTCGGGTCGATCGTCAAGCGGACCTGCCGCTTTCTTTTGCGCAGCAGCGGCTGTGGTTCATCGACCAGTTGGAAGGCGGCTCTCTCTACAACGTCCCGATCGCGTTGCGGGTCGAGGGCGAGCTGTCGGTCGCTGTGCTGTCGCGGACGTTCGAGGAGGTGGTGCGCCGACATGAGGTTCTGCGGACGGTGTTTCCCGGCGCAGGCGGCCGGGCGCGGCAGGTGATTTTGCCGCCGGCCGTCCTGGCGGTTCCCCTGGTAGACCTGACGGGCCTTGCTCCGGCGTTGCGCCAGCCGGTGGCGGAGGGCCTGGTGACGGAGGAGGCGGGCCGGCCGTTCGATCTGGCACGGGGGCCGCTCTTGCGGGTGAATCTCTGGCGTCTGGGCGAAACGGAGCACGTGCTGCTCCTCTCCCTGCACCACATCGTGAGCGACGGCTGGTCGCTGGGAGTGCTGGTCCGGGAGGTGACGGCTCTCTATGCAGCGCTTGCCGGGGGGCAGCCGTCGCCTCTTTCCGAGCTGCCGGTGCAGTACGCGGACTTTGCGGGCTGGCAGCGGAGCTGGCTCTCCGGGGAGGTGCTGGCGGCGGAGCTGGAGCACTGGCGGCAGCGGCTCGCCGGCGCGCCGCCGGTGCTCGAGCTGCCACTCGACCGGCCGCGTACGGCCCTGCAGAGCCACCGCGGCGCGGCCATCGACCTGAAGCTGCCTGCGTCGCTCGCGGCGGACCTCCTGGCGCTGTCGCGCCGCCAGGGCGTGACTCTCTTCATGACGCTGCTTGCCGCCTACGAGGCGCTGCTGTCGCGGATCGGTGGCCAGAGCGACGTCAGTGTCGGCACGCCAATCGCCGGACGCAACCGCGTCGAGACGGAGGAGCTGATCGGCTTTTTCGTCAACACCCTGGTGCTGCGCGCCGATCTCGCCGCTGCGGCGAGCTTTACCGAGCTCCTGGCACAGGTGCGCCAGGAGGCGCTGCTCGCCTATGCGCACCAGGACCTGCCGTTCGAGAAGCTGGTCGAAGAGCTGGCCCCGGAGCGCAATCTGGCGCAGACGCCACTCTTTCAAACGTCGTTCGCTTTGCAAAACATGCCGGTGGGAGAGCTGGTGCTGCCTGGCCTGCGCTTCGCTCCGTATCCCCTCGCGGAGAGCGTCGCGAAATTCGATCTCGATCTCACGTTCATGGAGTCGCCGCAGGGGGTTGCTGGCAGGCTCGGCTATGCCACCCGGTTGCTCGACGGAACGACGGTCGACCGTCTCGCCACCAAGCTGCTGTATCTGCTTGCGGGTGTCGTGCGGTCGCCCGAGCTGCCGCTCGCCGAGCTGCCGCTACTGTCTGCCGCGGAGCGGCACCAACTGCTGCGTGAGTGGAATGACAGCGCGGCGGCGACGGCGGCGGATCTCCGTCTGCACGAGCTGTTCGAGCGTCAGGCGGCACGGACTCCCGACGCCGTCGCGGTGGCGGGTGATCGCGGGCACGTCAGCTATGGCGAGCTCGACCGCCGGGCGAACCGGCTGGCCCGCTTCCTGCGCACCGCCGGTGTCGGTCCGGAGGTGGCGGTGGGACTCCTCGTCGAGCGCACGCCGGCCCTGGTGACGGCGATCCTCGGCGTGCTCAAGGCGGGTGGCGTCCACGTGCCGTTCGATCCCA
>DATARD010000390.1:0-5199 GCA_036264355.1 Thermoanaerobaculia bacterium
CAGGCGCTCCAAGGTGCCGGCCTTGAGCCGGCTGGAGGACGCACGTCCGGAAACTTGGAGGCAAAGCCTGGCCCTGGCCTAGCCTGATCCGGGGTCTGAACAACGACGACCCGGAAGGACTCAGGACGCCCGCACCCCGGCCCCCGCCCCTGTCCGCTCCTCGGACACCCGCGAAGATCTCGGGATCCGCGGCGCGGCCTCCTTGCCGGCCGGCGGCCAGGTCACATCGAACGGTGCGGGGAGCACCCCGGGATCGACCGGCGCCCCATGGGGTTCCTCGTCGAAGAGCGCACGGCGGGACCAGGCAGGCGGTCGAACGGAGGAACAGGCCGAAGCAGCTCCCCGTCGTCGGGAGGCATTCGGTACCCGCCTTGGAGGGGAGAATCCGAAAAACCCAGAGAGCGAGCTTTTCGATGGTGGTGGCTCCTCGTGGTTCCGGGGACGTCAACGAAGAGGGGGCCGGCCTGGGGCCGGCCCCCCTCCCGATCAATCGGGGAGGAGTGAGGAGTCCAGAGGTTCGAGGGGCTCTGTGATGTACCCTGCGAAGATCCAGGCGGGCCAAAGCGCCTCGTCGGACGGGATGGCGATGGCGTCCTCCTCCTCTTGCGCGCTCAAGGCGGCGGCACCCTCGGGGGCCACGGCGCGGATTGGACCTGTGGCGTCAATGTCGACGAGACCGACTCGACCGGCGATGAGATCGACAACAAGCTCGACGACGACGGTGAGAAGAAGGTGGGCTCTGCGGTGGCCAGGGTCCGGTGAGCTCTGATGGTCAGGGACTGTTGGAGCAGTGCTCGGCTGGTGCTGCGGTTGAGAGAAGCTGGGCTCCGGCCGGCGTGGATGCCAGAGCGTTGATTGAGCGGCGATGTCGAGAGCCGCTTGCTGCTCGGAGGCGGTCAGCTCGGGCTCGCCCTCGTCAGCGAGGGCACGCCAGGGGGGCGTCAGGTCTTCGACCAATCGAAAGACCCTTCTCTCGACAAGATCGATGTCAACCCGAATCGGGACTGGGTAGGCGACGATGGCGTAGCGGCGGGACGGAGGAGTCTCGCGGTCTTTGCCGAGGTAGCCGATGAGGGTCGAGGTCTGGGGTGCGTTCATGTCCGAGTTTCCTTTCCGGGTTGTCGTTGGTTCAGCCATGGGCAGAGCGCAAAGGCCAGAGGTCCAGGCGCTCCAAGGTGCCGGCCTTGAGCCGGCTGGAGGACGCACGTCCGGAAACTTGGAGGCAAAGCCTGGCCCTGGCCTAGCCTGATCCGGGGTCTGAACAACGACGGCCCGGAAGGACTCAGGACGCCCGCACCCCGGCCCCCGCCCCTGTCCGCTCCTCGGGCACCCCCGAAGATCTCGGAATCCGCGGCGCGGCTTCCTTGCCGGCCAGCGGCCAGGTCACCTCGAACGGCGCGGGGAGCACGCCGGGATCGACCGGCGGCCCATGGGCTCCTCGTCGAAGAGCGGACGGCGGGACCAGGCGGCGGTCGAACGGAGGAACAGGCCGAAGCAGCCCTCGTCGTCGGGAGGCACTTCGGTGCCCGCCTGTGAGGGGCGAATCCGAAAGCCCAGAGAGCGAGCTTTTCCATGGCGGTGGCTCGTCGTGGTTCCGGGGACGCCAACGAAGAGGGGGGCCGGCCTGGGGCCGGCCCCCCTCCCGATCAATCGGGGAGGAGTGAGGAGTCCAGAGGTTCGACGGGCTCTGTGATGCAGCCTGCGAAGATCCAGGCGGGCCAAAGCGCCTCGTCGGACGGGATGGCGATGGCGTCCTCCTCCTCTTGCGCGCTCAAGGCGGCGGCACCCGCGGGGGCCACGGCGCGGATTGGACCTGTGGCGTCAATGTCGACGAGATCGACTCGACCGGCGATGAGATCGACCACAAGCTCGACGACGACGGTGAGAAGAACGTGGGCTCTGCGGTGGCCACGGTCCGGTGAGCTCTGATGGTCAGGGACTGTTGGAGCAGTGCTCGGCTGGTGCAGCGGTTGAGGGAAGCTGGGCTCCGGCCGGCGTGGATGCCAGAGCGTTGATTGAGCGGCGATGTCGAGAGCCGCTTGCTGCTCGGAGGCGGTCAGCTCGGGCTCGTCCTCGCCAGCGAGGGCACGCCAGGGAGGCGTCAGGTCTTCGACCAACCGAAAGGCCCTGCTCTCGACGAGATCGATCTCAATCCGAATCGGGACGGGGTAGACGACGAGGGCGTAGCGGCGGGACGGAGGAGTCTCGCGGTCTTTGCCGAGGTAGCCGATGAGGGTCGAGGTCTGGGGTGCGTTCATGTCCGAGCTTCCTTTCCGGGTTGTCGTTCGTTCAGCCACGGGCAGAGCGCAAAGGCCAGAGGACCAGGCGCTCCAAGGTGCCGGCCCTTGGGCCGGCTGGAGGACGCACGTCCGGAAACTTGGAGGAAAGCCTGGCCCTGGCCTAGCCTGATCCGTGGCTTGAACAACGACGGCCCGGAAGGACTCGGGACGCCCGCACCCAGGACTCCGCCCCTGTCCGCTCCTCGGACGCCTGCGAAGATCTCGGAATCCGCCGGCTTCCTTGCCGGCCGGCGGTCAGGTCACGTCGGACGGCGGGAGTTGCCTTCGAGGATCGTCCGAGATGGTCTCCTCGCCGAAGAGCGTCCAGCAGGACCACGGGGCATTCGAACGGATCACCAGGCCAAGGGCGGCCAGCGTCGGCATTCAGCTCGCTCCCCCGTGGTCGACCAGATGGGAGGGTGGGCGCGTGAGGGGTCGAAGAGTAAATCCCCGCAGCCCGCTGTCCAGGGCGAGGAGATTGCAGCGGAGAGCCCGGCCGCGGCGGAGCCGGGGACACGCCCAGAGGGTTGTCAGTTGTTCCACGGCCGCAGCCCCCGCCGAAACGAGGACGGTCGACGTAGAGGTGGCCCACCCGGAAAAAACTGCCGGCTGGGAGCCCATCGACTCCCAAGCCGGCCGGCGACTCCTCCTCAGGGAGGACCTTCTGAGGCGACTCTACTCCTTGGGCGGCGCGGCTCCGGATCATGGCAGAGCGCGTGGTGGATCAGGTCAACCTTCCTTGAGAGCCTGGATAGGGTTAACGGCAGCCGCCTTGCGGGCGGGCATCGCCAGGGCCCAGAGTGCCGCTCCTGCCAGGATGCTGGACACTGCGACAAACGTCAATGGATCGAGCGGGCTGATCTCGAACAAGACGCCGGCCAGCCCGCGCGCAAGCGCGGCGGCGGCGGCGGTGCCCACGACGGCACCCAGGAGGACCCAACGGCCGCCTTGCAGGACAAAGAGCCGCAGAATGTCGCGGCTTTCGGCGCCGAGGGCGATCCGGAGGCCGATCTCCCGCCGCCGCGCCACCACGGCGAACGCGGTGACCCCGTAGACGCCGACGACCGCCAGCACCAGCGCCACTCCGGCAAAGGCCGAGAGGATGCGTGTGTAGATCTTCGGTTGTTCGATCGGAGCCGCAAGCAGCTCCTCCATCGTTGCGAGCTGCACGATCGGCAGGTCGGCTGCGACAGATCGCACTTCGCGTCGGACGTCGGCGGCGGCCAGCAAAGGGGCCGCCGTCGTGTGCACGACGAGCCGCACCGATGAGTACGGGAGCTGCTGGTATGGCAGGTAGACCGCGGGCCGTGGTGGCGCCTTGTCGCCGTCGACCCGGCTGTCGCCGACGACTCCGATCACCTCGCGGGGATTCGGTGGGCTCCAGTCGAGGAAGAGCTTCTTGCCGACCGCTTCCTCGCCCGGCCACAGCTTGCGGGCGGCGGCGGCGTTGACCACCACGACTCCCCGGTCCTGGGCACCGTCCTCTGGCGACAGGTCACGGCCCGCGAGGAGAGGGATCCCCAGGGTCGAAAAGTAGCCGGGGCTCGTGCCGTGGAAATCGACCTGCCAATCGAGGAAAGTGCCCTGTTGGGGTCCCAGACCCGTGCTGAGGGTAAAATTCACGGTGAGAGCCGCACTGCGCACGCCCGGACGGCTCTCGATCCGGCGGAAGATCTCGTCGAAAAGCAATTGTGCCAGCGCCGGGTCTTCATATTTCTTTCCCGGAAGCCTCAGATCGAGGACGAGCACCTTCTGGGGATTGAAGCCGAGCTCCACGTGCGAGAGGCGCAAAAAGCTGCGGATGAGGAGACCGGCACCGAGGAGGAGCACGATCGCGAGCGCCGTCTCCGCCGCGACGATGAGGCCGCGCGTGCGTTGGTTGCCGCCGTCACCTCCGGCACCGGCGCGAGTCTCCGTCAAGACCGCCGCAAGCGCCGTCTCCGGCAGCGCGAGCCAGGGAATGAAATTGATCAATGTCAGGGCGATCAGGGAAACCACCGCCGTGACGACAAGGGCTCTGGCGTCGAGCGCCACACCCATGAGATCGAGGACGGCAGGCGGAACGAGCGAGCTGAAGAGGTGCCAGGCCCAGCGCGTCAAAAGGAGTCCGCCGAGAGCCGCGGGCACGAGGAGACCGAGGCTTTCCGCGACGAGTTGGCCGTAGATCCGCCGCCGGCCTGCCCCTAAGGCGGCACGGATCGCAAATTCCTTCTTGCGGAGACTCAGTTGGACGAGCAGCAGGTTGGCGATATTGGTGCAGGCCGCCAGCAGGACCAGTGCGGCCGCGCCGAGCAGGATGAGAAGAGACGTTCTCACATCGCCAACGACCGCCGTGCGTAGCGGCACGACCAGCACTGTCGAGTCCTTGTTCGTGTCGGCGTGCTCGCGCGCCAACACCGCCGCGAGCGAGCGCATCTCGGTGGCTGCGCTCTCCAGTGTCACTCCCGGCCGGAGCCGGGCGATGACGCGCAGAAAACGTGCTCCTCGGCTCGCCGCCATGGTTCCCGGCTTGACACGAAGTGGGCGCAGGACTTCGGAGCTTTCGATAACGACCGGCTGGGTCAGCGGAATGTTGGCGGGAAGGACCCCGACGATCGTGGTGGGCTCCCCATCGAACAGGACTGTTCGGTCGAGCCACTGGGGATCGCCGCCGAGCTGCTGCTGCCAGAACCGGTGGCTCAAGACGACCACTGGTGGCGCCCCGGGCTGAAAGTCCCTCGGCATCAGCAGGCGCCCGAGCTCCGGCTTGATCCCGAGAAGCGGAAAGAAGGCTTGCGACACTTCGGAACCCGACACCCGCAGTGGCTCCGCCTGCGCAAGCACGATCGGAGCGATGGGCCGGCTCTCCGCTATGCTCTCGAACGAGCGGCTCCGAGCCTCACAATCCAGGAAGTTGGGATGAGAGGAGATCAGACGCTTG
>DATARD010000003.1:0-7412 GCA_036264355.1 Thermoanaerobaculia bacterium
CTCGGCATCTCGCGCTCCAATCCCGACGTCGTGTATGCCATGGTGGAGGCGAAAAAGAGCGCCCTGCTGCGCTCCGAGGACGGCGGGCGCACCTGGAAGACGGTCAACGACCGCTACGACGTCGACCCGCGGCCGTTCTACTTCGGCGAGGTGCACGTCGACCCCGTCCTCCCCGACCGCGTCTATGCTCTCGACTACAACGTGCGGGTGTCCAACGACGGCGGGCACAGCTTCGAGAAGCTCATCGACGGCAACGTCATCCACGGTGACTTCCATGCCTTCTGGGCCGATCCGCGCAACCCCGAGCACGTCATCGTGGGCGGCGACGGCGGCCTGGGAATCAGCCACAACCGCGGCCGCACCGCGCGCGCGGTGGCCAACCTGCCGGTCGGCCAGCTCTACCATGTGGCGGTCGACATGGAGCAGCCGTACAACGTCTACGGCGGCTTGCAGGACAACGGCTCCTGGCGCGGTCCGAGCACCGTCTGGCAGACCGGCGGCGTCCGCAACCACTTCTGGCTGAACATCGGCGGCGGCGACGGCTTCGAGACGCTGCCGGACCTCGGCGATCCGCGCTTCTTCTATGCCGAAGAGCAGGGCGGCTCCCTCGGCCGCTACGAAATGCCCAGCGGCCAGACGCGCGACATCAAGCCGCCGCCGGAAGGAACTCCCCCGACCAGGTTGCGCTTCAACTGGAACGCCGGCCTCGCCACCGACCCGTTCCACCCCGGCACGATCTATTCGGGCAGCCAGTTCCTGCACAAGAGCACGGACCGCGGCGAGACCTGGACGATCATCAGCCCGGACCTGACCACCAACAACCCGGCCTGGCAGAAGGCCGACGAGAGCGGCGGCCTCACCCAGGACGGCAGCGGCGCCGAGGTCTACACCACCATCATCACCATCGCGCCGAGCCCGCTCCAGGACGGCGTGATCTGGATCGGCACCGACGACGGCCGCATGCACGTCACCCGCGACGGCGGCAAGAGCTGGGAGAGCGTCGAGACGAACGTCCACGGCGTGCCGGCCACTACCTGGGTGCCGGCGATCTGCCCCTCGAAGCACGATCCCGCCGCGGCCTTCGCGGTGTTCGACAACCACCGGCGCGGCGATGTGACGCCCTACGTCTACCGTACCGACGACTGGGGCAAGACCTGGAAGCGGATCGCGGACGCCGGCGCGGTGCGCGGCTATGCCCTCTCCATCGAGCAGGACTCCGCCGACCGCGATCTCCTCTTTCTCGGCACCGAGCTCGGCCTCTGGGTGAGCCTCGACGCCGGCGGCCACTGGCTCCCCTGGCACCACGGCGTGCCCACCGTCTCGGTCATGGATCTCGCCATCCATCCGCGCGAGCAGGACCTGGTGATCGCCACCCACGGCCGCAGCGTGTTCATCCTCGACGACATCCGGCCGCTACGGGCGATGTCCGAGAAGGTCCTCGCCGAGCCGCTCCATCTGTTCGAGATCGCCGACGCCCAGCAGCACGCCATCCGTCCGGAAGACGGCGGCTTCGCCAACGGCTTCAGCGAGTTCCGCGGTGAAAGCCGGGCCTACGGCGCGATCCTCACCTATTCTCTCAACCAACCCGGCCTGCCTCTCCCGGACGCCGAGAAAGAGCGCGAGCGCAGGGAAAAGGAGCGCGCCGCCGAGCGCGTGAAGGCCGAAGACAAGCCCGCTCCCGGCGCGAATCCGGCGCCGCCGTCGGCAGAGCCCAAGGAAGAAAAGAAGGCTCCCGACGACAAGCCGAAGGTGGAGATCCGGATTACCGACGCCGCCGGCAAGCTCGTCCGCCACTTCAAACAGCCGGCCTTCCTGGGCGTCAACCGTGCCGCCTGGGGCCTCCGCCGCGACGCCGGCAAGCAGTTCCCTGGCGAAGGTCAGCCGCCCGAAGATCCGGCCGGTCCGGAAGTCGCTCCCGGCATCTACACCGTCACCGTGAAGCTCGGCGATCACGAAGCCAGCAACACCGTCCGCGTGCTGGCCGATCCGCATTCCACCAACACCCCGGCCGACTGGCAGGCCCGCGAAGCGGCGATCGAGCGCTCCGAAGAGCTTCTGAATACCACCGCCGAAGCCGTGGACCGCATCCGGAAGACCCGGGCGGACATCGACCTCGTGATCGCCAAAATCAAGAAAGACAAAGAAACCCCGCCGCTGGCCAAAGCCGGCCAGGCCGTGCAGGAGAAGCTGACCGCCCTGGAGCGCCGGCTGTGGAATCCCTACGACGCCGTGGGCCTCCTGCCGGAGACCGACCTGCTGAGCCACATCACCAACGTCCGCAGCTACCTGACCGACACCTGGGGGGCACCCAGCCCGACGCACCTCGCCTATCTGCGCCAGGCGGAAAAGGAAACCGCCGACCTGGTCGCCGCCGTGAACCAGCTCTTCGACACCGACGTCGCCGACTTCCGCCGCCAGGTGGAAGCCGCGAAAGTCGGCCTGTTGCCGGTGATGGACAAGCTGGAGGTCAAGAAGCCGTAGGACGGGAAGGGGACTACATCACCGGCAGATCCCTGAATTCGGACTGGGGCAGCCGGCGGTCGCGATCGTAGGGCGGATCCTCGTGCTCCGGGAGCCCGTCCTCCGGCCACTCCTCCAGCCACTGTTGCCGTTCCATCTCATCCGCGTAGTACTTGAGCCGCAGGTTGTTGTCCTCCTCGCTGCCACTGCCGATGATGTCGATGTGGTAGGAGTAGGAAGGATTTTCCGGCAGCAGGACGACCGGCTCGCGCAAGAGATCGCTCCACAGGAGAGCATAGAGCTCGCGATCACTCAGATGATCCGTGCTGTGGAGGAACGTCCCGAACAGGGTGAGCGCATGGATGACCTGCCACAGCTTCTCGGTGATCTGGGTGTCGTCCAGATCCTCCGGCGCAGGCAGGGAGACGCCTGACTCCGGCAAGGCAACGAATAACGACATGGGCTCCGCCGCGTCGAACGCGTCGAGATCGGCGTCCCAGAGAGGGTCCTGCTGATTATCCGAGTCGTCGGCTGACATCGAGTCTCCTTGGTCGAGCCTGCATTATAAGACAGCGCTCACCGCACCCGGTCCCAGCGCCGGTGCATCCACAACCACATTTCGGGGTGGGCGCGGATGTCCGCTTCGGCGGCTTCGAGATAGCGGCGGGTGAGATCGGCGACCGGGCCTTCCTCATCCTTGCCTCCGGCAGGCGGCAGGATCGGCGGCCGGGCCACCAGCCGGTAGCGGCCTCCGGGCTCGGGATAGACGGCCACCGGCACGACCGGAGCGCCGGTGCGCAACGACATGCGGGCGAGGATCGGCGAGGTGAGCGCCGGATGGCCGAAAAAGGGGACTTCGATCCCTTCCTTCGCCTGCACCCGCTGGTCGATAAGGATGCCCACCCGGCCGCGGCGGCGGATCGCCTCCATCATCCCGCGCGCCGCGCCGCGCTTGGGGAGGCTGCTGTTGCTGAAGCGGTCGCGGAGCGACTCGAGCTCGCGGTTCAGCCACGGATTGTCGGCGGGACGGACGACGATGCGGATGGGCCCCCGGTAGAGGCCGATGATCGCCGGCGCCAGCTCCCAGAAGCCGATGTGGGCGGTGAGCAGGAACGTCCCCTTCCCCAGGGATTCCGCCGCTTCGATGTGCTCCCAGTTTTCCAGCGTGAAGCGGCGGCAGATCTCGACCGCGTCGAAACGGGTGGAGGAGACGGCGTCGCAGAGCGCGGCGCCGAAGTGGCGGAAGCACTCCCGCACGAGCCGGTCACGTTCGGCCGCGTCGAGGCCGGGCAGCGCCAGATCCATGTTCCGCCGCGCGATCCTGCGGTGCCGGCCGTCCACGGCATGGCCGAGCCGGCCCAGGGCGCTCCCGAAGGCGCGCGTCGCCGCATGTGGAAGCGCACGCAGAAAACCCTTGAGGACCAGATAGAGGCCGTGCTCGATGCGGTGGCGGACAGGACGGTCCTTCATGCGTTCTCAGAACACCCGGTGCCGGGAAGATTCCATGGTCGAACAAGAAATGCAAGCCCGCAGGCTCTCTTCAGGACGGCGGGCGGCGGAGCAGGTCGATTTCGCCGTCCAGCCAGCGCCAGAAACCGGGCTCGGGCTCGGCGCGGATCGGCAGCTCGGCCCAGGGGACGTCCTGCATCCGGCCGAGGAGCTTGACGCGGTCCTTCGACGTGGTGAGGACCGCCGCGGCACCGCTCGACCTCCAAGCCGTCGCGATCTGCTCCAGGCTGGCGTCTGGATACGCATGATGATCCGGGAAGCGGAGCTCGCCCGCGATCTCGTAGCCGAGCGCCCGGACGGTGGCGGTGAACGTGTCCGGCCGCGCCACAGCGGAGACGAGGAAGACGGACGAGCCGGCGGGCACCTCTCCGCTCCGGCCGATCCATTGCGCCCGGCACGGCACGGTGCGGCTGGCGAAGCCGGGGCCGGCGAAGCCGTAGGAACGGAGAGCCTCGGCCAGAGCAGCGCCGGAGCCCTCTCCGGCAGCTCCAGCAACTCCATCGGCGGCCCCGGTGAGAAGCACGGCACTGGCGCGGGCGACTGCGGCCAGCGGCTCGCGCAGACGCCCGCCGGGAGGGAGGCGTCCGCCGCCGAAGGGGTCGACAGCCGGAAACGCCACCAGGTCGAGATCGCGGCGCAGGGCCAGGTGCGAAAAACCGTCGTCGAGGAGAAAGAGATCGGGACTGGGAGTGAGGCGTTGCATCGCCTGCTGTCCAGCCTGCCAGCGGTCGGGACCGACGACCACGGCGACCCCGGGCAGCTCACCGGCGAGCAGCACCGGCTCATCGCCCGCCACCTTCGGACCGAGCAGCGGACCGCCGCCCACGCTCACCACCCGCACTCCACGCCCCTCGCCGGCATACCCGCGCGACAGGATGCACACCGCGAGCCCCCGGTCCCGCAGGTGCGCCGCCACCGCCGCCGTCAGCGGCGTCTTGCCGGTGCCGCCCCAGTGCAGATTGCCGATGCTGACCACCGGCCGCGGCAGCACCCGAGCCCGGTCGCGATACCATCGCCGCCGCACCGCATGGGCCGCGCCATAGAAAAGCTGCCAGGGAGACCGGGGAGGCTCAGGAGCTTTCATCGCAAACCCGTCGAAATCATCGGCCCGAGCATCGCCAGCGTCCGCTCCAACGCTCCCCGATTCTCCTCCACGAGCTGCGCCGCGCGGGCACCCTGCGCTTGGGCGGCGGCGGGATCGTCGAGCCAGCTTTTCCAGATCTTCCCCAGCGCGCTTGCATCCGAGACGCGGTGCCAGGCGTTTCGGCGGTCGAACTGGTCCGCCATTTCGCGAAAGTTCTCCATCGACGGACCGACCGCCACCGGCACTCCGAAACGGGCAGCCTCCAGCGGATTGTGACCGCCCTTGGGCACCAGCGTGCCGCCGATGAAGGCGGCGGCGGCGAGCCGGTAGAGCGCAGCGAGCTCGCCGAGGCTGTCCAGGAGGACGACGCCGGGCTGCCGGGCGCTCCCGCCGGACGCTGCCGCGAGCGCGCTCCGCCGCACCGCGTCGACGCCTCCGCGTGCACGCAGCAAGGCATCCACTTCGTTCCAGCGTTCCGGATGGCGAGGAGCGAGCACCAGGAGAGACCGCCGGGAACCGCCGGCCGTCTCCCAGGCGGCGAGCACCTGCTCCTCCTCGCCCGGCATCGTGGAGCCGGCGAGAAGGATCGGCCGGCCTCCGGCGATCTCCCGGAGAACGCCCTCGAGCTCCGGCTTGCGCGGCGGCTCGGGAGACTCGTACTTGAGATTGCCGGTGACCGTCACCCGCTCCGCCGGCAGCCCGAGCGCCACCAGCCGGTCGCGGTCGTCCGCGCTCTGCACGCCGAAACGGCCGACGGCC
Organism: Thermoanaerobaculia bacterium; assembly: GCA_036264355.1. GTDB lineage: Bacteria > Acidobacteriota > Thermoanaerobaculia > Multivoradales > UBA5704 > UBA5704. The sequence goes on from DATARD010000003.1 coordinate 5,813, forward strand.
GAGAAGAGAGGCCCGAGCAGAGCCCGCACCCGGCGCATGCGGCCGAAGCTGCGGTCACCCACCCGGCCGTTGACCACCGCCACCGGCAATCCGCGCCGGCGCGCCTCGCGAAGAATCAGCGGCCAGTAGTCCCCCTCGATCAGCACCAGAGCGCGGGGGTTGAAGCGCGCGAAGAAGCGGCCGACGGCAAATCCGAGATCGAACGGCAGATACGCCACCGCCGCCGGCCGCGACGATCCGGCACCGAAAAGCGCCTGGGCGCGAGCCTGGCCGGTGGGAGTCACCGTGGTGATCAGCAGGGGGATCTCCGCCGGCAGCGCCTGCACCAGCGTCACGGCGACGCCCACCTCGCCCACCGAGACCGCATGAATCCACAGCGCGCCGCGCGACGCCACATCCGCCGCTCCCCGGCCCAGGCGTCCGGACAGAGTCGGCAGATAGTGCTTCCCCCGGCGCACAAGCAGGACCGGCCCGGCCAGAGCCAGCATGGTGGCCATCGCGGCCTGATAAACCCCCCACAGAACGGCGCGCATCGCGGCGGGCAGTATATGAGGTCCGGAGCGCGGCCGGCTCTGAGCCGCTGACCATGCCCGTTCAACTTGGGTTCAACGTCGCGAGGTCGATGATCTCCATCTCTGGAGAGAAGCGGGAGAAGTCTCCGCTATTGGCCGTCACCAACTTGGTCACCCCAGACGAAAGTGCTGTGGCCACCAGGTTGGCGTCATGGATCTGCTTACCGAGACAGCGATAGCCGGAGATCAGGGCTCGGAGCCGATCCCAGGTCTGTTCGCTGTCTTGGAGGAGTCGTATTCGCCCTTGAAAGGCCGCGACGTTGCCGAGAGCGTCTTCGATGCCGAAGCCCAAGCCGTTGGCCTCGACCGGCCGCGTGGCGACGACCAGGTACTCACGAAACACCTGTGTGCTGGTCGCCAGGATGATCCCCTGATTGGGCCAGTCGTTGAAGACGGCCAGAGCGGCGCGGTGGAGGGAGCGAAGAGGGACGGTCGCGGAAAGCAGGACGTTTGTGTCAACGAGAACGGCTCTATCTTCCTTCATCACCGTAGATCTCTTCCCGACGCCAAGTGGTCGTCGGCGCCGCCTGAGAGAGCTTCAGAGTGAGAGGAGGAAGGGGCGCGGACTGCGGTTCTTCCCGGGCGATCGAGGCCAGAATGTAGCGTAGCTCACCTTCCAGCGAACGCTCATTCCTCGCCGCTCTCCGCTTGAGAGCCGCGATCACTTCGGGTGCGATATCTCGGATCTGGAGTGCCGGCATAGCAAAATGCTAGCATGGACGTTTTGCTGGCACAAGGCGAAAGCGAGAGACGAGGGCTGGTCGCCTTTCGTGCCCAGGAGGAGGAGTATAGACGTTGCTCCGGGACATCGAGCCAATGTACCAGTACAGCGAGCCATTGCCCCGGTACATCGGGCGGATGTACCAGTACAGCGGGCCGTTGCACGGGACATCGAGCGGATGTACCAGTACAGCGAGACGTTGCTCCGGTACATCGAGCGGATGTACCAGTACAGCGAGACGTTGCACCTGTACATCGAGCGGATGTACCAGCACAAAAAAGAGGGGCGTGCCCGCGGGCACGCCCCT
>DATARD010000005.1:0-5212 GCA_036264355.1 Thermoanaerobaculia bacterium
AGGTGCCGCGGCGGTAGGGGAGGGGGGAGAGGGCGGCTCGGGGGCAGCCGCAGTGCCCTGCGAAGGCGCCGCCACCCGCCCCCTCCCCAACCCTCCCCCGCGCGTGCCACCAACCCCCCACCCCGAGCGGGAGAGGGCGCCGCCGCCCGACGATGGGGGGCGATGGAGATTGATCAAGGAGATTATTCAAGGAGGTGTGATGCGCGAGGATCGAGAGACTTTGCGCCAGGTGGCGCGAGAGATGCGCCGGGCGATGACTCCGGCGGAGCAGCTCCTCTGGAGCCACTTACGCAGGCGGCTTCTGGGATACAAATTTCGCCGCCAGGTCCCCATCGGACAGGTGATCGTGGATTTCGCCTGCCTGAGCCATCGCGTGGTGGTGGAGGTCGACGGTCAGCATCATCTGGGAAGCGTCCAGGATCAGGAGAGGGATCGTTGGCTTGCCGCCCGCGGTTTCCGCGTCCTGCGCTTCCAGAATCAGGAAGTGCTCACGGATGTCGCCTCGGTTCTGGATCGGGTCAGCAAACAGTTACCGCCTGTTCGTTGAGCCTCCCGGCTGTCGGGCGGCGGCGCCCTCTCCCGCTCGGGGTGGGGGGCGGCGGCACGCGCGGGGGAGGGACGGGGAGGGGGCGGATGGGCGGAAGGTCCCGTTTTCTCCTCCGCCTCCTCCGTCCCCCTCCCGGAGGGGGCAAGCCCCTCCACTACTTTAAGTTTGCGCCCTCCCCCGCGCGTGCCCCCAACCCCCGCCTCGCCGCATCCCTTACACAGTTGGCGGCTCCCCCAATTTTCCCCGCGGCACCCGGTGCGTAACCCGCGGCGCCCCCTCTCCAACCGCCACGGACACCATCCAACCCGCGGGTGAAAGCGCACCCCCCCACGGGTTTCACCTCCTAACCCGCGGGTTTCACCTCCCCACCGCCGGGTGGAGACTCCACCAACCACGGATGGCCTGCGGGTGCCGCGGGTTTGGAGGGGCGGCACCGCGGGTGACACCGTGGGAACCGCGGGTGAGATCGTGGGGAACGTCGCGATGGCCCCGCTCGCCGCTGGTTTATGATCCCGCCATGATCCGCGTCTTCACCGATCCCGGTTGTCTCGTCCATCGGGTGCCGCCCGGGTTTCCGGAGCGGCCGGAGCGGCTGTCGGGCATCGTCGAGCACCTGCGCGGCAAGGGATGGCCGTTCGCGGAGACTCCTGGAGATCCAGGCGGACCGGACGGCTGGCGCGCGGCGGTCGAGGCGGTGCATGACGCCGGGTACGTCGGCCGGCTGGAGCGCGCGGTGTCGCGCGGGGATTCGCTGCTCGATTCGGCCGACAATCCGCTCTCCGCCGGCACTTGGGAGGCGGCATGGGCGGCGGCCGGGTGCGCTCTCGCCGCCGCCGACTGGGTGGTGGCGGGGGAGGACCGCGCCGGGTTCGCCGCCGTCCGGCCGCCGGGCCATCATGCCGAGCAGGCGACCGCCATGGGCTTCTGCTTCTTCAACAACGTCGCCGTGGCGGCCGAGCACCTGCGCCGCCGGCATGGCGCCTCGCGGGTGGCGATCTTCGACTTCGACGTCCACCACGGCAACGGCACCCAGCATCTGTTCGAGGAGCGCGGCGACATCTTCTATGCCAGCACCCACCAATATCCCTTCTACCCCGGCAGCGGCGCGGCGGACGAGACCGGCCGCGGCGCCGGCGCGGGCGCCACTTTGAACGTGCCGCTTCCCGCGGGAACCGGGGACGACGTCTATGAAGAGGCCATCACCGGACGGATCCTTCCGGCGCTGCGCCGCTTCGCTCCCGACGTCCTCCTGCTCTCCGCGGGCTTCGACGCCTGGCGTGCCGACCCGCTGGGCGGCATGCGGGTGAGCGAAGAGGGGTTCCGCCGCTGGGGCGACCTGTTGCGGGAGCTCGCCGCCGAGGTCTGCGGCGGCCGCGTCCTCGCCGTCCTCGAGGGCGGCTACGACCTGGCGAGCCTGCCGCGCCTCGTCGAAGCCCACCTCGAAGGGCTCGCCGGCGGGCGGATTGATTGACATCGCGCTATAATCGCTCATACAATCCCGAAAGCTCACGTATTACTTGAAGAAAAGCCTGGCATGTCTGCGGAGGTACGAGCGATGAAGCGCAGCGTCACCCTGACAATCATGACGGTCCTTCTGGCGTCGGTGCCGGCTTGGGCGGCTCCGCCGTTCGGCTCGTTCGGCGGCCAGGTCGGCGGCGGCAACGCCGGGGCGAATCTGATGCCCCTGACCGGCTGGGCCTTGGACGATAACGGCGTCAACGCGGTCGACATCCTGGTCGACGGCGTCGTCGTCGGGCGTGCCAACTACCACCGCAACCGGCCGGAGGTCGCCAAGAAGTACCCCGGCTATCCCGATTCCCTCGCCGCCGGCTTCGCCTACAGCCTGGACACCACCCACTTCCTGAACGGCAACCACAGGGTCACCGCCCAGATCCAGAGCAAGACCGGTGAAGTCACCGTCCTGCCGGGGAAGGTCCTCCAGTTCCTGAACGTGACGCACAACCTGGTGCCGTTCGGCAAGCTGGAGTTTCCGGCGCCGCAGGCCGAGATGCGCGGCCACTGCGACCTGAAGAACGGGAGCCGGCGGATCAGCGTGGTCAGCGGCTACGCGCTGGACTCCGGGGTGCAGGACTACGACACCGGGGTGGGATACGTCGAGATGCTCCTCGACCGCAGCCTGGGAGTGGATCTGACCGGTGTTCAAGATGGTGTTGTGAACACGGTCAACACGGGCTGGAACAGCCGGCTCAACTGTGTCTTCGATGTGACCCGGGGCGGGTTCTACAACTGCTACGGCCTGCGCCGGCCCGACATTCAGCCGATCTTCCCCGCGCTCAAGGACGCGCCGCACAGCGGTTTCCGTTTCCTGATCGACATCGGCGAGCTGGTCAGCCTCGGGTTGTATTCAGAGGGCGCGCATGTGCTCACCATCCGCGCGGGCGACCACGCGGGCCAGGTGTCGTACATCGGCGAGATCCCGGTGACCTTCATGTGCGACGATCACCCCGGCAGCCAAAACGAACCGGGCATCGGCGACATCGATCAGCCGAGCTTCGGCCAGCAGCTCAGCGGCTTCACCTATGTGAGCGGTTGGGCGCTCGACTGGGAGGGGATCGGCCTGGTGCAGGTGCTGATCGACGGGTACGTCGTCGGCCCCGCCGAGACCGGCCTGGTGTATCCGCCGCTCAACGGGCTCTACCTCGGCTATCCGCAGAGCGCGGCGCCGGGCTGGCGGCTGCTGCTCGACACCCGGCAGTACTCGAACGGTCCGCACCAGATCGAGCTGCTGATCACCGACGTCAAGAGCCAGAGCACCTACATCGGCAAGCGGCAGTTCGTCATCGCGAACCCATAGCGCCCGGACCCGCTCACGCCGCGCGCGGCAGGACGACGCCCCATCTCACGATGGGGCGTTTTCCATTGGGGGAGGCGTTCGGGAGTGAAGCGGGGTGCTATCCTTCGCGGCGTCATGCCGGCGGCCGATCCCCTCGCTTCCATCGCTCCCATCGTCTTTTTCGGCACGCCCGATTTCGCGGTGCCGACGCTCGCCGCCCTGGTGGCGGCCGGGCAGGCGCCGGCGCTGGTCGTGACGCAGCCGTCGCGGCCGGTGGGCCGGGGGCGGCAGGCGCAGGACCCGCCGGTGGCACGCTGGGCGCATGCGCATGGGTTGGCCGTGGCGCAACCGGAGCGCGTCCGCACGGAGGACTTTCTCGCGACCTTGCGTGCCTTGGCGCCTGGAGTGGCCGTGGTGGTCGCCTTCGGGCAGATCTTTCCGCGCGATCTCCTCGCTCTGCCGCGGTACGGCTGCATCAACCTGCACGCCTCGCTGTTGCCGCGCTGGCGTGGCGCGGCGCCGATCCAGGCGGCGGTGGCGGCGGGGGAGGAGACGACCGGGGTGACCACGATGCAGATGGAGGCGGGCCTCGACTCCGGCCCGATCCTGCTCCAGGACGAGGTGGCGATCGGCGCCGCGGAGACGGCCGGCGAGCTGTCCGTCCGCTTGGCCGAGACCGGCGCCGCTCTCGTCGTGCGCACCTTGGACGAGTTGGCGCGCGGCGGGTTGGCGCCGCGGCCCCAGGACGCCGCGCTGGCGACCTATGCGCCGCGCCTCACCCGCGACAGCGGCCGGGCCGACTGGTCGCTCGCCGCCAGGGCGCTCGCCGCTCTCCTGCGCGCCTACTCTCCCTGGCCCGGCCTCACCGCGGAGCTCGCCGGCGCGCCGGTCAAGCTGGTGCGGGCGCGGGTCCTCGATGAGACGGCCGTGGAGGAGCCCGGCACGTTTCTCGGCCTGCGCGGTGTCCGCGGTGTCCCGAGCGGTGCGCTCGCGGTGGCTTGCGGCCGCGGCTCGGTGCTCGGCGTCGAGGAGCTGCAACGGCCGGGGCGCAAACCGTTGCACGCCGCCGACTTCGCCAACGGGGAGCGGCTGCGGGCCGGCGACCGCTTCTCCTGAAGGTCCTGAAGCCAGCCATGTCGAAGCGTAGAGCCCCTGACCTCGCCGTGTCGCAGACGGGCGCCGGGCGCAACCGGCGGTCGACGCCCCGGCGCACGCCGCAGGACAACGTGCGCGCCGCCGCCGGCTGGGTGCTCGAGCGGACGCTGCACTCCCTGGCGCCGGTGGAGTCGTTCCTCGACAGCGCGATGTCCCGCTTCGACGAGCGCGACCAGGGGCTGCTCAACGAGCTGGTGATGGGCAGCCTGCGCTGGCTGCGCCGGTTGGATCATGTGATCGCGGCGGCGAGCAACCGCCGGTTCGATCAGATCGAGGAGGGGTTGCATTCGCCGCTCCGCATCGCCGCCTACCAGCTCCTCTTCCTCGACCGGGTGCCGGCGCACGCCGCGGTGCACGAGGCGGTGGAGCAGGCGCACCAGCTCACCCACCGGGGCGGCGCCAGCTTCGTCAACGGCGTGCTGCGCAGCATCGCCCGCGCGCCGCGCCTGGAGGACTGGCCGGTCGAGGAGGCCGATCCGGTGCGCCGTCTGGCGATCGAGATGAGCCATCCCGACTTCCTGGTGGAGCGCTGGCTCGACCGGTTCGGCGCCGCGGGCGCCCGCGAGCTGCTGGCCGCCAACAACGGCCCCCGGCCGCTCCAACTCCTCGCCTTCCGCGACCATGGCGGCCGCGAGCTCCTGGCCGAGGAGCTGATCGACGCCGGCCTGGAAGTCGAGCCCGCGGCCCTCTCGCCGCTCGGCCTGACCGTCCGCCGC
>DATARD010000020.1:0-10392 GCA_036264355.1 Thermoanaerobaculia bacterium
CTTTGGAGAGCCTGATCGAGCAACCCGAGGGCCTCTTCAGCGTGCCCATCGTATCGGAGGAGGGAGGCTTTCAGATCGAGCCGCCGAGTCCCGTCGAGCAATCCAGCCGGATCTCCACCTTCTCCCCGCTTCCAAAGCTCATCGGCACGAACGAACGCCTGACGAGCCGCGTTCAGATCGCCTCCGACTCTGCATGCGTTCGCCAGGAAAGGCTCACAGAAACCGAGCAAGCGTAGACGCCACGTCTCTCCATCAGGAACCGCCTCGGCCAGGCTCACGGCGAGGCGCGCAAGACGGATTGCCTGTTTGGCGTCATGCGCAGCGGCGGTCACGCTGGCATCGCAGAGGCGGACCGCCAGAGCCCAGCTCTGCTCAGTTCCGCGGTACGCCTGGATGGCGGTGTCCTGCGCGGCGGGCACAAGATGTTTGATCCGCGACCACTCCGCGGCGGCCCAGGCGGTGTGCACGGCGGCGCGCTGGCGCCGGCGGGCAAGGGTCAGATCGCGGCGGAGGGCTTCGGCGGCGGCGTGCCCTCCGGCGGCGGCGATACGGTTGATCAGCCGGAGCTCCGCGATGGAGGGCGCGGCGGGACCGGTGGGGGCTTCGGGCAGGTTGCCCAGACGATGCGCGAGCAGGGCCTCGTCCACCGCGTCGGGCGGGATCTCCAGATGCTTGCCGAGAAGCTCCACGAGCTCATCCCGCGAAAGGCTGCCCACGGTCTCCCAGCGGCTGACCGTGGAGGTGGACACGCCGGCCATCCGGGCGAGCTCCTCTTCGCTCAGATCCTTGGAAAAACGGAACATCCGCAGCACGGCGCCTGTTGCCGGGGGAATTCCCATCGACCCTCCTTCCAGCTCTTCCTGATCCCCTCTCTCTTATAGGTTGCCGCTGGCCTCTTTTTTGGGACAAGGACGGCCGGCTTTCTTGTCGCCCGCAAAGACAAAGCACGCAACGCCGTTCCTGAAGGCATCTCGCGGCGCGACGGCGCGCAGGCGGACCCGGCGGCATATGGTCCGCAGCGCAAGGAGAGGAGAGCGCCATGACGGAAGAACGCATCGCGAAAAGCGCACCACCGGACCTCAGCCGAGAGACCGAGCAGACCCGCCGCGACTTGTACGACCTGGTGGTCCGGATGCAGTTTTCGCCTGTCGAAGGGGCCGGGCCGGATGACTATCCCGGTCCTTCCTACACGCCGGACGACGCCGGCCTCAAGGTGTTCCGGCTGTTCGACCGCTGGTTCGCGACATGGATCAACCTGGACGAGAAGAATCCGCCGGAAGACCGGCGCATCGAGCTTGTCCGCCTCGAAGCCGATTCTTCGGTGCCTTTCGGCGTGATCATGCACGAGGTCTGATTTCCCCGGTTTTCAGGCCGTTTTTGGGCTAGAATCGCTGGGAAAGCCCGCTTTGGCGCGTGGGCGGTTGTGTTTTTCCCTCCTGGGAGCTTGTTTTGGCTTACACGATTGGACTCGATACCCGGAACTTCCAGGACCATGGGATCGGCACCTATGCCCGCCAGCTCGTCCACGCTCTCGCCAAAGTGGACCAGGAGAACAAATACATGCTGCTGGCCCGGACGCAAGACCGGGACGCGTTCCGGGATCTGCCCGACAACTTTCACCCGGTGTATGAGTCGGCGCCGGTGTATTCGATCCGTGAGCTGTGGGCTCTCTCGTGGCGGTTGTTGCGGCTGCGGGTCGACGTCTATCACTCGACCCACTACGTCACGCCGGCCGTCCTCCGTTCGCCGGTGGTGGTGACGGTCTATGACGTGGTCCATCTCTTCTATCCGGACTTCCTGCCCAGCCGCTTCGCCTTTCTGTACGCGCAACGCATGATCCACCGCACCCTCTCCCGCGCCGACCGCATCATCGCCGTCACGCAGGGCACGCGGGCGGATCTGATGCAGCATTTCGACGTGGACGCGCGGAAGGTGCAGGTGGTCTACAACGGCGTGCGCGACGAGTTCCGGCAGAAGCTCGCGCCGGAGGAGCTGGAGCGCTGGCGGCGCGACCTCGGGCTCCAGGGGCCGTATGTGCTGTTCGTGGGGAATCCGAATCCGCGCAAGAACCTGGACACGGTGGTGCAGGCGTATGCGCGGGCGCGGCAGTTGGCGAGCTTCGACGCGCCGCTGGTGTGTATCGGCGACCGCGCCGGAACGGAGCTCAAGCTGCGCCAGCGCGCGGCGAACCTCGGCGTCGCCGGCCAGGTGCGCCTGCTCGGCCGCGTGGCTCCGGAGGCGATGCCGGCGATCTACCAGGGGGCGAGCCTATTCCTCTATCCCACGCTCTATGAGGGCTCGGCGATGCCGGTGATCGAGGCGATGGCTTCGGGCGTGACGGTGATCACGTCGAACACGGCCTCGCTCAAGGAGGCGGCGGAGGGCTACGCGCATCTGGTGGACCCGCTGGACATCGAGGGGATGGCGAAGGCGATCGCGCACTGCATGTCGGACCCGGAGCACCGCGCCGCGCTCTCCCGCCTGGGCTCGAAACGGGCGGAGGACTTCCGCTGGGCGCAGACGGCGCGCAAGACGGTGGAGATCTACCGCGCCGCCATCGAGCGGCGGCGGGCGACGCCGGCCGGCACGGTCCCGGCGACCGAGGAGCCCGCGCGGCTCTCGGACAGCCGGACCGATCTCCGCCTCGCGAATCTCCCGAACGTTCCAGACATGCGCCCGGCCGGACAGGCTCCCAAGCAGCCGGACAACCGGCCCGGAGCCGCCGCGTGAGACTGGCCGCGCCGCCCATCGCGCCGTTGGCGCCGTTGCCGGATCCGCTGCTCGTGCCGCTGACCGTGCCGCGTCCACTGCGGGTGGCGCTGGTGCACGACTGGCTGACCGGCATGCGCGGCGGCGAGAAGGTGATCGAGCTGATCGGCTCGCTCTATCCCGAGGCTCCGATCTTCACGCTGTTCCATTTCCCGGGCAGTGTCAGCCCGGCGATCGAAAGCCATCCGATCCACACCAGCTTCCTGCAGCGGGCGCCGGGCCTGCAAAGCCACTACCGGCGCTATCTGCCGCTCTTCCCGGTGGCGATCGAGGAGTTCGACCTCACCAGCTACGACCTGGTGATCAGCTCGAGCCACTGCGTGGCGAAGGGGGTCATCCCCGCGCCGGACGCGTTCCACCTCTGCTATTGCCACACGCCGATGCGCTACGCCTGGGACCAGGAGCACGCCTACTTCCCGCGCCGCTCGGGCGCCGGCGCGCGCCTGCGCTCGCTCGCCCTGTCGGCGCTGCGCACCTGGGACGCCGCCTCGGCGACGCGGGTCAATCTCTTCGTGGCGAACTCGTCGTTCGTGGCACGGCGCATCCACGCCTACTACGGCCGCGACGCCGAGGTGGTGCATCCGCCGGTCGACGTCGACTATTTCACGCCCCTGGCCAAGCCGAACGGCCCCAAGCAGAACGGCAGAAAAGCAGCACAGGAAGACTACTGTCTGATGGTCTCTGCTCTGGCTCCGTATAAGAAGGTTGAGCTGGCCATCGCAGCGTGCGACCGGTTGGGCCTGGAGCTGCGCATCGTCGGCACCGGACCAGAGCAGGAACGCCTGGAGCAGCTCGCGGGACCGCGTACCCGGTTCCTCGGTCACGTCGAGCCGAAACGGCTGCGCGACCTCTACCGCGGCGCGCGTCTCTTCCTCCAGCCGGGGGTCGAGGACTTCGGCATCGCGTCGGTCGAGGCGCTGGCCTGCGGCACGCCGGTGGTGGCGGTCGCCAAAGGAGGGATCCTGGACATCGTGGACGACGGCCGGCACGGAGTGCTCTACCCGGACTGGGGCGGACCGTCCGATCTGGCGGAGGCGATTGACAAAGCGCGGCGGATCGACTTCAATGGGTCGGAATTGCGCGGCCGGGCAGAGTCGTTCTCGGTCAGGCGGTTCGTCGATCGCCTGCAAGTTTTTCTTTCGTCTCGTCTTTTCCGAAGCGAGGGAATTCCCCGTTGATCCAACAACGCCATCGCACCACCGCGGGCATCTACCTCTTCGGCGACCTCGCCGCGACGTTGGCCGCTTTCTTCGGCGCCTGGCTCCTGCGGTTCGAGCTCGCGGTCATTCCGGTGACCAAAAACGTTCCGGAGTTCACGCCCTATTTGCGGCTCGTCCCGATCGTGCTCGCTCTCTGGCCGGTGGTCTTCTACTTCCATGGCCTGTATCAAAACCGCCGCGGCCGCAGCCGGGTGGACGAGGTGCTCACCATCGCCGCCGCCGTGCTGGTCTCCACCATCTGCCTGTCGGTGGTGATCGCCTGGTACCGGCCGGCCGCGTGGCCGGGCAGCACGCAGTACTTCACCTTCAGCCGCGCGTTCATCGGCCTGTTCGCGCTCGCCGACCTGATCCTGGTGGCGGCGGCGCGGATGTTCATCCGTCTCGCGCTGCGCAAGATCCGTCTCTCAGGCCACAATCTGCAACGCATCCTGGTGGTGGGCGCCGGCGCGCTCGGCCGCGAGATCACCACCAAGATCGTGGCGCACCGCGAGCTCGGCTTCGAGGTGGTGGGTTTTCTCGACGACGATCCCGGCAAGCTCGGCACGCTGGTCGCCGGAGTGCCGGTGATCGGCACGCTGCGCCAGGCGGAAGACGTGCTGGACAGCGAGCGGATCGATCAGGTCTTCCTCGCCCTGCCGCTCGACGCGCACAAGAAGATGCTCCAGATGCTGGACATCATGGCGCGCGAGTGCGTGGAGATCAGGCTGGTTCCCGACATCCTGCAATACGCCACGCTCAAGGCGGTGATGGAGGACGTCGACGGCACACCGGTGATCAACCTGTCGCAGGTGCCGCTCCAGGGTTGGAGCAGCATGATCAAGCGGGTGATCGACATCGGCATCGCGATCCCGGTGATGATCGGCCTGATCCCGGTGATGCCGGTCATCGCGCTGCTCATCTGGCTGGAAGACCAGGGTCCGATCTTCTACCGCCAGGAACGCATGGGGCTCGACGGCAAGCCGTTCATGATCCTCAAGTTCCGCACCATGCGCGTCGACGCCGAAGCGACCAGCGGTCCGGTGTGGGCGATCAAGGACGATCCGCGCCGCACCCGCATCGGCCGCTTCCTGCGCGAGTGGTCGCTCGACGAGCTGCCGCAGATCTGGAACGTCTGGATGGGTGACATGTCGATCGTCGGCCCGCGCCCGGAACGGCCGACCTTCGTCCGTGAGTTCAAGCACAAGATTCCCCGCTACATGCTGCGCCACCGTGTGAAGTCCGGCATCACCGGCTGGGCGCAAGTGCACGGCTGGCGCGGCAACACCTCGATCAAGAAGCGCATCCAGTACGATCTCTACTACATCCAGAACTGGTCGCTCGGCCTCGACTTCAAGATCCTCTGGATGACCGTGCGGCACGCGCTGCGGCACAACGCGTACTAGCCGCGAAATACTTCGCGCGTTTCGCGCACCTCCTCTCAGTGGGTTGTACTTACTGAAAGGAGTCTTCATGGTCCAACGTCAGATGTCGTTCCCGGTTCTGGCCGCCGCAGCGCTCGCCCTCTGTGCACTCCCTGCCGCTGCGCAGAATCAGCACGACATGACCTTCCACACCGTCCCACCGTGCTACGTCGCCAATACGTTCAACGCAGGCGGCGCCTTCGCCCCGAACGAGACCCGCACGTACAACGTCGTCGGAAGTGGCAGCTTTGCGAGCCAAGGCGGCTCCGCAACCGGTTGCGGCATTCCCGGCTTCTCGAACGGTATCGCGCGAGTCGAGGCGGTGGCGCTCAATGTGTTGGTGGTGAATCCAACGGGAGCAGGGCACATCTGGGCTGTCGCAGCGGATACAGCCATCAATGCCCTCACGACTCCGACTTTTATGAACTTCCCCGCCCCCGCCGGTCAATGCTGCATTTCCCTCTCCAACACCGGCCCCTTGGCGGTGGCGCAGGCCTCCGGCGTCGGCGACATCAAGATCAACGTCGCGGTGAGCAGCGCCCATGTGGTCGTCTCTGTGGTCGGCTATTACACCCGCTTCGGCGAGACGATCTTGGTCGGCCCGGGCGCCACCCCCGCCGCGAGCGGCACGGCGCTGCTCAATGCCCTGACGAGCATCGCCGACAACGCGGCCTCCAAGCCGTACCTGATCAAGATCGAGCCCGGTATCTATGACCTGGGCACCACCACGCTCAACATGAAGTCGTACGTGGACCTCGAGGGCTCCGGCCAGCAGGCGACGATCATCCAGGGCGCCGGCGCGGCTGACTTCTCGATTGCTGTCGTGAATGCCGCCGCGTCGTCGGAGCTGCGCGATCTCCAGGTCAAAAGCACCGGCGGATCGTCCGATGGGGTCGCGGTGCCGCTGCTCATCACCACCACGAACACCAATGTCCGCCGCGTCACCGTCACGGCGAGCGGCCCGAGCACCTGCTCCCTGTGGGGCATCCGCCTCGTCAACATGACCGGAGAAATCAACGACGTCACCGCCAACCTTTCGGGTGGCAACTTGGGGCAAGGCATCACGTCGAAGGGCTTCGGCACGCCGAAGATCCACCGCGCCCACATCACGGTGACCAACTCGGCGAGCACAGCCTATGGATTCTTGGCGACGGACGGCGGTGCATTCCCGGAGATCGAAGATACCCGGGTCGAGGTGAATGGAGGTCCGACCGCTTACGGTTTCTGGCAGGATGGCTCCGCCTACACCGCGGGTGAAATCAGAGGCTCCACGTTCATCGTCTCGACTCCTTCCGGAACCGCCACGGCCGTCCGTTTCCAAGGCAGCAGTCTGCGGATCTCGCGCAGCACACTGCGGGCGAGCGGCTCGACGAGCTATGGGATCAACCTATCCAACAACGTCCTCGTCGACAACTCCGAAATCGCCGGAGCCACTGCAACAGTGGCTGGCAGCGGCGCCAGCATCGGCGGCAGCAAGCTCGATGGTGGACCAGCGAGCGGTGCCACCTGCGCCGGTGTGTGGGACGAGAACTACACCTTCAGCGCCAGCACCTGCCCGTAGAGAAAACGCCCGTCCTGTAAGGATTCTCCGCGCTCTCGACCGAGGGCGCGGAGCCGTGCGCGGCGAGCCCGCCGGCGAGAATTTGATCGATTCGCCGGCCTCTTTTTGCCTCGCGCCCTCGGGTCTGTGCAGCGGGTACCAGCGCTTGCGGCGTAAAAAGGCTTGACGCCCAAGATGTAGTGGGCGTACCCTAATCTCATCACAAGCCCAGATGCGATTGGGCACAACCGTTCGAAAGGAGAAGTACATGGCCCCGAAGAGCGCTCCCTCGAAGGCCGCCGCGAAGCCCGCGGCGAAAGCTCCCGCCAAGAAAGCTGCGGCTCCGGCCGCGAAGAAAGCTGCTGCGAAGCCCGTTGCAAAGAAAGCCGCTGCCAAGCCGGCCGCCAAGAAGACCGCTGCGAAAAAGACGGTGACTGCTGCGAAGCCGGCTGCGAAGCCCGCGAAGAAGATGGTTGCTGCAAAGTCGGTGAAGAAGGCTGCTCCGGCCGCGAAGCCGGCTGCCAAGAAGTCGGCCAAGTAGTCCGCGGCCCTCGACGTTTGGGGGCCGCGAGGCCCCGCCGGCGCTGCATTTGCGGCACTTGGCGCGGCTTCACTCCCGATGCCCGGGGCGACGGTCTGGCTCTTTGATAGCAGCTCAGGTTTCGATCGATCTGTTCATTCTTCCCTTCGCCAACGTCGCCTACGCACGGCGTTCCGCCTCAGCCTTTCAGGGCTGAGACGTCGTGCTTCTTCCCTCTCCCGTCAGGCCTTGCGCCGCCGCGTTGTCGACCAGCCACATGAGAGCCCCATCGTCCGGCTGAATGATCTGGGCCGGATAGAGATCGATCTGTCGCGCGCCTTCGAGGACCGCCGCGAGCGCCGCAACCTTCTCAGCGCCGCTGACGAGAAAGATCACCACTGCCGCATGGTTGAGCACCGGCGCGGTGAGGGTGATGCGATGGGTGCCGAACTTCTCGACGAACGGCGCGATCACGCGATGCTCTGTCTCGTGCACCGCCGCGTTGCCGGGAAAGAGCGAGGCCGTGTGGCCATCCGGACCGAGGCCCAACAGGATGAGATCGAAACGCGGCAGCTCACGCTCCGCCAAGGCGAAGAACGTTTCGAGCTCATGGTCGTAGAGCGCCGCGGCCGCCGCGGCGTCTGGGTTCTCGGCCGCGATGCGATGCACGTTGGCGGCGGGGATGGGGACGTGATCGAGCAGCGCTTCGCGCGCCATGCGATAGTTGCTGTCCGGATGATCGGGCGGCACACAGCGCTCGTCGCCCCAGAAGACGTGGACGGCGTTCCATGCGATCCGATCGCGGAAGCTCTCGTGCGGATCGGCCAGCAGCGTGAAGAGACTGCGCGGCGTCGAGCCGCCGGAGAGCACGAAAGTGAAACGGCCGCGGGCGGCGATCGCTTCGCCCGCAAGCCCCACGACCTCGTCGGCCGCGGCGCGCGCCAGCTCCGCGCCGCCCGGATCATTGGCCACGATGCGTAGCGAGGTCACGGTGTGCGCCACTTGCGGCCATCCTTTTCGATCAGCTCATCGGCTTCCTTCGGTCCCCAGGTGTTCGCCGCGTAGTTCGGGAAGTTGCGCGGCGTCAGCGCCTGCCACACGTCGAGGATCGGCGCCACCGCGGCCCATCCGGCTTCCACCGTGTCGCTGCGGTGGAAGAGTGTCGAGTCACCGGTCATGCAGTCATAGAGCAGCGTTTCGTAGCCCGTGCTCGGCTGCGCGCCGAAGTAGTCGGCGTAGTGGAAGTCCATTTTGACTTTGCCGAGCGCGACGTCCGGGCCCGGGATCTTGGCTTGGAACTGGAGCGAGATTCCTTCGTCGGGTTGGATCTGCAACACGAGCACGTTGGCCGAGAGGCGCTCGACCGCGGTGTCGCGGAAGAGTTGGAACGGCGCGCGCTTGAACTGGATCGCGATCTCGGTGACGCGGCTCGGCAGGTGCTTGCCGGTGCGCAGATAGAACGGCACGTCGCCCCAGCGCCAATTGTCGATGTACAGCTTGAGCGCGACGAAGGTCTCGACGTTCGAGGTCGGTGACACGTTCGGCTCGGCGCGATAGGCGGGCTCGGTGTGGCCGTCGACCATTCCTTCGCCATATTGACCGCGCACGGTCTGGTGCAGCACGTCCTCGGGCGTGAGCGGCCGGATGGCATAGAGGATTTTCGTCCGCTCGTCGCGCACGACGTCGGCAGCGAACGAGATCGGCGGCTCCATCGCGGTGAAGGCGAGGAGCTGGAACATGTGGTTCTGCACCATGTCGCGCAGCGCGCCCGAGGTCTCGTAGTAGCCGCCGCGCGATTCGACGCCGACCGTCTCGGCGACGGTGATCTGCACGTGGTCGATATAGCGCCGGTTCCAGATCGACTCGAAGATGCCATTGGCGAACCGGAAGGCCATGATGTTCTGCACCGTCTCCTTGCCGAGGTAGTGATCGATGCGGAAGATCTGCTTCTCGGAGAGGACCTCGCGGATCTGGCGGTTGAGCTCGCGCGCCGAATCGAGATCGTGGCCGAACGGCTTCTCGATGATTACCCGTCGCCAATGCCCGTTGTCCTGGTGCGCGAGACCGGCGTCGCCGAGGCGGTGCACGACGTCGCCGAACAGGTCGGGCGGAACGGAGAGGTAGAACAGATAACAGCCGTTCGTCTTGCTCTCTTCGTCGACGTGCGCGAGAGTGCCGCGCAGCTTGGTGAAGGTCGCTGGATTGTTGAACTCTCCCGCGATGCAATAGAAGCTCTTGAGGAGATGCTCGGCGATCTCCTGGTTGACCGGCGCGCCGGCGAACTCATGCAGGTCCTCGCTGAGCCGTTCGCGCAGCGCATCCTGCGAGGTGTCGACGTGGCTCACTCCGACTACGGCGAACTCCTTGGGCAGCAGCCCCTGAACCGCGAGGTTGTAGAGAGCCAGAAAGAGCTTGCGTTTGGTGAGGTCCCCGGTCGCTCCGAAAATGACCAGGACACAAGAGGGCGCGGGCTGCGCTTGGAACGGTTGCGGCATCTGGGCTCCTGCTGGCGCGGTCATATCGCTTCTCCCTCGAAAATGATCGATCGCGGCGGTCCGTGGTCAGAAATCGTTCAGCCGGCCTTCGGGGGTTCGCGATGGCCGCCGAACGCATACCGCATGGCGGAGAGCAGCTTCTCGCCAAAGGTGTGGTCCTGCCGCGAGGGGAAGCGCTCGAAGAGAGACGCGGCGAGAACGGGAGCCGGCACCGATTCGGCGATCGCCGCTTCGATCGTCCAGCGCCCTTCGCCGGAGTCCTGGACGAAGCCGCTGTACTCCTTGAGGTCCGGGCTCTGCGCCAGCACGCCCGCGGTGAGATCGAGCAGCCACGACGAGACGACGCTGCCGCGGCGCCACAGCTCGGTGATGTCGGCGAGATCGAGATTGAAACGCAGCTCGGCGGGAAGCTCCTGCGAGCCCGCGTTGCGCAGGATGTCGAGCCCTT
>DATARD010000069.1:0-26027 GCA_036264355.1 Thermoanaerobaculia bacterium
GCCGGTCGACCTTGCCATTGGGTGTCAGTGGCAGCGCCTCCAGCACCACGAAGGCCGACGGCACCATGTACTCGGGCAACCGCTCTCTCAGGAAGCTGCGCAGCTCTAAAGCCTCGGGGGGATGATCCTCCGCCGCCACCACATAGGCCACCAGCCGCCGCTCCCCAGAATCGGACTCCCGCACCACCACCACCGCCGCCTCGCGCACGCCGGGGAGCCGGGCGAGAGCGGCCTCGATCTCCCCCAGCTCGATGCGGAAGCCGCGGAGCTTCACCTGGTGGTCGATGCGGCCGAGATAGTGAACCGTGCCATTGGCCAGCCGGCGCACCAGGTCGCCGGTGCGGTAGAGGCGCCCACCGGGTGCGGCGCCGAACGGATCAGGGATGAACACCGCCGCGGTCAGGTCCGGCCGTCCGAGATAGCCGCGCGCGAGCCCCGGACCGCCGAGCAGCAGCTCGCCCGGAATCCCGACCGGTTGCGGCGCGAGAGCGCGGTCCACCACATGGAGCTGATGATTGGCGATCGGCCGGCCGATCGGGACCATATCGCCGGGCGGCTCGGGCACACAGGGCCAGAAGCTCACGTCGACCGACGCCTCGGTCGGTCCATAGAGGTTGTGCAGCTCGGCCTGAGGGAGGCGCGAGAAGAAGCGTCGCACGAGTTGCGGCGGCAGGGCCTCGCCGCTCGCCACCACCCGGCGCAGCGACGCCAGCGCTTCGAGCCCCGGCGTCTCCAGGAAGACCTCCAGCAGGGAGGGCACGAAATGGACCGTGGTGATCTTCTCGCGCGCGATGAGATCGGCCAGGTAGCGAGGATCCTTGTGCCCTTCCGGCTGCGCGAGCACGAGGCGCGCCCCGCAGAGGAGCGGCCAGAAGAATTCCCACACCGAGACGTCGAACCCGAACGGCGTCTTTTGGAGAACGCGGTCCTCCGCCGTGAGGCCGTACGCCTCCTGCATCCACAGCAACCGGTTGACGATGCCCCTGTGGGGGATCATCACCCCTTTGGGAGTCCCGGTCGAGCCGGAGGTGTAGAGGACGTAGGCCAGATTGTCGCCGGCTGCTGCCGTCGGACCCTCACCCCCCTGGCCTGCGAATCCTCCGGGCTGAAGGAACACCAACGGCGCTCCCCCCACCGGCAACAGCGCCGCATACCGGTCCTGGGTGACCACCGCGGAAAGGCCGGCGTCTTCGACCAGCGTCGCCAGCCGCTCCTCCGGCAGCGTGGGATCGAGCGGCACGTACGCCGCACCCGCCTCCAGCACGCCGAGCACGCCGATGATCATCGCGAGCGAGCGCTCCAGCAGCACGCCCACCCGGCCGTCCGGCTTCACGCCGAGCTTACCCAGATGGCCGGCCAGTTGGCGGGCGCGGTCCACCAGATCGCGGTAGGTGACCTGCTCGTTCTCGTCCACCGCGGCCACCGCGCCGGGAGTCTTCTCGGCCTGCGCCGCGACCAGCTCGTGCAGGCGGTGGCCGCGCGGGTAATCGACCTCCGTGTCGTTCCACTCGCCGAGGAGCTGGCGGGTCTCCGGCTCGGAAAGAAGAGGGAGATCGGAGAGCTTCGCCGCGGGATGCGCCACCGCGCCCGCGGTGAGGATCGCGAGATGCGCCGCGAGGCGTTCCATGGTCGTGCGGTCGAAGAGGTCGGTGTTGTACTCCACCCCGCCGAGCAGCCCGCCGTCCTCCTCCCACATCGCGATCAAGAGATCGAGCTTCGCCGTGCCGCTGTCGACGTCGAACGGAGTCAGCGTCACCCCCGGCAGCTCCGCCGGCGTCCAGGGGACGTTCTGGAACAGGAACATGGTCTGGAAGAGCGGCGCCCAGGCAAGGCTGCGGTCCAGCCGCAATTCCTCGACGATGCGCTCGAACGGCAGGTCCTGGTGCGCCTGCGCCGCGAGCGTCGTCTCGCGGGCCCGCAGCAACAGGTCGGAGAACGCCGGATCGCCCGTCAGGTCGGCGCGGAGAGCCAGGGTGTTGACGAAGAAGCCGATCAGCGCCTCGGTCTCGAGCTGGTTGCGCCCGGCGACCGCGGTGCCCACCGTCAGATCCTCCTGGCCGGTGTAGCGGTAGAGCAGCGCCTGATAGGCGGCGAGAAGGGTCATGAACAGGCTGCCGCCGGTCCGCTGCACCATGCCGCGCAGGGCGTCCGCGAGCGCGCGCGGGAAGGCGAACGGCAGGGCGCTGCCGTGCGAGCGGATCGCCGCCGGCCGCGGCCGGTCGAACGGCAGCTCCAGATCCTCCCGCGCTCCTTCCAGCCGGCTCCGCCACCAGGCGAGCTGCTCGTCGAGCACCGGGCCGGTGAGCAGCTCGCGCTGCCAGACGGCGAAGTCCGCGTACTGGATGGCGAGCGGCGGCAACGGGGACGGCTGACCTTGCAGGCGGCTGCGGTAGAGCGCCGTCAATTCGTCCTGGAAGACGCCGAGCGACCAGCCGTCCGACACGATGTGGTGGATGTTGAACAGGAACCGGTGATCCGTCGCGCCGAGGCGCACCAGCATCATGCGCAGCAGCGGTCCGGCCGCGATGTCGAACGCGAAGCGGGCGTGCTCGCGGGCGAGGCGGAGCGCCTCCGCGTCGCGGACCGCTGCCGGCAGACCGCCGAGATCGGCGACCGGAATGTCCAGCGCCTCGGCGGCGGACGGCGGATCGATGCGCTGCGACGGCTTGCTCGCGGCGGCCGGGAAGGAGGTGCGCAGCGATTCGTGGCGGCGCACAATCTCGCGCACGCTCCAGGTCAAGGCGTCCGTGTCCAGAGTGCCGTCCAGCCGCCAGGCGCCGGGGATGTTGTAGAGCGGATTGCGCGGCGAGAGCTGATCGAAGAACCAGAGGCGCTGCTGCGAGAAGGAGAGCGGCAGATCGCCCGTCCGAGGCACGGGCCACAGCACCGGACGGACCGGGCGCGGCGCACCGCCGGGCTCGCCGATCTGCCGCCGCACGATCTCCGCCAAGCCGGCCACGGTGGGCGCGGCGAACAGCGCGGAGAGCGGCACGTCGACGCCGAACGCCTTGCGTACCCGCGACATCACCCGCGTGGCGCGGAGCGAATGACCGCCGAGCGCGAAGAAGTCGTCGTGCACGCCGATCGCGCCGATCTCCAGGACCCCGGACCAGATCCCCGCCAGGGTCTCCTCCACCGCGTCGCGCTGCGCGGTGGATTCGTTCGGGCCGCCAGGCGTTTCGCCGCGGCCCGGCACCAAGCGGGCGAGCGCCCGGCGGTCCACCTTGCCGTTCGGGCTCAGTGGGAGCGTCGGCAGGATCACGAAGGCGGCCGGCACCATGGGATCGGGCAGCTCGGCGGCGAGGGCGCGGCGGAGCCTCACCCCCGACCCCTCTCCCATCGCCCCCCCATCCGCCGGGAGAGGGGCGCCACCGCCCATCTCCTGCGGCAGAATGTGGCTTGCCATTCCCCCCTCTCCCGGTGGCTGGGGGGGCGATGGGAGAGGGGGGCCAGGGGGGTGAGGGCCCGTCACGAACGCCACCAGCCGCCCCTCCCCGCCCGTCTTGTCCAGCAGCACCACCGCCTCGCGCACCTCCGGCTGCCGCGCCAACGCCGCCTCGATCTCTCCCAGCTCGATGCGGTTGCCGCGGATTTTCACCTGGTGGTCGATGCGGCCGAGGAAGTCGAGCGCGCCGTCGGCGCGGCAGCGCACCAGGTCGCCGGTGCGGTAGAGCCGTTCTCCCGGAAGCTCGGCCAGCGGATCGGGCCGCCAGGCGTCCGCGGTGCGTGCCGGATCGTGCAGGTAGCCGCGGCCGAGACCGGCGCCGCCGACCGACAGCTCACCCGGCACGCCGATCGGGCAGGGCCTCTGATCGCGGTCGAGGACGAGCAGGCGGAGGTTCATCACCGGCCGGCCGATCGGAACCCGCGTCTCGCCCGCGTCCGGCGCGGTGCGCACCGGATGCACGCTCACGTCGTCCGCGCACTCGGTCGGACCGTAGGCGTTGAGCAGCGGAACGCCGGGATGGAGACGCAGCCAGCGGACGCAGAGATCCGGCGCGAGCGCTTCGCCGGTGGGGATCAGCCAGCGCAGCCGGGCGAGCCGCGGCCGCTCCGCCATCTCCTCCGTCTCGTCGAGCGCCAGGCGCAGCAGCGACGGCACGACCTCCAGATGGGTCACGCCCGCGCGGTCGATCTCCTGGAACAGCGGCAGCGGATCGCGCGCCGCGTCGTCCGGCACGATGTGCACCCGTCCGCCCACGGCCAGCGCGGCGAGGAGCTGCCAGACCGAGACGTCGAAGCTCTGCGCCGCGTTCTGCGCCACGGCGTCGCCGGCCGCCAGACCGAGCCCGGCGATCTTCGACTGGAGATGATTGGCCAGGCCGCGATGGGTGAGCATCGCGCCCTTGGGGCTGCCGGTCGAGCCGGAGGTATAGAGGATGTAGGCCAGGCTCTCCGGATCGAGGCGCGGCGGCGTCCACGCGGGCGCTTCGCGGTCCGTCGCGATCAGATCTTCCAGAGCGATGACCCCGATCTCCGGCAGGTGCTCCGAGAGCACCGGCAGGAAGCGGTTCTCGGCCACGACGAGCCGCGCCCGGCTGTCGGCGATCACCCGCGCCCAGCGCTCGCCGGGGTGCGCGGGATCGAGCGGCAGGTAGACACCGCCGGCTTTCAGGATGCCGACGATCCCGCCGAGGAAATCCAGACCGCGCACCGCGAGGATCGGCACCGCGGCGTCCGGTCCCACTCCGGCGGCGGCCAGCCGGCCCGCCGCCCGCGCCGCCCGCCGGTCGAGCTGCGCGTAGGTCAGCGCGGTGCCCCGGCAGACCGCGGCGACCGCTTCCGGGGATTCCGCCACGCGCGCCGCGAAGAGCGCCGGGAACGGCGTGTCCGCGGGATACGGAACGGCGCTGTCGTTCCACTCGTGGACGATCTGATGCCGTTCCGCCGCCGGCCAGAGCGGCAGATCCGCGACCGTCGTTGCGGGGCTGTCCACGGCGGCTTCCAGCAGCGCGGCGTAGGAGCGCAGGAAGCGGTCCACCGTGGCCGGCACGAACAGATCGGCGCTGAATTCGGCTTCCAGGAGGAGACCTTCCGGCATCTCGCTGGCGTCGACCGCGAGATCCAGGCGCGCCGTGCCGGCGGCGGCGGGAATCCGGCTGAGCGTGAGCCCCGGCAGCTCCAGCGGCCGGCGCGGCACGTTCTGCAAGGTGAAGGCCACCTGGAAGACCGGCTGGCGCGACAGGTCGCGCGCGGGCCGCAGCGCTTCGACCAGACGCTCGAAGGGGACGTCCTGATGGCCATAGGCGCCGAGCGTCACCTCCCGCACCCGCGCCAGCATCTCGCGGAAGGAGGGCCGGCCGGAGAGATCCAGACGCAAGGCGAGCTGATTGATGAAGAAACCGATCAGGTTTTCGGTCTCGGCAAGGCTGCGGTTGGCGATGTCGGTTCCGATCACAAGGTCGTCCTGGCCGGTGAGCCCGCGGAGGAGCGCGCCGAAGGCGGCGACAAAGGCCATGAACAGGGTGACCCCTTCCCGCTTGGCGAGCGCTGCCATCGCGGCGGCGCGGTCCGGAGCCAGCAGCAGCCGGCGGATGCCGCCGCGGCCGCTCGCCCGCGGCGGGCGCGGATGATCGCCGGGCAGCTCCAGCGCCGGCGGCGCGCCGGCCAGGCGCTCCGTCCACCACGCCAGCTCGCCGGCCAGCCACGCTCCCCGCAACCGCTCGCGCTGCCAGCGGGCAAAGTCGCCATATTGCATCGCGAGAGGCGGCAGCGGCGACGGCAGGCCGGCGGCGAAGGCGGCATAGAGCGCCGTCAGCTCGTCGATCAGGAGCGCGGTGGACCACCCGTCGCTGACGATGTGATGAAGGGTGAAGAGCACCGCATGATCGTCCTCCGCCAGATGGAGGAGCACGGCGCGCACCAACGGCCCCCGCGCGAGGTCGAAGGGGCGGCGGGCTTCGGAGGCGGCGAGGCGGCGGGCTTCAGCACCGGCGCCGGCGATCCCGCTCACGTCCACCACCGGCAACGCCACCCGCCCCGCCACTGCCACCCGCTGCACCGGCTCCCCCCCCATCACGAACGTCGTGCGCAGCGTCTCGTGACGCGCGGCGATTTCGGAGAGCGCCGCCGCGAAGGCCGCACGGTCGAGCCGGCCTTGCAGGCGGAGGGCGGCGTGGACGTTGTAGGCCGGGCTCTCGGGCTCGAGCTGGTGCAGGAACCAGAGGCGCTCCTGGGAGAAGGAGAGCGGCTGGTCGCGCTCCCCGTCCGCCCGTTCGCGGCGCAGGGGCTGCCCGGGCAGGATCTCCGTCCCACCTCCCGCCGCGCGCACGGCGTCGGCCAGGCCGGCGAGGGTAGGCTGCTCGAAGAGGGCACGCACCGGAACCTCGGCGCCGAGGGCGTGGCGCACCCGGGAGACGACACGCATGGCGAGGAGCGAATGGCCGCCGAGATCGAAGAAGCTGTCGTCGCGGCCGACCGCGGCGACGCCGAGCAGCTCCTGCCAGATCGCGGCGAGAGCCTTCTCGACCTCGTCGCGCGGAGCGTCTCCGATGGCGCCGGTAGGCTGGGGACGGCCGGCCAGCGCGGTCAGCGCCACGCGGTCGAGCTTGCCGTTCGGCGTGACGGGCAGCGCTTCCAGAAGCTCACAGGTGGCGGGGACCAGCGCCTCGGGCAGGCGCTCGCGCAGCCAGGCGCGAAGGTCCGCGGCCACCGGGCTGGCTCCGGTCTCCGGGATGACGAATGCAACGAGCCGGACATCGCGCACGTCGTCCGGCCCCTCCCGGCGCGCCACGACCACCGCCTCGCGCACCTCCGGATGCGCCGCCAGCACCGCCTCGACCTCCCCCAGCTCGACGCGCACGCCGCGCACCTTCACCTGATGATCGATGCGGCCGAGGAACTCGATGGCACCGTCCAGCCGTTGCCGCACCAGGTCGCCGGAGCGGTAGAGGCGCTCGCCCCCGTCACCGGAGAGACCGGAGAACGGATCGGGCACGAAACGCTCGGCGGTGAGCGCCGGCCGGTTGAGATAGCCGCGCCCGACCTGCACGCCGCCGAGGCAGAGCTCGCCCGGCACGCCGGCTGGCGCGAGAGCGCTCCAGCGGTCGAGCACGTACACCCGCAGATTGGCGAGCGGCCGGCCGATCGGCACCAGCCCCGGCTCTCCGGCGGTCACGGCATGAAACGTCGTGTCGACCGCCGCTTCCGCCGGACCGTAGAGATTGACCAATTCGGAGCCCAGCCGCGCCGCCAAGCGCGCCACGAGAGACGCCGTGACCTCCTCGCCGCCCGCGTAGACGCGGCGCAGGCTCCGGCAGCGCTCCGCGAAGTCCTCCCGCTCCAGCAGCACGGCGAGATGCGACGGCACGAGCTGGGCGATGGTCACCCCGTACCGCTCGATCGCCGCGGTGAGGGCCGCGTCGTCGCGATGGACGCCCGGCTCCGCCACCACCAGGCAGGCGCCGGCCGCCAGCGGCGTGAACGTCTCGGCCACCAGCACATCGAAGCCGAACGGCGTCTTCTGCAGCTCGCGGTCCGCCGGTAGCACCGGGAAGGCGGCGAGCATCCAGAGCAGGCGGTTGACGATCCCCGCGTGCGTGTTCATCGCCCCCTTGGGCTTCCCCGTCGAGCCCGAGGTGTAGATCAGATAGGCCAGGCTCTCCGGCGCGACATCCACGGCGGGCGGCGTCTCCGGCTCGTCCCGCCAGGCCTCGCCTTCCAGGAACACGGTGCGCGCCGCGTGCGGCAGCAGCCAGGCGGAGAGGCGGCGCTGGGTGAGGACGAGCGCGACGCCCGCGTCGTCGAACAGATAAGACAGCCGCTCCGCCGGGTACGCCGGATCGAGCGGCACGAGCACCGCGCCCGCCTTGAGCACCCCCAGCAGGCCGACGACCGTCTCCAGCGAGCGCTCGGCGCAGACGCCGACCCGCGTCTCCAGGCCCGCTCCGAGACTCCTCAGATAATGTGCGAGTTGGTTCGCCCGCCGGTCGAGATCGTCGTAGGTCAGCGTCTCCTCGCGGAAGACCACCGCCGGAGCCCCGGGATTCCGCGCCGCGTGACGCTCCACCAGCCCGTGCAGACCGCGCCGCGGATCGAAGCCGTACGTCTCCGCGGTGTCGTTCCAGTCCACCAGGAGCTGTCTCGTCTCCACCGTGGTGAGCAGGGGCAGCTCGGAAAGGTGCCCGCCGGCTTCGCTCAGGGCATCGAGCAGAATCCCCAATCGCCGGCCGAAGCGCTCGACCGTCGCGGCGTCGAAGAGATCGGCCGCGTATTCGAGCGCGCCGCCCAGGCCGCCGTCCCGCGGCTCGACCGACAGGCTGAGATCGAACTTCGCGGTGCCGGTGTCGACCTCCAGGGGGCGCAGGCGGAGGCCCCATGCCTCCGACATCGCGGACCCGGCGGCCATCGCGTCCGGTGTGTTCTGGAGCACCAGCATCACCTGGAACAGCGGCGAATGCGACAGGCTGCGCTCCGGCCGTAGCTCCTCGACCAAGCGCTCGAACGGCAGGTCCTGGTGCGCATAGGCGCCGAGCGTCGCCTCGCGGGCGCGGGCGAGCAGCGTCCGCACGTCCGGATCGCCGTCCAGCCGCGTGCGCAGAACCAGGCTGTTCACGAAGAGGCCGATCAGCCCCTCGGTCTCCAGCCGGTTGCGGCCAGCGATCGCCGTGCCCACCGCGACGTCGTCCTCGCCGGTGAGCCGCGCCAGCAGCGCCTGCATGCCGGCGAGGAGGACCATGAACAGCGTCACCCCCTCGCGCCGCGCCAGGCTTTCGAGGCCGCGGAGCTGCGCCGCGGTGAGCGCGAACGGCACCGTGCCGCCGCGCCCGCTCTGCACCGCCGGCCGCGGCCGGTCCGCCGGCACGTCGAGCACCGCCGGCATCTCCGCCAGCCGCTCGCGCCACCAGGCGAGCTGGGCGTCGAGGACGGCGCCGGTGAGCCAGCGGCGCTGCCAGACGGCGAAGTCGGCGTATTGGAGCGGAAGCGGGGGGAGCCCACCGGCGGGGCTCGCATACTCCGCCCCCAACTCCCGCACCAGCACCCCCACCGACCAGCCGTCCGACACGATATGATGCATCGCGACGAGCAGGCGGTGGCGCTCCGCGGCGAGGCGCACCACGGCGGCGCGCAGCACCGGGCCGTGCGCGAGATCGAACGGCCGCCGCGAGTGCTCGCGGGTCAGGCGGTCCGCTTCGTGGTCCCGTGCGGCTCCGCGCAACGCGCCGAGATCGATCACCGGCAGCGGCACCGCGGCCGGCGGCAGGATGCGCTGCACCGGCTCGTCGTCGACCTCCGGGAAGGTGGTGCGCAGCACCTCGTGGCGGGCGGTGACCGCGGTGAGCGCCGCGGCGAGGGCCGGCGGCACCAGCGGACCGTCCAGCTCCACGGCCGATGGCATCACGTAGAGCGGGCTCCCCGGCTCGAGCTGGTCAAGGAACCACATGCGCTCCTGGGCGAAAGAGAGGGGCAGAGGGTCAGTCCGCGGGACGGGGATGAGCGGCGGCACGGCCGCGGCTCCCGTCGCTCCGGCTCCGCGCATGGACTCGATCCGCACCGCCAGCTCGGCCACGGTCGGCGCCTCGAACAGGGCGCGCACCGGGAGATCGATTCCGAAGGCCGAGCGCAGGCGCGAGATCACCTGGGTGGCGAGGAGCGAATGGCCGCCGAGGTCGAAGAAGCCGGCCGCCGCGCTCACCCGCTCCAGGCCGAGGACCTCGCCCCAGATGCCGGCGATGATCTCCTCGGTGACCGTGCGCGGCGCCACGTGCTCCGCTTCCACCTCGGCCGCCTGCGGCTCGGGGAGCGCCGGCTGGTCGAGCTTGCCGTTGGCGTTGAGCGGCAGGATGGGCATCTGCACGAACGCCGCGGGGACCATGTACTCGGGAAGCCGGCCCTTGAGATACGACCGCAGCTCGTCGAAGCCCACCCGTCCGTCGCTCCGTCCATCGGCAAAGACGACGTAGGCGATCAGCCGCTGCCCCTCGGTCCGGCTCGCCCGCGCCACCACGGCGGCGTCCTTCACCGCGGGGTGCTGCGCGAGGACCGTCTCCACCTCGCCCAGCTCGACGCGGAAGCCGCGGATCTTCACCTGCGTATCGAGCCGGCCGTGGTATTCGATCTGCCCGTCGGCGAGATAGCGCGCCGCGTCGCCGGTGCGGTACATGCGCTGGCCCGGCGACGGGCTCCAGGGATCGGGCACCATCTTCTGCGCCGTCAGCACCGGATCGTCGAGGTAGCCGCGAGCCACGCAGGCGCCCGCCGCGTAGAGCTCGCCCGCGACCCCCACCGGCACCGGCGCCAGCTCGCCGTCGAGCAGGTGGATGCGCACGTTGGCGATCGGCCGCCCCACCGGTGGGATCGGCGTCCACGCCGCCGCCGCGCCGCCCAGGGTGAGCGCGGAGATCACGTGCGTCTCCGAGGCGCCATATTGGTTCGACAGCGAGCAGCCGGGGAGGCGGTCGAACAGGCTCCGCACGGCCGGCGTCACCTGGAGCTGCTCGCCGGCGGTGATCACCTCCTTGAGACGCGACGGCAGCCGCTCCTGGCTCGCCGCCGCCTCGGCCAGATGCTTCAGGGCGGCGAACGGCAGGTGCAGGCGCTCGACCCGGTTCTCCTCCAGGAACGCGTTCAGACCGGGAATGTCGCGCCGCGTCATCTCGTCGGCGAGGACGAGCGAGCCGCCCGAGCCCCAGGAGGAGAACATCTCCTGGAAGCTGACGCAGAAGCCGAAGGTCGAGAACTGCACCGTGCGCGCGCCGGCCACCAGCGCCGGATCGGCGAGCTGCCAGTCGAGAAGGTTGGAGAACGCGCGGTGGGTGACCAGGATCCCCTTCGGCTGCCCGGTCGAGCCGGAGGTGTAGATGGCGTAGATCGGATTGTCGAGCCCGACGCCGCTCTCCGGATTCGCCGCGCTCTCGTCCGGAAAGAGATCGACGCCGGGATCGAACACCAGGCGGTGCGCATGGTCGTCCCCGGTCTCCGGGAACTGGACCAGGAATTCCGTCTGGGTGATCAGGACCCGCAGGCCGGCTTCGCGGATGATGAACGCCAGCCGCTCGCGCGGATAGGCGGGATCGAGCGCGACCCCGGCGCCGCCCGCCTTGAGCACGCCGAGCATGGCGACCACCATCTCGACCGACCGCTCGACGCAGATCCCCACCAGCGACTCCGGCCCGACGCCGAGCCCCCGGAGGCCGTGCGCCAGCCGGTTCGCCCGCTCGTTCAGCTCGGTGTAGGTGAGGGTCCGGCCGGCGTGCAGCACCGAAATCGCATCCGGCGTCGCCGCGGCCTGCGCCTCGACGCGCTGGTGGATGCACTGCCCCTCGGTGTATTCGGTCCACGTGCCGTTCCATTCGACCAGGAGCTGGTGGCGCTCGGCCGGATCGAGGAGCGGCAGGGCGGTCACCCGGCGCGACGGATCTTCGACCACCTCGCGCAGCAGCGCCTCGTACTGGCGCTGGAAGCGGAGCACGGTCGCGTCGTCGTAGAGGTCCGAGTTGTGCTCCAGCAGACCGACCAGGGCGCCGTCCTGCTCCCACCAGAACTGGGTGAGGTCGAACTTGGCCGTGCCGCTCTCCACCAGGAACGGCGCGAACGCCAGATCGCCGATCCGGAAC
Source organism: Thermoanaerobaculia bacterium (assembly GCA_036264355.1). Classification (GTDB taxonomy): domain Bacteria; phylum Acidobacteriota; class Thermoanaerobaculia; order Multivoradales; family UBA5704; genus UBA5704. Next base: position 11,556 of record DATARD010000069.1, read on the forward strand.
ACCGGCCACGGCTGGTTCTGGAGCACGCACATCACCTGGAACAGTGGATTGCGGCTGGTGTCGCGCTCCGGCTGGATCTCCTCCACCAGCTTCTCGAACGGCAGCTCCTCGTGCGCATAGGCGCCGAGCGTCGTCTCGCGCACCCGGCCGAGCAGCTCGCGGAACGCCGGCCGCCCTCCGAGGTCGGTGCGCAGCACGAGGGTGTTGACGAAGAAGCCGATCAGCCCCTCGACCTCGCTCCGCGTCCGGTTCGCGATCGGCGAGCCGACCGGCACGTCGGTCTGCCCGGTCGAGCGCGACAGGAGCGTCTGGAAGACAGCGAGGAGGACCATGAACAGGGTGACGCCCTCGCGCCGCGCGAGGTCCTGGAGATCGCGCGTCAGCTCCGGGGAGAGCGCGAGATCGCGCTGCCGGCCGTGGAACGTCTCGACCGGCGGGCGCGGCCGGTCGGTGGGCAGCGTCATCCCCGGCACGCCCGCGAGCCGCTCGCGCCACCAGGCGAGACCCGAAGCCAGCGCCTCGCCGGCGATCCGCTCGCGCTGCCAGGCCGCGAAGTCGGCGTATTGGATCGGCAGAGGGGGGAGACCAGCAACAGAATTCCTCGTTTCCGCTTGTCTCCCCTCTCCCGGCGGGGGCGTGGGCGGGAGAGGGGAGAGGGGCCGGGGATGAGGGCGCTTTCCGGCCAGCGCCTCGTAGAGCGCCGCCACCTCGCGGATTAGGACGGTCATCGACCAGCCGTCGGCGATGATGTGGTGGAGGGCGAGGGCGGCCGCGTGGTCCGTCGGCCCGAAGCGCACGATGAGCGCCCGCAGGAGCGGCCCGTGGACGAGGTCGAAGGGTCTGCGGATCTCGTCTCCCGCGACGCGCCGCATCTCCGTCTCGGCCGCATCTCCGGGCAGCCCCTCGAGATCGACCACCGGCAGGTCGAGAAGGATCGTGGGGGCCACGATCTGCACCGGCCGGCCCTGCTCGTCGCCGAAAGTGGTGCGCAGCGACTCGTGGCGCCGCGCGACCTCCTCCAGGGCGCGCCGGAAGACGCCGGGCTGGAGCGGGCCGCGAAGGCGGACCGCCGCCGGCACGTTGTAGAAGGCCGTGCTCCCTTCGAGCTGCTCCAGGAACCACAGCCGCGCCTGGGCGAATGAGAGCGGCAACGGCCGGCCGTCGCGGGGCAGGGGCGCGATCCGCGAGGCGTCTCCGGCGCCGGCTCCGAGCCGCGTTTCGATCTCCGCCGCCAGATCGCACAGAGCCGGCTTCTCGAACAGCGCGCGCACCGGCAGGTCGACGCCGAACGTGTCGCGCACCCGGGTCATCAGGCGCGTCCCCTGGAGCGAATGCCCGCCGAGATCGAAGAAGCCGTCGCTTCGGCCTACCGCCGGCACACCGAGCAGCTCGCTCCAGATCCCCGCCAGGATCTCCTCCACCGCCGTCCGCGGCGCCTCGCCCGTGACCTCCACCTCCGGCTCGATCGCCGCCAGGGCCCGGCGGTCGACCTTGCCGTTCGGAGTCAGCGGCAGGCGGTCGAGCACCGCGAAGGCGGACGGGACCATGGCTTCGGGCAGCCGCTCGCGGAGCCAGGGGCGGAGGTCCGCAATCTCGAGGTTTCCCCCTCTCCCGGCGGATGGGAGGGCGGTGGGAGAGGTGGCCAGGGGGTGAGGGGCCACAGAGGCGGCGAGGTACCGGCCGGCCGCGCCGTCGCGCGGCAGCACCGCCGCCTCGCGCACCGCGGGATGGGCGAGCAGAGCCGCCTCGATCTCCCCCGGCTCGATGCGGATGCCGCGGATCTTGACCTGCTGGTCGCGCCGTCCGAGGAACTCGATCGCGCCGTCCGGCAGGTAGCGGGCGAGGTCGCCGGTGCGGTAGAGGCGGGGCTCGGAAAGGCCCGGCCGGAACGCCTCGGCCGTCAGGTCCGGCCGCCCCAGGTAGCCGCGCGCCAGGCCCACGCCGCCGATCCAGATCTCGCCCGGCACCCCAACCGGCACCGGCTGCATCGCGTCGTCCAGGATCGAGACCCGGGCGCCGCGGAGCGGCCGGCCGATCGACGGCGCCCGCTCTCCGGTGAGCGCGACCGGCCCCGCGGTCACCACAATCGTCGTCTCCGTCGGACCGTAGTGGTTGACCAGCGTGAAACGGGCCGCGGCGGGCGGACGGCGCACCAGGCGGTCGCCGCCGGTCAGCAGGGAGCGCAGGGCGAGATGCGCCGGCAGCGGCTCGGCCATCACCGCTTCGGCGAGGGGAGTGGACAGGAAGCACAGGGTCACGCCGTGGTCCGCCAGCCCGCGCAGCAGCGCCGGCGGATCGGTGACCACGTCCGCGGGAGGGATCCAGACGCTCGCCCCGGCGGTCAGATACGGCCACACGTCCCACACCGAGGCGTCGAACCCCGGCCCCGCCAACAGCGCACCCCGGTCGGCCGCCGTCACCTCATAGGCCGCGCGGTGCCAGGCGATGATGTTCGACAGCCCGCGATGGCCGAGCAGGGTCCCTTTCGGGGTCCCGGTCGAGCCCGAGGTGTAGATGACGTAGGCGAGGGAGTCGGCAAGGAAAGCTCCGCCCTCCCGGATCCTTCCGGCTCGTCCCTCGCCCTCAGGATGACAATCCGAACCGTCTGCCTCCAACATCGTCTCCACACCCGCTGCCGCCAGCCGTGCCGCCACGTCCCCGCGCGCCACCAGCACCCGCGCTCCGGAGTCCGCCAGCATGCGGATCAACCGCTCCGTCGGCTGCGCGGGATCGAGCGGCAAGAAGGCACCGCCAGTCTTGAGCACCGCCAGCGCGGAGGCGATCAGCTCCGGCGAGCGCTCGATACACAGCGCGGCCACCACCTCGGGCGCGATCCCCCGGCCGCGCAGGAACGCCGCCAGCCGTTCCGCCTGTTCGTTCAGCTCGGCATAGGTGACCGTGCCTCCGGCCGTCACCAGCGCCGGAGCCGTCGGAGTCTCGGCCGCCCGTTGCGCGAATTCCTCGTGCACCGGCCGGAACCGCTCCGAAGCCGGTCCGGACGTCCAGGCCCGGATCTGCGCCTCTTCCTCCGGGGTCAGCACCGGCAGACCGGACAGCGCCCGTGAGGGATCGCCCGCGGCAGCCGCCAGGAGGACGGACAGATGCCCGCCGAGCCGGTACATCGTCGCGGCGTCGAAGAGGTCCACCGCGTACTCGATCCCACCCGAGATCTCCAGACCGGTCCGATTCAGAGTCAGCGCGACGTCCGCCTTCGCGGTGCCCGAGTGGATCAGCTCCGGAGGCAGATTCGTCGCCCTGATCCCCGGCAGCCGGAGCGCGCCGGCCGGTCCTTCCGCGACGGCGAGGAAGACCTGGAACAGCGGATTGCGCGACGGATCGCGCACCGGTTGCAACTCCTCCACCAGGCGCTCGAACGGAAAATCCTGATGCAGGTGGGCGCCGAGAGTGACCTCGCGCGCCCGGCGGAGGATCTCCGCGAAGCTCGGATCGCCGGAGAGCCGCACACGGAGCGGCAGCGTGTTGACGAAGAACCCGATCAGCCCTTCCAGCTCCGTCCGTCCGCGGTTCGCCACCGGTGTGCCGATCGCGAGGTCGTCCGCTCCGGTGTAGCGACGCAGCAGCGCCGCGAAGCCGGCCAGCAGCGTCATGAACAGCGTCGCCTCACCGCGTCGCACGAGCCCGGCCACGCCCTCCGCGACCGCCGCGGGCAGGGCGACCGGCACCATGCCGCCGCGCCCGTTCTGCACCGCCGGCCGCGGCCGGTCGGTGGGCAGCTCCAACGCCGCCGGCGCGCCCGCCAGCCGTTCGCGCCACCAGGCAAGCTGGTGCTCCAGCACCGTCCCGGTGAGCTGCCGCCGCTGCCAGACGGCGAAGTCGGCGTATTGGATGGGGAGAGGTGGAAGCGCCGAGGCCTCATACAGCGCGCTCACCTCCCGGGCCAGGATCTCCAGCGACGCTCCATCGGAGACGATGTGGTGCTGGTTGAGCACCAGCCAGTGCTCCGTCTCTCCGAGTCGGATCAGAGCCGCGCGCAGCAGCGGTCCGTTCTCCAGATCGAACGGCGTCCGGGCCTCCTCCCGGGCCAGGTGGAGCGCCTCCCCCTCGGCGGACGGCAGACCGGTGAGATCGACGAGCGGCAAGGGCACCGGAACGGCCGGCAGGACCTTCTGATACGGCTGACCGTCCGCGAGCGGAAACACCGTCCGGAGCACCTCATGCCGCGCCACCAGAGCCGAGAGAGCCGCCGCCAGCGCTCCGCGGCCGAGATCGCCTTCCAGACGCACGCCCACCGGGATGTTGTAGGTCGCGCGGTCCGGCTCGAAGCGGTCGAAGAACCAGAGCCGCTCCTGGGCGAAGGAGAGTGCCTCCCTTCCGCCCCCTCTCCCGTTCGGGGCGGAAGGGAGGGGGAACGCACGGGAGAGGGGGTCAGGGGGTGAGGGCGGAAGGGCGGCCACCACCGCCGCCATCGCCGCCAACCGCGGATGCTCCAGCACCGCCGCCAGCGGCAGCTCCACCCCGAACGCCTCCCGCACCCGCGCGGCGAGACGGGTGGCGATCAGCGAATGGCCGCCGAGCGCGAAGAAGTGATCGTCGCGTCCCACCGTCTCGACGCCGAGGAGCTGGCTCCAGATCCCCGCCAGCAGCTCCTCCGCCGGAGTCCGCGGCGCGCCGCCTTCGCCGCTCCCCGCGGTCCGGTCTCCCTGCGCCCAGCGCGCCGCGAGCGCGCGGCGGTCCACCTTGCCGTTCGGGGTCAGCGGCAGCGCATCGAGCAGCACAAAACGCGACGGGATCATCGGCGCCGGCAGCCGCGCGCCGAGCCCCTCCTGGAGCTCCCGCGGACGCACACCCGCGCCGGCCACGAACGCCACCAGCTCCTGACTGCCGGTGCCATCGGCCACCGCCAGCACCGACGCCTCGGCGACTCCCGGCAGAGCCGCCAGCGCCGCCTCGACCTCTCCCAGCTCCACCCGGAAACCGCGCACCTTCACCTGATGATCGCGGCGGCCGAGATAGAGGATCACCCCGTCACCCCGGCGGACCGCCAGGTCCCCCGTGCGATAGAGGCGCGCTCCGGGCTCGTCGGCCACCGGGTCCGGCACGAAACGCTCCGCCGTGAGATCCGGCCGGTCCAGATAGCCGCGCGCCACCTGCACGCCGCCGATGCACAGCTCCCCCGCCAGGCCGGGCGGCACCGGGCGCATCTCCGCATCCAGAATCCGGATCCGCGTGTTCGCGATCGGCCGCCCGATCGGCACGCTCCGTTTCCCCTCGCCGCACGCCCACCACGTCACTTCGACCGCCGCCTCGGTCGGGCCGTAGAGGTTGAACAGGGGCGCCGGCAACCGCTCCGCCGCGCGCCGCCGCAGGTTTTCGGTGAGCGCCTCGCCGCTCGCGAAAATCCGGCGCAGGCCGGGAAGGCGGACCTCCGGCGCTTCCACTGTCTCCAGAAATGCCGCCAGCATCGAGGGCACGAAGTGCACCGTCGTGATCCCCTCGGCCGCGATCACCTCGCCGAGATAGACCGGGTCCTGATGTCCACCCGGCCGGGCCATCACCAGACGCGCGCCGGTCACGAGCGGCCAGAACAGCTCCCAGACCGAGACGTCGAAGCTGACCGGCGTCTTCTGGAGCACGCGGTCCTCGTCCGTGAGACCGAAGACGTCCTGCGCCCAGAGCAGGCGGTTGACGATCGCCCCATGGCTGTTCATCGCCCCCTTCGGCCGCCCGGTCGATCCCGAGGTGTAGATGACGTACGCCAGGGCCGCGGGATCGGTTTCCTCATCCTTCCCCAACGCCGGCGCCGCCGGGTCGTCCTCCAGCGAGACGAACGGACCGCCCTGCGCCAGCACCACCTCGACGCCCGAGTCGGCGAGCAGAAACGCCTGCCGTTCCTTGGGATAGGACGGATCGATCGGCACGTACGCGCCGCCCGCCTTGAGGATCGCCAGCAGGCCCACCATCAGCTCCAGCGAACGCTCGGCGAAGATCCCCACCCGGCACTCGACACCCACACCCAGACCGCGCAGACGGAACGCCAGCCGGTCCGCCCGCTCGTCCAGCTCGGCATAGGTCAGCGTGCCGCTCTCAGCAGCCACCGCGATCGCCGTAGGAGTCCGCGCCGCCTGCGCTTCGATCAGGCCATGCAGGCCGCGGCGGTTGAGCGGCCTCCAGTCGATCGCCGTGTCGTTCCATTCGCGAGCGATCTGATGCGCCTCGGCCGCCGCGAGGAGAGGCAGGGCCGCGACCGGCTGCTCCGCATCCGCGGCGATCCCCGCGAGCAGATTGCGGAGCTGGCCCGCGAGGCGCGTCGCGGTCGCCGGGTCGAAGAGATCGGCGTTGGCCTGCATCGACAGCAGGAGCCCGTCCCCGGTCTCCGCCGCCATGAGCATCAGCTCGAACGGCACCCGCCGCTCCGGCAGCCGCACCGATTCGACCGCTAACCCGCCCAGCTCCGCGCGTCCGCCCTCCTCGCCGAGCGCGAACACGCTCCACGCCCGCTCCTCGGCGCGGTGCGCCTGCTGGAGCGTGAACGTCGCCTGCACCAGCGGCGACCGGCTGGGGTCGCGCTGCGGCCGCAACCGTTCGGCGAGGAGCGGAAACGGCAACGCCTGATGCGCCAGCGCTCCCGCGACCCCCGCCGCGGTCCGCTCCAGGAAGGCCGGGAACGCCGGCCGGTCCGCGAAGCTGGCGCGGAGCGGCAGCAGATTGACGAAATAGCCCATCACGCCGGCGAAAGCAGTCGACTGCCGCCCCGCTGTTGGCGCGCCGACAATCAGCTCCTCTTCCCCCGTCTGCCGGTGCAGCAGCGCCTGGAACGCCGCGAGGAGGGTTCCAAACAGGGTCGCGCCCCGCCGCCGTCCGATCCCCGCCACCGCCGCCGAGAGATCCGCTCCCAGGACGAGCGGCACCGACACGCCGCGATACGTCTGCACCGCCGGCCGGGGCCGGTCCGTCACCAGGGCCAGATCGTTCACCTCCCCCGCCAGGCGCTCGCTCCACCAGGCGAGCAGCTCCTCCTTCGCCGATCCCGCCAACCAGGCCCGCTCGCGGGCGACGAAGTCCGCATAGGCACGCGCCGGCACCGGCAGCACCGTCGGCGCGCCGCCCGTCTCCTGCCGGTAGAGCGCCGACAGCTCGCGGACCAGAATCGCGAGCGACCAGAAGTCGGCGATCAGGTGGTGGATGGTGAGAAGGAGGATGGATTCGTCTTCGGAGGGGCGGAAGACGGCGACGCGCAGCAGCGGGCCGGTTTCGAGGTTGAAGGGACGGAAGGCGGCCGCGGAAATCTCCGGCTCGATTCCCCCTCTCCCGTTCGGGGCGGAAGGGAGGGGGAACGCACGGGAGAGGGGGTCAGGGGGTGAGGGCGGCAGGGGGGAAGGCCCGATCACCGCCACCGGTTCCCCCGCCCCACCCACCCGGAACGTCGTCCGCAGCACCGCATGCCGTTCCACCAGCACCCGCAGGCTCCGCTCCAGCGCCGCGACGTCCAGCGCCCCGCGCACCCGCAACGCCACCGGAATGTTGTACGCCGCCGCCTCCGGAGCCAGCCGTTCCAGATACCAGAGCCCCTGCTGGCCGGCGGAGAGAGGCACCTCGCCGCTCTCCGTGAGAGACCGTTCCGGCTCCACCGCACCCGGCGGCTCCGCGGTCACTCCATCCGCGATCCTGTCCACGATTTCGACCGCGATCTCCGCCAGCGTCCGAGCCTCCAGCCACCGCGTCAGGGGGACCGCGACGCCGAGCCGCATCTCGATGCGATGGCTGAGATCGACCGCGGTCAGCGAATCGAGACCCTCCGCGGCCGGAGGCGCCGCGGGATCGATCGAGGCGCCGCCGGTCGCCTGCGCCATCTCGTCAAGAATCAGCCGTTCCACCGCCGCGATCCGGGCCGCGCGATCGTCCACCGCAGTGACCGGCTCCTCGCGAGCCGGCTCAGCCGCCACCGCCGGACCACCAAGCGCATCGCGTCCCACGATCTCCAGGCTGCCGTCGAGCCAGCCCTTGCGGCAGGCGTGGCGCTGCACCTTGCCGCTCGACGTCCGCGGCAGCGTTCCGGCGCGGAGCAGCACCACCTCGTAGACCTGGACCTCGTGCTCCCTGGCGACCGCCGCGCGCACCGCCGCCGCGACCTCGGACACGGAGACGCCCGAGCGCGCGAACCGGCGGCCGGTCTCGCAGACGATCACCAGGCGCTCCTCGTCCTTCACGTCCACCGAGAACGCCGCGCAGCCGGCCGCCTCGATCTCCGGATGCGCGCGCTCCGCGGTCAGCTCCAGATCCTGCGGCGCGTGGTTCCGCCCGCGCAGGATGATCAGGTCCTTGATCCGGCCGGTGACGAACAGCTCGCCGAGCCGCAAAAACCCGAGATCGCCGGTGCGCAGGAAGGAGCCGTCGAACGCGTGCTCCGTCTCCTGCGGCCGGTTCCAGTAGCCGGCGGTGACGCTCGGTCCGGAGACGCAGATCTCGCCGATCCGCCCCAGCGCGACCGGCTTGCCGGTGTCGGGATCGGCGATGACGACCTGCTGCCCTCCCCAGGCGTGGCCGCAGCTCACCAGCGTCCGGCCGGCCGTCTCTCCGTCCGCCCAGCGCGCCTCGCCGTGATCCAGCCCCGCCGCCGCGAAACGGTCCACCACCGGCAGCCCCAGCCGTCCGCCGGCCACGAAGAGCGTCGCCTCGGCCAAGCCGTAGCAGGGGTAGAACGCGGAGCGGCGGAAACCGCACGGCGCGAACGCCGCCGCGAAACGGTCCAGCGTCTCCGCCCGCACCGGCTCGGCGCCGTTGAACGCCACCGTCCAGCTCGTCAGGTCGAGACCGGCCACCATCTCCGGGGTGACCTTGCGCACGCACAGGTCGTAGGCGAAGTTGGGGCCGCCGCTCGTCGTCGCCCGGTAGCGGGAGATCGCCTCCAGCCAACCCACCGGCCGTTGCAGAAACGCCACCGGCGGCATCAAGACCGCCGCGGCGCCGGCATAGAGCGGCTGGAGCACGTTCCCGATCAGCCCCATGTCGTGGTAGAGCGGCAGCCAGCCCACCACCACCGAGGCCTCCGACTGCCCGAACGCGGCGCGGATCATCCCCTCGTTGTGCAGGATGTTCCCGTGCGTGACGATCACGCCCTTGGGCAGCGCGGTCGACCCCGAGGTGTATTGCAGGAACGCGGGCGTCTCGGCGGCGATCGCCGGAGCCGTCCATCGCGCAGCGGGCCCCCCCTGCCGATCCTCCACGTCCTCGGTCGCCAACCACACCGCCTCCGCCATCTCCGGCACCCGCGCCACCAGCGCCTCGCGCCGCTCCACCACCGCCCGGCTGCCCAGCGCGAACGCCGGCCGGCAGTCGCTCGCGATGGCCCGCAACCGCGGCTGATCCCGGTTCGGCCGCGGCGGATAGCACGGCACCGCGACCGCTCCGGCATAGACGCAGCCGAAGAACGCGGCGATGAATTCGAGCCCCGGCGGATAGAGCAGCAGCACCCGCTCGCCCGCTGCGCCGCGATCCGTCAACGTCACCGCGATCGCGCGCGCGCGCGCGTCGAGCTCGGCATAGGTGAGGGTCTCCGTTTCCGCCGTCCCCTCGGCCAGAAACGCGAACGCCCGCCGGTCCGGCCGCTCCGCCGCGCGAGCGCGCAACATCTCCACCAGGTCTGTCGATTCTTGAATGTGCTGCCGTGTGTCCATTGCTTTCTCAAACCGCCATGGGCAGGGGCTTCCTCTGACGCGTCCAACAGAGGCAGGGCCTGGGAGCGTACCACGACAGGGAGCCCTGTGTGGTCGCGTGACCGCTCGTAGACGACGACCTTCCGCGTGTCGTCACGCCAGATGGTCGAGACGTTGGCGACCTGGATGCCGCTGGTCACGCCGCACCGGCTGTCGGGAACGATTGTCCCTTCGAGGCGGTGAGGGCTCGCCGGCGAGCCACCCATCGTCGGCGAGGAACACCACAGGTGCTCCCCCCGCCGGCAACAGCGCCGCATACCGGTCCTGGGTGACCACCGCGGAAAGGCCGGCGTCTTCGACCAGCGTCGCCAGCCGCTCCTCCGGCAGCGTGGGATCGAGCGGCACGTACGCCGCACCCGCCTCCAGCACGCCGAGCAGGCCGATGATCATCGCGAGCGAGCGCTCCAGCAGCACGCCGGTGGCGCTCGCCGGGAGCGAGGAGAGGAATTTCCGCAAGCGGCCGTTGCGGCTCCGCCAGCACGCTGGAGAGGAGCCGCTCGAGATGCCCGCCCAGGCGGACCATCGTCTGAGCCTCGAACAGCTCCCGGCTGTAGTCGAGCATGCCGAACAGACCCCCCTCGATCTCCCGGTAGGTGCAGGTCAGCTCGAATTTTGCGACCTCGAGCCTGGTGTCTTCCGGGATGATCTCGATGCCGGGATGCTTGAGCGTGCCCTCCGGGGTGTTCTCCATCGTGAACATCACCTGCACGAGCGGCGGCCGGCTCAAATCCCGCTCCGGCGCCAGCTCCTCCACCAGGCGCTCGAACGGCAGCTCCTGGTGCGCGTAGGAGGAGACCATCATCTCGCGCACCCGGGCGAGGAGATCGCTGAACTCGGGTTACCGCCGAGATCCGTCCTCAGCACGAGCGTGTTGGAGCGTGTTGATGAGGAAGCCGATCAGCGATCCGAGCTCGGCCTGGGTGCGGCCGGCGACCGGCGTCGCCACGGCGAGATCGTCTTCGCCGGTGTACCGCTGCAAGAGGATGAAGAAGCCGGCGAGCAGCGTCATGAAGAGCGTCGTCGCGTGGCGGCGGGAGAGCGCTTGAAGGCCCGAAAGCGCCGCCGGATCCATGAGGAAGCTCTGCCCGGCTCCCCGCGTGCTGCGCGGGTGGTCGGCCGGCAGCTCCAGGACCGGCGGCATGCCGGCCAGCCGGCTGCGCCACCAGTCGAGCTCCGCCTCCAGAAACGCGCCAGCCAGGCGGCGGCGTTGCCAGAGGGCGAAGTCCGGATACTGAATGGGCAGCTCCGGCAACGGGCTCGGCTGGCCGGCGAGAAACGCCGGATAGAGCGCTCCGATCTCGTTCACCAGCACACCCATCGACCAGCCGTCACTCACGATGTGATGCATCTCGAGAAGGAGCAGGTGATCGCCGTCCGTGCAGCGGAACACGCAGCCGCGCAGCAGCGGGCCCTTTTCGAGGTCGAACGGCAGGTGGCTCCCCAGCGCGGACATCCGCCGGATCTCAGGATTCCGCCGCGCAGCCGGCAGGGCGCCGAGGTCGACCACGGGCAGCCGCGGCACGAAGCGAGGCGCGATCACCTGCACCGGCTCGCCGTCCTCGGTGGCGGCGAACGTCGTGCGCAGGGCCTCATGGCGGTCGGCCACACCCGCGAGCGCGAGAGCCAGGGACGGCAGGTGGAGAGACCCGAGGATGCGGGTCGCCGACGGTAGGTTGTAGACCGGATCGCCGGGATTCAGACGGTCCAGGAACCAGAGCCGGAGCTGGCTGAACGAAAAGAGGGAGCGGAGCGAGCCGGTCCTCCCGGGGCTCGATGCGATCCGTTCCCCCCTCTGCCTGCCTCTTCTTGAGGAGAAGGTCATAAAGGGCCGCCTTCTTGGCAGAAGAAAGTCCGGATAGATTGTTCTGCGTTTGAGTCATCGGTCGTCCATCTCTCCTCGCGAGCTCCTGCCGCGATGAGGAAACAAAGATGATAGACGATCAGCGGATGGACGCCCAGGGCGAAGAAGTCGTCCTTCCGCCCGACGCGCGGGACGCCAAGGACATCGCGCCAGACGTAGGCCACCGCCTCCTCGGCCGGCGTCGCCGGCGGCGGCTTGGTGTGGTGGGAGGTCGGGCGATGACCCAACTCGCCCTCTTCCCCTTCACGGATACGCTGACGCTCCGGCGCAGGATCGAGGTCGAAAGCCGCGAGATAGGACGCCGAGGGCCTCGGCCGCCGGCCTGTGGACCGGCGCCTCCCTCAGGACGAGGACTCGGCTGATGTGGAACGCCGACCGGATCTGTCCGACGACCGGGCCCCGCAGCACACACGATGGCGCTACCAACTCCGGGCGAAGCACCCATGCGCGGTACTTGGCGATAACTTGCTCGCGTGTGCCATCACGCCCAATGACATAGGGGTTGCCTCACTTCGAGGGGCGCTCAATGTCGACATCATAACGATCTCGCCTGCAGATCATGACGTCTCGCGGCAAACCCGAAGGGCGGGCCAGATGGGCGTGCCGAGTCCACAGGCACTCGCCAACGCCTGCGCCCGAAGATCGTCATCGGCGCTATTGCTTTACGCCGCGTGGGCGTGTATAAAAGTCGCTTGAAGACTGGCTGGGAGTAGCCATATATTCGACACAGATAAAGGAGATCTCAATGCTCAACTGGAAAGACCAGTACCAGCCGGCGCGCCTTGGAGAAGATCTGGATAAAGGTGTCGTGCGATGCCACCTCTCGCCGCGGAACTGTGTCATTAAAGAAGGAAAACAAGGGTTTTGCGGCGTCCGGGGAAATCGTGATGGACGCCTCGTGACGTTCAACTACGGAAAGGGGGTCCATATTACGGAGGAGACGATTGAGACCGAGGCTTGCAACCATTATTCACCGGGCGAACGAATCCTCTCGCTCGGCAATGTCGGCTGCATGTTGAACTGTAGCTACTGCCACAACTGGAAGACCTCGCAAGCGCGCTACGTCTCGGATAAAGACATTTATCTCTACACTCCTGAAGAGGTCGTCGAGACGGCAATTCGCCATGGAATACGGGTTCTTTCGTGGACCTATAACGATCCGGTTGTATGGCACGAGTTCGTGCGGGACACGGCTAAGCTCGGCCAGGAAGCTGGCCTGATCAACCTCTACAAGTCGGCCTTTTTCATCACGGAACAAGCAGTCGACGAGCTACTTCCTTACATCGACATATTTTCCATCTCGATCAAATCGATCGATGATGACTACTATCGTAAGCTGACGACTGGTTGGGTTCAGCCAGTCCTCGACGCCACGAAGCAGGTCTATAAAGCGGGTAAGCACGTCGAGGTGAGCACTCTCATGGTCACGGGCATCAGTGACAATGAGGCGACGGCCCGGAAGGTAGCGGAGTGGGTGCTCCGAGACCTTGGTCCGGAGGTGCCGATGCACTTCGTCCGCTTCCACCCTGACTATAAAATGACAGAAACGTCCCGCACGCCGATTCCGAATCTTTACAGGGCTCGTCAAATCGCCAAGGAGATGGGAGTCGAGCACGTCTACCTCGGCAACGTCTTCGAGGCAGCCGGGACTAGTACGTTTTGCTCCAACTGTGGAGACACGCTAGTGACTCGGTTCGGGCTGAATGCCCAGATCCTCGGACTGAGCGAGAAGGGCCATTGCTTGAAGTGCGGTCGTGATAATCACTTCAAACTTATGGGCCCCACTCCTAAGACTCCGGAAGTAGATGATTTTCGGTCGGATGGTATGACGATCCGCTCCTTCGACTGGCATGGAGACATCGCCTCGCTGCACGTTCAGGTCAAGAATGCAACTGACGAGCCGAGGTCCCTCTATCATCGTCGAAGGAAGGCCGGGGGAGAGCGGCAGTCTTGGAAGAAGATCACGCTCGTTCCAGGGGAGAGTTGGCGGTTCATCATTTCCAAGGCAACTGCGGATGAGGCCGGCCCGGAGGTGGCCCTCCCCAACGATATGATTTCCAATTTGCACGAGGTCTTTGATCGCGCGCATTTCCCAACGGTAGCGCTTGAGGATGAGTCTTCGGTCAACGACGTCTCGCCGCTGCCCTACTTCCAGGGCAACCAACACAAATCGAAGCTGAGCGTCATTTCTTGAATACGCTATCCTGGTATCTTGGGGGTGTAACCTCCTCCGGCGAATAGGTCCGAGGAGGTTTTACGATAGTCCTGGGGCCTTGCTGAGTTCCGGCAGACCTCTGGATTGAGAGACGCGCTCACGCATTCAGTGGCGCGGCCTGTTCATTAAAACAAAGGAGGTAACAATGCATCCCGTCACTCGCGCTCTCCACACCCGCATCGACAACACGGTCACCTCACCAGCGGTTACCCCTATCTATCAAAATAGCGCCTTTACTTCTGATTCGCCTTACTTCTACACTCGCAAGGACAATCCGAATATCGCGGAACTGGAAGCGGTACTCTGCGCAATGGAGAGCGCGCGCTACGCAGTGGCAGTGAGCTGCGGCATGGCCTCGATCTACATGACGCTGGATCTCCTCAAGGCTGGAGAAACCCTGGTGGTCAACCAGGACCTCTACGGTTGCTCGTTTCGCCTTTTCCAGCGCATGAGCCAGCGCCGTGGATTCTCTGTAAAGGTGCTCGACCTGTCCCTCGAGAAAGGAATCTTGGAAATCCCCGAGGGAACCAAAATGGTGTTTTTCGAGACCCCGACCAATCCTTTTCTGAAGACCATCGACATCCGCAAGGTCTCCTCCCGTGTCAAGGCAATGCGTTCGGATGCCCTGATCGTGGTTGACAATACCTGGGCCACGCCCCTCTTCCAGCACCCTCTCGAGCATGGGGCGGATATCTCGCTCCACAGCGGCACGAAGTACTTCT
>DATARD010000106.1:0-21119 GCA_036264355.1 Thermoanaerobaculia bacterium
GCCGGTCCTCGCCGCGGCGCCGCCCCCGCCGGTGGAGGCCGCCCCTACCCTCGACCGCATCTACGAGGCTGACCAGGAGGACGGCCGCCCCTACTCGACGCCACAGGAGCGAACGGCCACCGATCAGCGCGCCCGCCGGCGGATCGAACAAGTGCAGGCGATCGTGTCCGCCGACGGGCTCCGCACCGCCGAGGACTACTATCGAGCTGCCATCGTCTTCCAACACGGCGACCAGCCGCAGGACTTCCTGACCGCCCACCTGTTGGCCACCATCGCGGGATTCCATGGCCATGCTTGGGGACGCTGGCTGAGCGCCGCGTCTTTTGACATGTTCCTCCTCTCTCTCGATCGCCCGCAGGTTCTTGGAACGATCTATGGCAAGACGAACTTTTCCCGCTACGACCGCCGTTTTTCCGACCAATTGCGCGAGGAGTTCTGCGTGCCACCAGTCGGCGTGCAGGAAAACAACGAGGCGGCGATCGAAGGCGGTCATCGAGGTCCGATTCAGCGCCGGGCGGCCCGCTGTGAGACTCCTTGACAGGCTGACAGGGAGATTAGGAGGAGGTGTCGGCTTGCTGTAAGCTCGAATTCGGCGCCAACCTTTTCCCATGGAAGGAGAACCCCATGCTTGTCGGTCTCCCCGCGTACACGCTGATTCACGTTGTTCTCAGTCTGGTCGGCATATTCTCTGGCCTCGTCGTCGTCGGAGGCCTCATGGCAGGCATCAGTTTCAACCGCTGGGTCGGTCGTGCGCGGGCCGGCGCTCACGCTGGCCGATGTGGCACCATACATCACAGGCGGGTTGATGGCGGCGCTCGGGGCGTGGGCGGCCGTGGTCGCGTACTTCTTCGGGCGGTACCGAATGGCTACAGGGATTGTCTTGGTCGCGATCGTGGCTATGCTCGTGTATAAGGTGGTGGTGATTGGCGGCCTGCCGTAGGGAGGGCGGATCGTACCAGCCGACTCGGTGAGAAGTCTGTTCAATCCGGGGCGTGGACCAGGTCCGCGGCGGAGCGGACCGGGGTCGTGAGACGGCCAAAGAGGACATGCAGAAGCGAATGGTGAAAGAACGTCCAGCACTCACCGTGGAACAGTGGCTTGCGTCGGTGCCCGCCGAGCGCAGAGACGCCATCAACATCGTCCGTGCCGCCGTCAACGAGCACCTGCCGCAGGGTTACGAGGAGACTGTCGACTGGGGCATGCTCGCTTGGGTCGTGCCGCTCGAAACTCATGACCATCTACCTCATGAGCGTCTACGGCGACCCCGAGCTCAGGAAAGAGTTCGAGATCGCCTACAAGAGGACGGGAAAGAAGCTCGACATGGGCGGCTGCTGCGTCCACTTCAAGAAGCTCGACGATCTGCCGCTTGAAGTCGTCGGCAACACCATCGCCCGCGTCGCCATCGACCAATACGTCGAGCGCTACGAGAGCTCGCGCACGAAGAAGAACCCGAAGAAGAAGACGAAGACGAAGACGAAGAAAGCGAAGCGCCCGGCTGAAGAGGTGCCACCCGAGTCGACAAGAAGCTTGGAGTGAGCTCTGACAACCATGGAACGGCTTGCCCGCGCCGGCGGGCCACAACGAAAGGCAGGACGATGACGAGTCAACCAAGGGCAGCAGGCGAGGCGGCCTCCAAGCTCATCAGCGAAAAGGTTGCCGAGTTGGGAGACTGGAGAGGCGATACCCTGGCAAGGATGCGCGCTCTCATCCAGGAGGCCGACCCTGAGGTGGTGGAAGAGTGGAAGTGGATGGGGACCCCGGTCTGGTCGCATGACGGGGGCATCTGCACGGGAGAGACGTACAAGTCGATCGTAAAGCTGACCTTCTTCAAGGGCGCTTCCTTGGAAGATCCCGCGAAGCTCTTCAACTCAAGCCTTGACGGGAACGTACGGCGCGCCATCGATATTCACGAGGAGGAGGAGATCGACGCGAATGCGTTCAAGGCGCTCATCCGCGCGGCTGTCGATCTCAATTCCGCTGGCAAAAAGAAGCCCTCGAAACGCAAGTGAGGTCTCTGGGTGAACACGTCTTCGACATTCGTAGCATCCGACGGCGACGGTTACGAGCTGGTGATGGGGAGATGGAGCAAGCGGCTGGCTCTGCTCTTCCTGGACTTTGCCGGCTCCGGAGAGGGAGAGCGCGTTCTTGACGTCGGCTGCGGCACCGGCAACCTGGCCCAGGCGATCGCCGCGGGCTCCAAATCCGCCGAGGTCAACGCCATCGATTTCGCTCCTGCGTATATCGATCATGCCAAGCGGCACAACCGCGATCCCCGGATCGTCTTCGAGGTCGGCGACGCCTGTGCGATGCGGTTTGCCGATCACAGCTTCGATCGAGCCCTTTCGATGCTGGTCCTGCACTTTGTGCCGCAACCGGACCGGGCCATCGCGGAGATGCGGCGTGTCGTCAAGCCCGGCGGCGTCGTCGCTGCCGCGGTGTGGGATGTGCGTGGCGGTCTCGTGGCGCACCGCATCTTCTTCGACACCGCGGCGGCTCTGGACCCGGCGGCGAACGAGCATCGCGCCAGGAACTTCACCCGGCCCATGACGAAACCCGGGGAGCTCGTTCAAGCTTGGCGTGACGCAGGCCTCGCGGACGTCGTCGAGACCACGCTGAGCATCCGGATGGAGTTCCGTTCCTTCGAGGACTACTGGGCGCCGTACAACGGAAAGGATGGTCCCGCGGCGCAATACGTTGCAACCCTCGGCCAGGCTGAGCGATCGAGGCTGAAGGATGCAGTGCGGGCTGCGTACCTGGACGGAGAGCCGGATGGTCCTCGGTCCTATGCGGCTCTTGCCTGGGCCGTCAAAGGCTTTGCCCCAAGATGATTTCAAGGCTTCAAGCCTGATCCCCAACAGACTTCCGCGCCCTCTCGGACGGCCACCAGATTCAGCTCCGGAAGATCAAACCACCTTTGGTCCGGATCCTCGCCATCGATCGTAAATAGATTGTAACCCGCTTCGGTCAGCGTGTGCGCCAGGGTCTCGGGGGATACCCCCGCCCTGGATACAAATTCTCGATCTATTTCGATGACCGCGATCTCCGGACCCTGGGTGAAATCAATTCCCTTGAGCGCCTCCTGCTCGAAACCCTGGACATCAAGCAAAAGGAGGCGAAATAATCGACCGCCCAGAAGCGGCATGAGCGAGCGCAGGCGAATCATCGGGACGGTGAATCCGGGCGATTGATCCAGAAGGCTTGCGGCACCCGGATTGTCCGGCTTGGACCACGCCATGTGCGCCAGACCCTCTTCCGCTCCAAGCGCCGCTGCGACGAGAACGACGCGCGACTCCAGTCCGTTGAGCTCGAAGTTCATTCGAGCGCGGAGAAGCGCCGCGGGCTGCGGCTCCACGCCCAGGATGAGGCCTTGCGGACCGGTGGCGAGCGCGGCGCTCGCCACGTGCAATCCAAAGTTGACGCCCGCAAAGATCGCTCCCTGGCCGGAATGAAGGTTCAGGCGTATGAATGCGAGCGTTCGCGGCTCGTACGCGGTGCCACGCAGAAGGAGATATTCGATCCAATCCCGAGGGTGAAGAAAGAGGCGCAGATCCGAGGGGACTCCGGGGACGGCGGCAATGATTCCAGACTCCGGAATGATGGTGCTCGACAGCGCGCGGATGACCCGCAGCTTTGCTGGGTGCTCAGGCCCTCGCAGGTAGCTGGCAATGATTCGGTCTCGCATGCGGCTTTGCCTCAGGCGTATTTTCGGTCGAAAAATCCGCTCATCACCCGCACCAGGCCCGCGACGTCGGCGTTCTCGGGCACCGAGATCCGGCAGATCTGCACGTTGTCTCTTTTCTGGGCGGCTTTGACGGCTTCGGGCAAGGAGCCCTGGGTCGATTCCTGGGGATTGATGACATAAAACTTGTCGGGTAGACCGTTGCCGCTGGATTGCCCGTAGCTGACCCGGTTCTTGACCAGCTCCGGAGCGTAGGTGAGGAGATAGTCGACGAATTCATCGACCAGATCCTGATGATCGGTCGGCGCCGGGGGCAGATAGAAGGACAGGATTCCGCTCGCCAAGCCGGATTCCAGTTGGTCGTCCGACATGCTGTAGAGCGTGATGTCGTGGCCGCGCAGCCGCATCTGCTCCTGGATCTGGCGGGCCAGCTCGCGGGTATGAGCCGCGATCCGCGCCATGCGGGGTTTGAGATCCGCCAGGCCCTGCGCCAAGGCGCGCAATTGGGACGATTTGGCGAAGCTGTCGGCATCGCGGCCATAATCCCGGGCCGCGGCCAGAATCCGCTGGGCCAGGGCGTTGTCCGCGCACAGGACGACGCCGAGGGTCGCCTTGCCCTTGGTGAAGTATTTCGAGCCGCTCTTGACGATCAGGAACGGCCAGTCCCGGGCGAAATCCTGGGCGAAGAGCGGATAGAGCGGGGCCAGGGTGGTGTCGACCAGCACGGGAATCTGCTGGCCGGTCTCGGCTTGATAGGCTTGGAGAGCCGCCATCAGCCGGGGGAAGTCGTGAACCTGCAGCTCGGGATTGGTGGGGGTTTCCAGGAACACGCAGGCGGGGCCGCCGTGCAGCGCCGGCAGGGATTCGATCACGCGATCGATCAGTGTGACGTCCTGGCCTTGATCGTTCTTGCCCAACACGCGCAAGGGAGCGGGCTCGATCAGATCGCGGGCCAGGATCTCGGTGATCAACTGGCCGGTGCCGCCATAGCCGTTCTCGGCGTAAAACAGGGTGACGCGGGATCGCGCGCCGGACACCGCGGCGAGCACCGTGGCGCTGAACACGGCGGCCTCGGCGGCCAGACCGGTGCAGAAATAGGCACTGGCGCGCAGTTGCGGAAAGATCGCGCGCAACAGCTCGTCGCAGTCGGCCTCGGTGACCGTCGGCGCGTCTGCCGGCACCGGCAGCCCGACCAGGCGCAGCAGCTCGGTCTTGGCATTGGCGGCGAGCAGGGCGGCCACCGTCCGCTTGCGGATCAATTGAATCTCTTTGGGATTCAGCCCGGCGGACGGTCGGAGCAGCAGGACGCCGCCCTCGTCGACCGGGCAACCGACCGCATCGGCCGGGATCTTCGCCAGCGCGGGATCTTCCGGCGGCCCGTCGCTGACGTAGAGAGTCAGGGTGCCGGGCACCGGCGCGGGCAGCGGGCCGGTCCAGTTTTCATGGATCTCGACCTGCTGTCCGCGCAACGCGGCCTTCCTGGCGTCCGAGAGGGGCAGGCGGCCCGCCGCGTAGAGCCGGACCGGTCCGGTCCTCCCCGGTGCTTCGATCGGCGCGAGAAAAGCCTTGGTCCGCGACGCGAACGACACGGCGCGTTCGGCCCCGGTCCGAGCCCGCAGGTAGAGCTCATAGACCGTCGAGAGAGGATGCCCCAGGCGGGCGTAGTCGTAGGGGTGGCCGCAGCCGGCCAGCAGGGCCCGCAGGCGTGGCGCGTCGTGGATCTCTTCCGCCAGGATCCGCTGCCCGGCGCTCTCGAAGCGGTCGAGGAACTCGGCTTCGGAATGAAAGCGGGGGAGATCGTAGGTCGTGGCCTCCGCCTCCCAGTCCTCGGGCAGGGCACCCTCCTGCCCCAGAATCCGTTGAAGAACCCGTTCGAGCTGGTCGATCGAAAGGGAGGCAACCGTTGCTTGATTCATGCGCTATGGGCTCCAGATTCTCGCCGCCGCCGGCGGCCTGTTCCCGCGGCGGCAGAGGGGGATCATACAGGAGGTGGCGCGGAGATTGCTGTTGCTCTCTTTTGGGCCCTGGAGGACCCGGAAAGAGGACATCATGGATCAGAACACAGCGATTATTCTCGGCATCCTGGCGCTTGCGGTCGTCGCGGCCCTCGCCTGGGTCGTGATGCGGAAACGACACAGCCAGCAGCTCAAGGAGCATTTCGGCTCCGAATATCAGGAGGCGGTCCGGAAGCACGGCGATCCGGCGCGTGCGGAGGCAGAGCTCGAAAGCCGCAAAAAGCGCCTGGCGAAGGTCGACATCCATCCCCTCCCGGCCGCCGAGCAGGAGAGGTTCGCCCGGCAGTGGCAGAGCACGCAGGCCAGGTTTGTGGACTCTCCCACCGACGCGGTGCGCGAGGCCGAGCAACTGGTCGTTCAGTTGATGCAGGCCATGGGATACCCGGTCGGCGACTTCGAGCAGCGCGCCGCCGACATTTCGGTCGATCATCCGCGCGTGGTGGAGCACTACCGCATCGCCCGCCGCATTGCGCAGGCGAATGATCGCGGCGAGGCGGGGACGGAGGATCTGCGCGAGGCCATGCTCCACTACCGGGCGCTGTTCGAGGACCTGCTGCAGACCGGTGTCGCGCAGGAAGCCCATCAAGAAGAGGTGGTCGCCGCGCAGCGATAATCGGGGGGAAGGTACTCGGGAAAATGTCCACGAGCTGATCGATCGAAAGGGAGTCAATTCTCGTGATGCTGCCGTTGATCAGCCGCTCTCGACCCGGCGGCGGCGAAGAGCGCGGCGAGGTCGCTTTCAGCGCCTCGCCGGCCTTGCCTGAGTTAGGCAGCGGGCATCAAGAGTCGCCCGCGCTGTCGGGTTGCCAGATGTAGAGGACGTCGCCGGTCGGTTGGCCGAGAGCGTCGAACCCGCAGGCGAACACTCCCTGTGTGCTGCCTGTGGAGTCGTGCGTCTCCCATTGAAGATTGAGCGATCCTCCCACGAGCTCGGCGGAGGAAAGGCTTTCGAATGTGCCGTCGATCTGAAGGATCGGATTTTCGACGGAGCCAACGGGGGTGGCCGCCGCAGAGAGCCGCCGAACACCGATCGTCGCACCGGTATCGGAGACCTCGGTCCATGCGACGGCAAGGTTGCCGCTGGAGTCGGCCGAGACCATTGGCTCGACCGGTTCCGACCCCGGCGGCAGCACAGTGACGGTCGAATCATCACTCAGAAATCCTGCGGAGTCGAGGGTCTGGGCGTGGATTTCATTGCCCTCGTCGGACCAGGTCGACCAGGCGATGGCGTAGTTGCCTCCGGGGGTGAGGGTGATCGCCGGATCGGTTGCCCGGCCCTCGCCCTCTGTTCCGACGGTGATCAGGTCGCCGACAGGCAGTCCGTCGGAGTCCAGTTGGTACGCCACGATGCTCGATGGTGTTCCCTCCTCCGGCTCCTCGCTCTCCCAGGCAACGAGATTGGCGCCGCCGGGACCTTGCAGGAGCTGGACCCTCTTCGGGCTAGCGCCGATCTGCGCGTCGGTGATCTGGGTCGCGTCTCCGAAAGGCTCGCCCTCAGCATCCAGCTTCTGGCTGAAGAGAGCCCAGCCGGTGTCATCGTCATCCAGGGCCACGGTTCCGGCCGTGACGCTCAGCGAGTTGGTCGCCGTGGCACAGGAGGCCGCCTTGCGGAGCAGCAGGACCCAGTCTCCGCCTCCGGCGGGTGGGTTGTAGGTGCAGAAGGCGTTAGTGCCAGTCGTGCAAGGGCCTTGGGGTGTGGCATTTCGCAGGGCGGAGTCGGTCCGCGGATCGAACCATTGCGCGGTACGGCACGCCGGCAGGTCGCTGACGCGTACGTTGGCGGCGATCCGTTCGGGAAAGTAGACCGCGACCTGGGTCTTCGCGGAGTTCTCGATCGCGTAGATCTTCTGCCATGCACTCAGTGATGCAGGCGTTGGTAAAGGAATGCGGCTGCTGGCCGAAGGCTTGAGCGCCGTCCAACTGGTCAGTTCCTCAAACGCCTTCAGCCGCTTGACCGCGGTCCAGGATTGACTATTAAAAGACGTCTGGCCGTTGGTCTGCCAATCCGAAGTTCCGGCGACTCCAATCGTACCGCCCGTCGCGCCGTTGAAGAACGACATCCAGAGGCCTTTGCCCTGAGAACGAGCATCAGGTGCGTAATACATCCCGGCGACCGATTGATCGGTGCACTTTCTGGTCGTTATGTTGCACGTCGCGGGGCAGAGTGCGCAGGGCGCTTGGCCTCCCTCGTAGATCAGCTCGGCATTGACACTCGGTTTGGTGGTGAAATAGGTCGGAAACGTCGCCGCACGTTCGAAGATCAATCGATGTTGCTCCTGAAGGCGCTGAGCCTCCGTCGAGCTCGCCCCCGCGGCCTCCTTGGCGAGGTTTGCGGCCTGACCGCTCTGGAAGAGGAAGAAGCTGAGCCACGAATCGCTCTGGAACCTGAGAAGGTCGGCGGGAAGGTCATCGCCGGCCGAGTGATTGGCGATCAACTGGCGTGGTGTCGAGCTCGATGTGCCATTGTGGGTCGCGTCGAGGATCTCGGCGCCGATCGCGTGGATGCGCTGTTCCAGGCAGGTCTGTGGGCTCTGCGACGCGCACATTGTGTCATCCAGCTTGTGGGGACTATGGTCGAATGCCGGCGAGAGGATCACATGGCTACCGGCAAGACGCGAGGCGAGGGTGCGGGCGAAGGTCTTCGTCGCGGTGAGGTCCGGGTACTGATCGTTTGCCTCGATGACGCGCTCCATCAGGCCGACCACGACGACCACGATGCCCTGATCATTGGCCGCCTTGACCATATCGTCGAAGTGGTTCCAATAGGCGTCGTTCATCGAGCACGCCACGTTTGGGATTTGGCTGGGCTCGGGGGAAGGGCAATTGAAAGGCTTCAAGGGTGTGTTCGGAGGAACCGTTACCGGCTGTGCGCCGCTCGTGCCGTCCATGTAGTCGACAGGTGTGGCGATCTGGACCACGGTGAACCCCGCGCTCGAAAGGCGCTGGATATATTGCGTCCACTGAGGCAGCGTGGCGCGGATTGGCGCGCTCCAGGCGGTGTCGCCGAGCCATTCAAAAGCCTCGTTTGTCCCTGAATACTTGAAGTAGCCGCGGTTCCCCGCGGCCGGAGCGACCGGCTGAATCATTCCCTTGAGATAGAGTGGGCTCGCGATATGTCTCTTGATGGTCGAGTTGAAAGCCTCCACCGTGACGCTTCCGGTGGCGTTGTTGAGGCCGCCCAAACTGGCCGAGTAGCTCTCGGCGGCGCACGTCGCCGCTGGCTGCAGGCATTGAGTCGACCAGGTCCAGACTCCCGGGGTCGGGAATGCGGCGCGGATGGAGAAGGTCTGGCCGGAGCGCCAGAAAGCATAGGTCTGGAACGACTGGCTTCCCTGGGTGAAGGTGACGCGAACCTTCAGGGTTTGATACGGGGTCAGGTCGGAGGCCATCCAATTCGTTCGACTGGTGAGTTGTCCTTCCCAGCGCGCTCCCTGCTGGACTGTCGATTGAGCTTCTGCCCGAAGACTGGTGGTGAGGGTGGTGAGTAGGGCCGCTAAGCACGCAAGTTGGCAAATCTTTCCCATAGCTGTCCTCCTGTTGAGGCCGTTGCGCAGAGTGACGCGTTGATCTCTGGACGTGGATACGCAGAACAGACGCCAAAGTTCTCCGCCAACGCTTGCCCACGAGCTCCTGATGCTCGTTGCCGCCGCAGTGAGGGGGTTTAGACTTCCCTTTCGTTCGTTCTATAGTGAGTGAATCCGAGAGACCCCTGAAGGGCCTCTAAAGCGACGGCGAAAAGGAGAACTGCCCATGCGTCATCTCAATCCCCTTCGCCGTCACGGCTGCTCGCCGAGCTGCTAGAGATTGCCTCCCCGCCCAAGCCGGCTGCGCCGCGGCGCAGCCGGCCTCTCCAAACCCTTGCTAAGGCGTGACGAAGAAGCCCACGACGTCCACCACCAGGTGAGTCGTACCCGTTGGAGGAATGGACGGCCGCAGCTTGATCCGGCCGTTCCCGGATAACGCCACGATCGCATTGTTCGAGCGGGTCATGTTGGCGACGAAGTTGACGGTGCTGGTGGCAGGCGGCTGCGGGAGATCGGCCGCATACACCTGCAGATAGCCGCTGCCGGTGGTCTGGGTGACCGTCACGTTGAGCACGACGGAGGTGGCCAGCGGCGAGACCCCGCAGCGGGTCACCGCCACGACGTCGAGCACCCGTTCGGTGCCGTTGGAGACCGGCGCGGCTCCGTCCTGCTGCGTGCGGGTATCGAGCAGCCGGCAGGGGACGACCGTGTAAAAATCACCGTCCGGCATCACCTGGATGACCACGTCGGCGCTGTTGGTGCTCGCGGTGCCGCGGGTGTCCTTCACGGTCAGCGAGGCCTGGTAGTCGCCTGCCGCCGTGTAGGTGTGCTCGACGTCCGGCGAACTCTGGGTGACCGGTGCGCTGCCGTCGCCGAAGTCGAAGGTGTACTCCGCGACCCCGTCCCCGGCGTCCGGATCGGAGGAGGCCGAGCCATTGAAGTCCACGGTGAGCGGCGCGGTGCCGGTCTGCGGCGTGGCGGCAAGCCGCGCGGTCGGTGGCTGGTCGGGCGCGCACGCCTGGTTGGTGTGGACCGTGTAGTCGCTCGGCGTCGAGCTGTCGATCACCGTGATCAGACCCGTGCCGCCGCCGCCGATCAGGAGACGCGTCTCGGCGAAGACGTTGGTGAAGACGTTGCCTTGCACCGGCGCCGGCTGGGCCGCGCCGCCGATCGTCACCGGTTGCGTCAGCAGGCTGCGTGAGAGATGCAGCAGGATCGTATCGCCGCTGACGCTGCCGTCGATCGTCCCGAGCGTGGTCTGGTCGTTGATCCCGGTCGTCGGATTGAGATCCAGGCGGCCGTATTCGAACGCCGGGAGCGGCGTGTTCCCCGTCGTCATGGCCACATAGTATTTGACCCCGCGATAGGTCAGGTAGAGATACCAGTAGCCGTTCGGCGGCGGCGTCGGATCGAGGCTCTGCTGGGTGCGGATGCGGATCTCCATCTGATCGTTGTCGGGTTGCTCCGGATTCCACGGCTCGGCGATGAAGGCGTCCTTCAAGTCGAGGCCGCCGTTGCCGGGCGCGCCGGTCTGATCGCCCGCGGGATCTGTCGTCACCTGGACGCCCGGAGCCTGGCAGGGGTCCGCGGGGACGACGACGACCGGAATGCCCACGGGCACCGCCGGGCACACGGCTCCCTGGCCGGCGGCGCTGACCGCGTGCACGCGGTAGAAATAGCTCTGCTGGGAAGGCGGCGGCACGGGTGAGTCGACATAGCGGAAGGTGGTGGCGGAGACGGTGCCGATCTGGGTGAAGAGGGTGCCGTCCGCCGAGCGCTCGATGGCATAGCCGGTGACCGGCGTGCCGAGGTCGTCGGCCGCGAACCATTCGACGACCACGGTATTGCCGAACGCGGTGGCTTTGACGCCGACTTTGCCCGGCGGTTGGTGATCGAAGGCCGCGAGGAGACGCTTGCCGCCCACCTGGCCGGCGACGCGGGCGAGCGCGGTGCCGCTCTGCGGGCCGCCGCCCGCGCAGGCGCCGACGCAGCCGTCCGCATAGGCGACCAGGACGCGGCCCTCGTCGTCGATCGTGATGTCGTTGAAGTCGAGCAGGTTGCGCCCGGCCGAGCAGGTGGTCCCCTGGGTGCAGATGGCGCCGCGCTGCACCGGATCGTTCGGCGTGGCGTCGACCGTGGTCCAGCTCTGTCCGCCGTTGTAGGTGGTGGCCACATAGAGATGCCACTCGATCGGCAGCGTGGTGTCGGTGCCGTAGACCGGGCCGGTGGACTTGGTGCCGAGGAAGGCCACGGCGGCGCGCCCCGCGTCCCCCGCCACCGCCTCGGGGAAGACGCTGTTGGCGATCCCGAACGCCGTTCCGAGATCGATCGGCGCGCTCCAGGTCTGGCCGTGATCGGTGGAGGTCGCGACCCAGGGGGAGCCGGCGGAGAAGGCGAAGTAGAGCTTGTTGTCCGGCCCGATGCCGAGGGACGGATCGCTTTCGCTGGACGCGCTGCCGGGCACGGTGCGGACGGTCCAGGTGGTGCCGGCATTCGCCGACACCGCGACCCCCTGCAGCCCCTGGCAGTTCCGGTTCGGGACGTAGACGGTACCGTCCGGCGCCACCTTGACGTGGCCGTGCAGGCCGCCGCACTGGGTGGCGTTGTAGATCGGAATGGCCGGACCGAAGGTCAGCCCACCATCACGCGAGAGGGCGCACTGGGCGATCGCCGCGTCCTGCGAGCAGTAATACGTCGCGTCCGGATAACCGATGCCGCCGACCGGATCGCTCGCCGGGAAGGGGCCGGCGCCCACCGTCTGGTGATCGACGCCGGCGTTGATGCCGCAGCCCTGGCTCGGCGTCCAGCTCTCGCCGTCGTCGTCGGAGAAGGACATCAGGCTGCACTTGCCGGCGAGCTGCGAGGCGAAGGTGCGGCCGGTCCGGACGTCGGTGTAGAGGATCGGATCGAGGGTCGTGAGGCCGTTGTTCGCCGCCGTCTTGTCGACCCAGGCGTCGGTCTCCTGCCGGCTGTCCGACAGGCATTCGTCGCGGGTCATCCGCAGCACCTGCAGGCCGGCGATGTACATCGCGGCGTTCGGAATGTGCTGCGCGCCCAGCCGGCCGACGCCGATCGAAGGCTCGCCGGCGCTGCCGCCGAAACCCGCCGGCGGCTCGTACTGGAACATCCCGATCGCCTGATCGCCCGGCGGCGGCGGCGGTGGCGGCGGCGGGCCCAGCGCGAGAACCGCAGTGGCGCTGTAGGGCGCACCGACGGCGAACGGAGCGCCGCTCACCGTGTGGACGCCCGCCACGGGATTGTTGAGCACGACGACCTCGGCGACGCCCGGCGGATTGCCCGAGCTCCCTTCTTCCGAGCCGTCGGGATCGTAGACGCTCAAGTCCCAATCATCGACCGGCGTCAGCGTGATGCGCACCGTGAAGCCCGTCCCGCCGGACGGCGGCACGATCGTCAGATGGAAAGAGTCGCAGGCAGGATCGTCGGGGCCCGTGCAATCCGCCGCGCTGGGCACCATCGGTCCGCCCGTCCAGCTCACCACCGGATGGTCCTGCGACACGGTGCCGGACGCGGGCGAGGCGGCAGTGGCCGGAGAGGATGCGAGGAAACCGAGAAGAAGAGTCGCGCCGAGGGAGAAAGCGAGCCGGCTCATGAATGATCCCTCCGGAGGCCAAGAAAGGCTTTGATGATTCAGAATGTGTCTGTTTTCATGAATCTAGACGCTGAGCTCTCTACAACGACTGCGGTTTCTGTGCAGGTTGCGTGCCAATTGGCTTGGTGAGAGGCGTAGCACTGCGGAGGCGATGCTCGGACCGTGCTTCGCGGGGGCGCGGCACGGCTGCGCCCCGACCCCTCAAACCGCCGCCGTCACATCCAGCACCGGCGCTCCCAGAGCCGCCATCCGGGGCGCCACGCCGAGACCGGGCTCCGTCGAGGCGGTCAGCTTGCCGTTCTGCCGTTGCGGCGCTCCTTCCGCGGTGCTCACCGTCACGTAGCTGTTGAAGTCGGTGGCGGAGAAGCGCAGGTTTTCGGGCGTCGAGTGGGCGAGGTGGGCGATGGCGGCGGTGGTGATGTCGCCGCCCCAACTGTCCTCGATCGTCATGGCGATGCCGAGCGTCGCACAGAGGTCGCGGATCTGCCGCGCCCTGGTGAGGCCGCCGACTTTGGAGATCTTGAGATTGATCACGTCCATGGCGCCGAGGGTGTGGGCGTGCAGCAGGGCCTCGATGGAGTCGATGACCTCGTCAAGGACGAAGGGGTGATCGGTGCGGCGGCGGATCGCCAGGCACTCGTCCAGCGTGAGGCACGGCTGCTCGATGTAGACGTCGACGTCTTTCACGGCCCGCACCACCCGCGCGGCGTCGTGCATCAGCCAGCCGGTGTTGGCGTCGGCGACCAGGATGTCGCCGGGCTCGAGCTCGGCGCGCACCGCGCGGATGCGCGCGACGTCGTCCGCCACGCCGGCTCCCACCTTGAGCTGGAACTTGCGGTAGCCCTCGGCCCGGTAGCCGGCGACTTTGGCGGCCATCGCGGCGGGAGCTTCCTGCGAGATGGCGCGGTAGAGGTCGACCGCTTCGCCGTCCCGGCCGCCGAGGAGGGTGCAGACCGGCAGGCCGGTGGCTTTGCCGAGGATGTCCCAGCAGGCCATGTCGAGCGCCGACTTCACATACGGATGCCCCTTGAGCGCCGCGTCCATCCGCCGGTTGAGGCTCGCCAGATCGCGCGGATCGTGACCGATCAGATGCGGCGCCAGCTCGGCGATGCCGGTGCGGGCACCGGGTCCGTAGGCCGGCAGATAGAACGGGCCGAGCGGACAGACCTCGCCCCATCCCGTGATTCCGGCATCGGTCATGATTTCCACCACCGTGCAATCGAACACCGAGACGGACTTTCCGCCGGACCACTTGTAGCTCCCCTCATGCAGGGGCAGCGCGGCCTGATAGCCGCGAATGCGATTGATTTTCACGCTTTATCCTTCGATCCGCGCCACCGGCGCCTTGTGCAGCAGCTCTGTGATTTTTTCCCTCACCGCCGCGGGAGTCACGACGCCTTCCGGCAGATATGCCACCATCCAGGCGCGCGTCGTGTCTTCTGTCACTTTACCGCGCTGGCTGTCGGTGATCGGCGTGCTGAACGGCCCGGCGGCGTCCGCCAGGAGCGGCTTGCCCTCCAGGTTGAACGGACCGCGGAGCGATTCGTAGCTTTCGCCCGGCCGGCCGGCGCGCAAGGTCACCGGCGGCGTGAAGCTCCCCTCCGCCGCCAACCCGCACGGCACGGCCAGCTCCACCGAAAGGCAGTTGTTGAGATCGACCAGCGGATGGATGGCCGGCAGCTCTTCTCCCTTGAGCACACGGCGGAGCAGCGCCTCGGAGGAAGGGCGATAGCGCGTCGGATCGCAACCGGCCGCGCGAAAAAGCTTGCGGATCGCGGCGGCGGTGCGGTGCGATGAGATCTCGATCCCTTCCAGTGAGGCGCGCGCCAGCTCGGAGACGTCATGGCGCAGAGCCGCGAGCTTCTCGTCAGCTCCTGGCAGGGCGGTGAGATGTACCCAGACCAGATCCCACCCCGCGAGATCCAGACGAGATTCCATGGTCATCGGCCTGCCGGCGCCGTTTGCGCGGGCTTGAGGTGCTTGTCGTACCAGGCCAGATAGCGCTCGTAGCGATCTTTCACATAGCTCGGCTTTTCGATCGAGTGGAACTGATCGGGATAGATCACCAGCTCGGTGTCGCTGCCGAGGCGCCGCAATGCCTGGAAAAGCTGCTCGGAATTCAGGCACGGCACGTTGACGTCGATGGCGCCGCAGAGGAGAAGGGTCGGCGTGGTGATCTTTTCCACCTGATAGAAAGGCGACAGGCGCATCCAGAGCTGCGGATTCTTCCACGGCAGGCCCAGCTCGGCCTCCCATTCCTTCTGATAGTGATCGGTGCCGTAGTTGGCGAGATAATTGGTCTCGCTGGAGCCGGAGATCGCCGCCTTGAAACGGCCGGTCTTGGTGATCACATAATCGGTGAGGATGCCGCCGTAGCTCCAGCCGCCGACGCCGAGGCGCTCGGGATCGGCGATCCCCATCGCGATGACCTGATCGACCGCGGCGTTGACGTCCTCATAGTCCTTGTTCCCCCAGTCGGCCCAGAGGACGCGGCTGAAGTCGCGGCCGTAGCCGGACGAGCCGCGCGGATTGGCGGTGACGACGGCGTAGCCGTGCGCGGCCAGCATCTGCCATTCCGCCTGGAAGCCGAGAGTGTATTGATCCGTCGGGCCGCCGTGGATGCGCAGAATGGTGGGCAGCCGCGGTTTGCCGGGACCGGTTGACGCGTCTGGCGGCAGGGTCAGGAAAGCATCGATCTCCTGGCCGTCGGCGCTCTTCACCTTGAGCCGCTGCACCTTGGCGAGACGGATGCCGCGCAGGAAGTCGTCGTTCACCGCCGTCAGCCGGCGCAATCCGCCGTTCGGCTCGACCGCCGAGATCTCGGCCGGATACGACGGCTGGCTCTCCAGCACGGCCAGCTCTCCGTGCGGCCCCTGGCTGTAGCTTTCGACCTCGCGGTCGCCGCTCACGATCCGCTCGACCGCCTTGGCGCCGCCGCCGGCGACCGGAACGCGAGCCAGGTGCACCGTCCCGCCTTCGTCGACCAGGAAGAGAATCGACTTGCCGTCCGGCGTGAAGCGGGGGCTCTTGACGTTACGGTCCACTTCGCGGGTGAGCTGGCGGGCCGGTCCGCCGTCCACCGGCACCACCGCCACGGCGGAGGTGCCATACCAGATGTCCTCCGGCGCGCCGCCGGCCACATAGGTGATCCATTTGCCGTCCGGGCTGAACGAGGGCGCGGTGTCGCTGCCCGGCGAGGTGGTCAAAGCTTTCGGCGTCTCCCCGGCGCGCGGCGCGATCAAAAAGATGTCGTGGTTGTCGTTCGCGTCCGGCTCGGCCGTGCGGTTGCTGGCGAAGGCGATCCAGCGCCCGTCCGGCGACCAGACCGGCTCCTCGTCGTCATAGGGACCGCTGGTGATCTGCTCGCTCGTCTTGGCCGCGACGTCGAAGACGTAGAGATGACTGCGCAGCTCGCGCAGGTAGCCTTCGCGGTCGCGCTTGAACTGGAGACGCCGGATGACGATCGGCTTCGGCGTCTTCGCGGCCCCGTCCTTCGGCTTGCCGTCCGGCCCCGGCGCGGCCGGATCGTCCGGATTGTCCGGATCGACGTCGCCGACGATCAGCGCCAGCTTTTTGCTGTCCGGCGACCAGGCGAGATCGCCGACGTCCGACTTGTAGTCGGTGAGCTTCACCGCCTCGCCGCCGCGGCGGTCGAGCAGCCAGACCTGCGACTTGTCCCCCTCGCGGCCGGAGAGGAACGCCAGGTAGCGGCCGTCCGGGCTGAACCGCGGCCGGCTTTCCGGCTTCGGGCTCGCGGTCACCCGCACGGCAGCGCTTCCGGATGTGGAGGCGAAGGGGGTCATCGGGGACATCCAGACGTCCGTGTCCCGCCGGTCTTCCTTGGCGTCGAGCGTGCGGATCGTGTACGCCACCCAGGTGCCTTCCGGGCTGATCTGCGGATCGCTCACCGTCTTCAGCGCGAAGATGTCGTCCGGCCGCAGCAGGCGGGCCGGCTCGTCCGCGCCCACCGGCGTGGCAAGGAGGAACAGGGCAAGGAACGTCGCGGATCGTGTCGTCATCGGAGCCCCCGGAATTGAGATCCGCCGCATCCTAGCACCGCCGGGACCTGGTAGGCTCGCCGGGTTGACGCGCACAAGGAGCGACCCGCCATGAAGACACGCAGACTGGGAAAGAACGGACCGACGGTTTCGAGCGTAGGCCTCGGCTGCATGGGCATGTCCGAGTTCTACGGCCAGACCGACGACACCGAATCGATCGCCACCATCCACCGTGCCCTGGAGCTGGGCATCCACTTCCTCGACACCGCCGACATCTACGGCCCGTTCAAGAACGAAGAGCTGGTCGGCCGTGCCATCAAGGGCCGGCGTGACGACGTCGTCCTCGCCACCAAGTTCGGCATCGTCCGCAATCCGGCCGACCCGACAGCGCGCGGCATCAACGGCAAGCCCGACTACGTCCGCTCCGCCTGCGAAGCGAGCCTGCGCCGGCTGGGAGTCGACCACATCGACCTCTATTACCAGCACCGCGTCGACCCCGCGACGCCGATCGAGGAGACGGTCGGAGCGATGGCCAAGCTGGTGGAGGAGGGGAAGGTGCGCCATCTCGGCCTCTCCGAAGCCGGCGCGCAAACCCTCCGCCGCGCCAGCGCCGTCCACCCGATCGCCGCCCTGCAGAGCGAATACTCCCTGTGGACCCGCGATCCGGAGGACGACATCCTCGCGACCTGCCGCGACCTCGGCATCGGCTTCGTCGCCTACAGCCCCCTCGGCCGCGGCTTCCTCACCGGCCGCTTCAAGACCTTCGAAGACCTCCCCGCGGACGACTACCGCCGGCACTCGCCGCGCTTCCAGGGCGACAACTTCCAGAAGAACCTCGACCTGGTCAAGAAGATCGAAGAGATCGCCGCCGAGAAGAACGTCACCGCCTCGCAACTCGCCCTCGCCTGGGTGCTGGCGCAAGGCGACGACATCGTGCCCATCCCCGGCACCAAGCAGCGGAAGTATCTGGAAGAGAACGCCGGAGCGGTCGACGTGCAGCTCACCGCCAACGACCTCAAGCGGATCGACGAAGCCGCGCCGAAAGGCGTCGCCGCGGGGATGCGCTATCCGGAGGCGATGATGGCGGCGGTGAATCGATAGTGACTTTCTTCTCTTCCATTGGATCGGTGACCGCTGAGGAGATCTGCGGCCGCTCGCCCTTTCGAGCGCGAGCGGCGGCGCAGGTGAGGCGGAAGTGGCTGGAGCCGGATCGGTCAGGGCGCCTTGGGCGCTTCGGCCTGGCGCGCGAGGAGCGCTTCGAGCTTCTGCAGGCGCGCCTCCTGCTCGGCGAGGAGTCGCTTCTGCTGCTCGAGCTCGGCCTCCTGCCGCTGCACCTCGTCGGCCATGTCCGCGACATCCTCCTTGAAGCGCGCCGAGGAGGTCAGGGTCCCGAGCTGCCCGTTCGAATCGATGTAGACCTGGACGCCGCTCGACACCGTGACCCCGCTCACTCCGGCGGGAGTTGGGCCAGATCGTCGACGGCCCCGTCATAGGCCCTTTGTATCTCCGGCTTGTCGAGGCTTCCCTTCTTGATCGCCAGACCCATCTGGCGGCGGGCCTCTTCAAGAAGTGCGCGCTTCTTCCCGATGTCCTTTGTTCTGTTCGCGGCCAGCCAACGGAGCATGCCGGCTGCCGAAAGGAGAGCTGCATACCCGGGATGGAGCTTTCTGGTTTTCGCGACATGGCGGTTCACTTCGGTAAAGCACGCGAGGGCCTCATCGCAACGGGCCAGCGCGTCGCGCAAAAGCGCCGTCGAGCCGGCGCCGCCCAGACTGGCTCGGACCGTGAGCGCCTTGCACAGGTCGGAGAGGATGTCATGCCGGCCGGGGGAGATCTTGGCGGCATCGGCGAGCAAGACGGAGGCTTCCTCAAAGAAGCGCTGGTCGTCATTTCCCGTGACCTGGGCTTCGGTCACGGTGAGCCCAAGATCGCCGATCTCCATGAGGATCTGCGCCGCGGGATGCAGGGTGTCGGGGACGTAGGACTGCATCACCCCGTTGTGAACCCAGCGCCGAACCAGATCGATCATGTCTTCGTCGGCCTCCGGATCGGTCCCAAAATCGTGGGCGGCCAGCACGGTGGCGGCTCGCGCCATGGTGATCCAGAAGTGGGGGACGACAGCCTCGAGGCTGGGGACCGTATGCGGCCTCCCCTGGAGCGACTCGTCATAGTGACGGAGAAGAGAGGTCACCAGGACGAAGATCAAGGCTCGCTCGGTATCATCGGGGGCCGGCCTCTCATTCGACGACGCTTCCTTGTTCATGGTACCTCCCGTCGCAAATTGTCCGCTGATTGTAACCGACGGCGTGCTGTCTTGCTGCTACCGAGGCACCCTCTCGGCCGGGGAGGGCTTCACGACGCTCCAACTCACCCTGGGATCTGTCGCCGGTCGCGGAAAAACTGTCCGCTCGGGCCGTCGTCCGGCAGAGTGGCCAGCCAGACCGCGGTCTCGGCTCCTTCCTCGACCGGCCGCGGCGCGTTGGGACCTCCCATGTCGGTCTGCACCCAGCCGGGGCACATCACGTTGACCAGCACGTTGGTGCCGCGGAGCTCGTCGGCGAGGATGCGGGTGAGCGCGTTGAGCGAGCTCTTGGAGACGCGATACGCGGAGTAGCCGCCCGACATCTCGGACATGGCGCCCATGCCGCTCGACAGGTTGACGACCCGCCCATAGCCGCGCCGGCGCATGATCGGCACCAGCGCCTGCGTCAGCAGCCAAGGGCCGAGAAGATTCGTCTCCAGCGACTGCCGCACGATGTCCATCGGAACCTCCAGGCCACCGTACCCGCGATCGAGGAAGACGCCGGCATTGTTGACCAGCACGTCGACTCCGCCCATCTCTCCCTCGAGAAACTCCACCAGCCGGCGTGCTCCATCCGCCGACGTGACATCGAGCTCGAACGGGACCGCATCGCCACCGAGAAGCCCGGCAGCCCGCCGCGCCTTCTCGCCGTCGCGCGCCGTCAGCACCACCCGCAACCCCCGTTCCACAAGCTGGCGGCAGATCTCCTGGCCGATCCCCCGGTTGCCGCCCGTCACCACCGCGATCCTCTTCCCCTGCATGCGGATCCTCCTCGTCGTCCCTTACCTCTTAATGCACAAATTGTCGCCGCCTGTTTCCGCGGCACCCTTTTCCGCTGGCGCCCGGCACCCCTTTTCTGGTGGCGCCCCGCACATGACCCGCGACACCCGCTGCGAGCGCCGGCTCACCCGGTCCGAAACCGGCGGGTTCAGCGCGAACCCCGGCACGCCCGCGGCGGAACCGGAAGGTGCCGGCGCGACACCCGGGATTCCCGGAACGAACCCCGGCCGTTCAGCGGCCTGACCCGCGGGTTGCAACACAAACTCCCGGGTAACAACACGAAACCCGGCCGGTTCGTGTTGCAGCCTCGCGGGTTCCGAGCCGGGCAGCGGCCCGACCGTCCGAAGAAATCTTACGCTCCCCTCGGCCGTGGGAGCGAACGGCGCGACGGCGCGGCTCGCTCGTACGTAGACTTCTACGTAGACTTCCAGTGGTCTAGAGTTGAGGGCAAAGATATGGTCAAGGCTTGCATCTGTTCTTTGGTGCTGACGCTCGCGCTGCCGGCCGGGGTCGTCGCGCAACCGGCTCCTGGCTCCGGCGAAGAAGCCAACTTCGCCGGTACGACGGGGTTCATCACGACGCGTCCGACCTGCGTGCCCCCCGGCTACACGGCGGACGCGCTGAACTATCTCCAGGGCCCGGAGCCGATCCAACTCGCCAACGGCGACGTCACCCTCCTGGTCGGGACCGGACATTGCTGCGGCCGTCGGCACTGGGAAGGTCTCTTCGCGCTGAGCTATCCCGCCGTGGGAAGGAGCGCGACGCCGCGGTTCCGCGGCCTCTGGGCCACCAACGACTTTTCCCGCCTGCCGAGCCGCAAGGAGGCGGAGATCGGCTTTCCCTCGGCCCTCTTCTACGGCGGCAAGTGGCGGATCGCGCTGACCACGACGTTCTTGCCGTTCCACCTGCCCGACCGCGACCGCGTGGAGCGGCTCGACCTCGTGGACCTGGTGGCGCGCGCCACTCCCTCCCAGGTCACCAATGCCTGGGTCAAGCCACTCGATCCCGCCTGCCGGGGGATCGCGAGTTGCAGCGGCTCCGGCAGCGGCTTCGATGCCGTCCTGACCCTGCATCCCAACGGGGACCTCTATCTCTACCACCATGACGGCAACTACCCCGCGTGCCCGTCCGGTTACGTGCGGCATCGTGTCGCTGCGGATTTCTCGGTGAGCCCCTCGCAGGAGGACGGCTGCATCGGCTTCGAAGGAGAT
>DATARD010000114.1:0-6544 GCA_036264355.1 Thermoanaerobaculia bacterium
ACGGCGCTTCCGCCACCTGCCGGTACGCCCGCGCTATCTCCATTTCGCCTCGCACGCCCTGCTCGACCGCCACTTCCCGCTCGACTCCGCCCTCGCCCTGGCGACTCCCAAGAGCCCGGACAGCGAGGACAACGGCCTGCTCCAGGCCTGGGAGATCTTTGAACGGCCGCGCCTCGACGCCGACCTGGTGACCCTCTCGGCCTGCGAGACCGGCCTCGGCAGCGACGCCGGCGGCGAGGGTCTCATCGGCCTCACCCGGGCCTTCCAGTTTGCCGGCGCCCGCTCGGTCCTCGCGTCTCTCTGGGCGGTCAACGACGACACCACGGCATTGCTGATGGAACGCTTCTACACCCTCCTCCGCGCCGGCCGGCCGAAGGACCTCGCCCTGCAGGAAGCGCAGCGCTCCCTCATCCAGGGCAACCGTGGCACCTCCCACCCCCTCCACTGGGCCGCTTTCACACTGAGCGGCGACTGGATGTAACAAAAAGCTCCTGCGCGTCACCTATACGTGCTAAGGATTGGGGGTTGTGGCCATGACATCGAAGGTGATGCTCCGACCGGCAGATACCGTCTCCCACGACGCGACGGAGGGGTTCCGGCCTGTCTTCGAAAATTTGTTCCCGCGGTTGCGTAGCTTCTTTCGCGCCAGCGGGTTCCAGGTTGCGGATGCCGAGGACCTAAGTCAAACCGCATTGTGGATCGTCTATAAGTCCAGTGGGCAGTACCGGGGCGAGGGGAGCTTCGACGCCTGGGTCTACACCATCGCCCGCAACGTCGCCCGGGATGAGTGGCGGCGGCGCGGGCGGCGGACCGAGGACGACCCGGTCGACGAGGCGACACCCGACGAGGGACCCTCGGCCGAGGCGCAAGCCGCCGGCCGCCAGGATCTCTCGCGCACCGTGACCGCTCTCAACAAACTGCCAAGCCGGATGCGGGCCTGCCTTCTGCTTCACGTGCAGCAGGGGCTATCCTATCGGGAGATCGCCCGCCGCCTCTCCTTGGCGACACCGACCGTGAAGGTGCAGATCTGGAATGCCCGGCGGCGCTTGAAGAGCCTGCTGGAGGAGTGAGCATCATGGCCGAGCCTACCGTTCCGATCATCCCTCGCCGCCCCCCCGGGCCGCATCCGACACCGGAGCAGCTCTACCGGGCCCGGCGCGGCCCGCGTACCGCCGAGGCGGAGCGCTGGCTCGCCCACGCCGCGGCCTGTGCGGCCTGCACCGAGGAGCTCCTGCGCCTGGAAGCGTTCGATGCGCCGGACGCCGTCTCCCCCGGCCGCCTCGCCGACGCCTGGGAGCGCTTCTCCCGCTCGGCGGCCCGACCGCAACCGCAGCCGCTCGCCTCGGTCATCCCGATCAACCCGAACGTCTCCACCGCCACCCGGCCCGGCCGCAAGAGGCTGCGCCGAGCTCCCTGGATCGCCGCTCTCGCCGCCAGTGTCGCAGCCGTCGCCGGCTTGAGCGTATGGACCTCCACGCACCCCTCCTTCTCTCCGCCCACCGCTCCGCCTGCGGCCGTGCGCGGGAGCTCCGGCCAGGCCGGGAGCTGGCTGCCGGCCGGCCTGCTCGATGCTCCGCCCAGCGAGATCGTCTTCCCGGCGGCAAAGGGCGAAGCACAGCGGGTCACCGTCTTCGACTCCGACCATTCCTACACCTGGACGAGCCCGCCGACGCTCGACGGCAGGGTCCTGTTCCCCACCAGCGAGCGGCTGCGGCTGCGCAAGGGCGTCGACTACTACTGGACGGTGATCGGCCGGGAGGACATGGCGGCGCGGAGCTTCAAGCTGCGCTGAGAGGGGACTGAAAAACAAAAAGCCCAGGAGACTTCCCTGGGCCACGCCACCTCATCCTCAAACCGGAACAA
This sequence comes from Thermoanaerobaculia bacterium, assembly GCA_036264355.1. Taxonomy (GTDB): domain Bacteria; phylum Acidobacteriota; class Thermoanaerobaculia; order Multivoradales; family UBA5704; genus UBA5704. The sequence continues at coordinate 1,864 of DATARD010000114.1, forward strand.
AGAAAACCTGCAAAAGAGTGCTGCACATCCCTCCACAACCCGACATCAGAGACCTTCAGAACGACAGGGCCGGGACTCAACCTCACCGCCCCGGCACAGTCAAAGAATACGCGCTCGCTTCCAAAAGGTCCTCAATCCCAGGCTCAAACTTCCTCAAAAAACCTCAAAATCCCTGCCCGAACCCCTCTCTTTTCCCTGATTTACACCCTCTGGGGGGTTCTTACGCCGTCGCCTTGTAAGCGATTACAACCGGTTACGGCCGGTGCAGCAGCCAGACGCGGCGCGGCAGGCGCGGCGCGGGCACGCGCTCGAAGCTCTCCTGGAGATAGGACCACACCTGCGGATGGGTGTTGGGGAATTGCAGCTCAGGCGCCTCGCCCGCCGTGTAGTCGGAGTACAGGGCCCAGTGCACGCCGGCGGCGCGGATTTCCCGCAGCATGGTCTCGTCCCTCTCGCCTTGCGCCGGCCAGATCGGATAGAAGTCGGAGATCGGGGACTCGCGGCCGATCACCGGGTAGAGACCCGGCAGGTGCGGGATGAGGAGCACCGGCTCCCCGGGCGGCACCCGCTCCGCCACCTGCTTCTCGACCTCGGCGAAGAAGCTCGCCGTCCGCACCGGCAGCCGCAGATCGTCCCCCGCCAGGCGATAGGGGACGAAACGGTCCAGCGGACGGTCCGGCGTCAGCTCGCTGTAGAGGGGAGCCTGCGGCACGGCCGCGAACAGGGTGAGGAAAGCGAAGAGCGGCACCAGCCCGCAGAGCACGACGGCCCGGCGCGCGCGGTCCTGGTCGAGCACCGCCGGCAGACCGCAGAGCGCGAGGAGAGCCGGATGGATGCTCTGGCTCAGGTGGAACGAGTCGGCGCGCGACAGGGCGTGGTGCAGATAGAACAGGCCGACCACCCCGCCGGCCAGCAGCAGCGCCCTCCGGCCTGAGGTCTCCGCCGTCGTCCCCGGCAGAAAGAAGAGCGCGATCGCCACCGCCACCGGCAGGAGGGCGAAGCCGATCCCCAGGGCCAGCTTCTCCGCTCCGTCTTCCCAACCCAGCCCGGCGTAGCTCCCCACCCACGGCCAGGGCACCGGCAGACCGAAGTTCGTCCGCCCCTGGTGCAGGAAGAACAGCGCCGAATCGACGTAGGCGCGCAGGAAGCGCGGCACGATGGCGAACATCACGAGGAGCGGCGAGGCGCCGAGGGCGATGCCGCCGATCCACGCCAGCGCGTCGCGCCACAACGGACCGGCCGCGATCCGCCGCAGGTGGAGCCAGGCGATGAGGATGGCGAAGCCGAGCAACAGATAGCCGCCGTGGTTTTTCCCCATCAAACCGGCGAAGCCCACCATTACGCCGGCCAGCAGATGCCGGCGCCGAGACGGAAGCTCGATGAGCAGCACCGCCACGTACACCGCCGCCATGGCGATCGCCGGCTCGAACAGCTTGTGCCGCGGCCCCATCCAAAGAACAAGAACGATCCCGATCAGCGCGAGCTGCCAGGCGCGCGGAAAAACGCGGCGGGCGGCGAGGAGACCGCAGAACAGGCCGCCGGCCTGGAAGAGAGCGGTCGACAGCCGCAGCGCCAGGATCCCCTCGCCGAGCAGCTTCGCCCACGCCGCCGCCCACAGGTAGCGCCCGGGGTCGTAGGAGTAGAAGTCGCGCAGTGGCACCTTGCCGTGCGCGGTGAGCACCACGCCTTCCCACAGGAAGCCCTCATCGGCGACGTTGAAGTCGATCCGCCGCTGGACGAGGAACACCACCGCGGTGAGCCCCACCGCGAGGAGGAGCGGCAAGAGCCAAGGCGGGAGGCCGCGGCGGCCGGCGGGCGGATCAGGCGCCATGGAAGGAACGCACCGCCTCGATCACCCGCGACTGCTCGTCCGCGGAGAGGTCGTAGTAGAGGGGCAATCGCACCAGACGGTCCGCGACGTCTTCCGACACCGGGCAGCTCTGCACGCCGCCCAGCCGCCGGCCGTGCTCCGAGATGTTGAGCGGCACATAGTGGGAGACGGCGAGGATGCGGCGCTCCTTGAGGTGACCGATGAAGCGCTGCCGCGCATCCAGCCCGGGGAACAACAGATAGAAGATGTGCGCCGGGTGGGCACAGTGCGCCGGCACGATGGGCAGGCGCACGCCGTGCTCCGAGGCCCACTCCGCCAGCTCCGCGCGGTAGCGCTCCCACTGCGCCAGACGCCGCGCCTGCACCTGCTGCCGCTTTTCGAGCTGGGCGAGCAGGTAGGCGGCGAGCAGGTCCGACGGCAGGAAGCTCGATCCCAGGTCGACCCAGGTATAGCGGTCGACCTCGCCGCGGAAGAACTTGGCGCGGTTCGTCCCCTTCTCGCGCACGATCTCCGCCCGCTCGGCGAAGCGCTCGCCGTTGATCACCAGCGCGCCGCCCTCGCCGCAGGTGAAGTTCTTGGTCTCGTGGAAGCTCAGGGTGGACATCGACCCGAAGCTGCCGAGCAGCCGCCCGCGGTACGTGCCCAGGAGGCCGTGCGCGTTGTCCTCGATCACCTCCAGATTGTGGCGGCGGGCGATGTCGAGGATCGCGTCCATCTCGCAGCCGACGCCGGCGTAATGGACCGGCACGATGGCGCGCGTGCGCGGCGTCACCAGGCTTTCGAGCCGCGCTTCGTCCAGATTGAGCGTGTCCGGCCGGATGTCGGCGAACACCGGCCGCGCGCCGCGCAGGGCGTAGGCGTTCGCGGTCGAGACGAAGGTGAACGACGGCAGGATCACCTCGTCGCCCGGTTTCAGGTCGAGCAGCAGGCCGGTCATGTCGAGGGCGTGGGTGCAGTTGGTGGTGAGGAGCACCTTGGCCGCCCCGAGCATCTCGCGCAGCAGGGCGTGGCAGCGCTTCGAGTACTCGCCGTCGCCGGAGATCCGGCCCCGCGCCACGGCGTCCTGCATATAGGCCATCTCGTCGCCGACCACCGCCGGCTTGTTGTAGGGGATGTCGAAGTCGCTCATTCTCTCTCTATCTCCCAGCTCCGGTCCGGCCGATCCTGCCAGCGGTGGAACCAGAGCCCGATGGATTCCGTGAGCAGGCCGTGCGCCTGGTAGAGGCGCTGCGCCCGCGTGTTGCGGCCTTGAGTGACGACGTGGACACGCGCCGCTCCCTGGCTGGCGAGCCAGCGCAAGGCCGTGCCCACCAGCGCGCCCCCCAACCCGCGGCCCTGCGCCGCGGCGCCGACGGCGAGGAGGCCGATCTCCCCGACGTCAGCCGTTTCCGGGTGGAGCACGCAGGAGATATAGCCGGCGGGTCTGTGCTCGTGCTCCGCGACGAAGACCGTATCCTCCCGGCAGCTCTTCTCGATCCACGTCGCATACAGCTCGTCGCAGCGCCCGCGGTCGAAATGCGGATCGGCGTAGAAGCGGGAATCGTGATGGCTGACCGCGGCGATCCGGCGCAGCTCCGGCACGTCGTCCGCGCGGGCGGGACGGATGCGGGAATCAGGGTCCCGGGGATCGGTACCCACCAGGGAGCGGCCGAGCCGCACCCGCAGGTCCACCAGCCGGAAACCGGCCCCTTCGGCGAGGGCCGCCGTCGCCGGATCTCCGGGAACGGCCAGGAAGTACAGACAGTCGATCGGCTCCGTGCGGCACCATGCCTCGACCGCGGCGAGGCACCCGCGGTCCAGGCGCCCGCCGAGCACCCGGGCGATGCTACAGGCGAAAAACTCCGAGTCCCAGGGCAGGGGTTCGCAAGGGGCGGCGTCCATGGCGTGTCTCAGGAAGCCGGCGGCGTGCTCGAGCGCACCGCGTAGACCGGCCGCGACATCAGGCGGAAGTGCATGCGGGCGAGGTATTCGCCGATGATCCCGAGGGTGAAGAGCTGGGCGCCGGAGAAGATCGCGATCACCGAAGCGAGGAACGGAAACCCCGGCACCGTGGTCCCCTGGATCAGATACCGCCCGACCACCCAGACCAGCACGGCGAGGCCGAACAAGGTGGCGCCGAAACCGATCAGGCTGGCGATCTTGAGCGGCCGGACGCTGAAGCCGGTCAGCATGTTGAAGGTGTGGCGGATCAACATCCGCAGCGTGTAGTGGGACCGCCCCGCCTGGCGCGGCGCGTGCGCGACCGGCACCGCGGCGAAGCGGCTGGTGGCCCAGGTGAGCAGCACGTCGATCGACACGTACGGGTTCTCGTAGAGCGCGAACGCCCGCCGCAGCTCGCTGCGGAAGAGGCGGAAGGCGCTGACGTCGGGAGCCGTCGCGGCGCCGGCCCCGAGGGTCCCCTTGAGCACGCTCTTGGTGATCCGCGACGCGAGGTCGCGGAAGAGGCCGTGCTGCTCCCGCTCCGGCGTGCCGTAGACGACGTCGACGTGCGGCGCGAGCGCCGCCAGCAGCCGGGGGATCTCCTCGGGCGGGTTCTGCAGGTCGTCGTCCATGGTGACGATGCGGGCGCCGGCGGCGGCACGGATGCCGCAGAGGAGCGCGTTGTGCTGCCCATAGTTGCGCATCAGGTCGAGGCCGCGTACTCGCGGATGCTTCCGCGCCAGCTCGGCGATCACCGTCCAGCTCGCGTCGCGGCTGCCGTCGTTGACCAGCACGATCTCCCAGGCCGGAGCCGCCGCGTCCAGCACGGGAGAGAGGCGGGCGACCAGGTCCGGCAGGATCTCGGCGCTGTTGTACACGGGGATCACGACCGAAAGGTCGAGCGATGGCGCGTCGGTCACGGCGCGAGAG
>DATARD010000139.1:0-14361 GCA_036264355.1 Thermoanaerobaculia bacterium
GTTTCGTCATCGTTGCGAGGACAGGTTGAAAGTCGTTACATTGTATGCGGCGTCGGTCACCCGCAGAAGGACCAGGCCGCCTTTTTTGTTCGCCGGCACCACCAGGACCTCCTGGCGGCCGTCGAGCAGGCCGTCGGCCGGCTGGGCCGGCTTCCACTCGGAGGCGTCGACACTGTAGACCGCCTCGCGGAGCGGGCTCAAGGCGTCGTGGACGGTGACGCGCAACTGGTCGCCGTCCCGCGTCACCTCGTCGAGGACCGGCGGCGAGTGGTCGATGACGACCGGATCGCTGACCCGCTCGGCGGACAGGGCGCTCGCCGGGTCGTTGGCCAGGCGGTCCGAGGCGCGCAGGCGGAAGCGGTAGACGCCGTCGGGCAGCACGGTGGCGTCGAAGCTGTAGTACGGCTCCTTGAGGTCGGCCGCCACTTTCATCCAGTCCACTTTTTTGGCGGCATCGGTATCCGGATCGGCGGGACGGAACGCCAGGTCGTAGACCAGCTCGTCCTCGTTCGGATCGGTGACGGCCCAGCGCAGGGTGCGGTAGCCGCTCTTCCACAACACCTTGGTCCGCCCGCCTTCGTCGTCCGCCGGGCCGCCCGGCGTGGTGAAGATGCCGTCACGGTTCGGATGCGCCGGCTCATAGACCTGATTGGACGGATTGAAGTTCGCCGGCACCAGGATCTGCCCCGGCTCCAGGGCGCCCAGGAGGTCGATCCGCGGCTTCAGGTTCTCCTGCCGGTAGGAGAGCTCCACCCCGTAGAGGAGCGGCGACTTGCCGTCCACGGCGCGCATCTCGGCCCGCCACTGGACGTAACGGCCGCGCGGCAGATCGGCGAGGGCGATCTCGTTCATCTGTCCGTTTCCGGCGCTCTTCGCCGCGGTCCAGGCCGACCAGGTGCGGTCCGGCTCGGCGCTGACGCCGCTGCGGAAGGAGAAGCGGATCGCGTCCGCGCCGGGCGCCTCGCCGCGCCAGCGGAAGGTGCCGAAGCGCGCGGCTTGGCCGGCGTCGAGGGCGGCGCTCAAATAGGTTCCCTTGGTCTCCGTCCCCGCCGTGATGCGGTAGAGCGCGGCGGCGTTGGTGGTGGCGAACGCCGGTCCGTGCTCACCCGGCAGCAGGGCCACGATCTGCCGCTCGTCGACGTCCTTTTCGAGCAGCATCTGGCCGTCGGACCAGCGGTAGAGCTTGCCTTCGAGGCCGGTGGCGATCCACAGGCCGTCGGGACGCCAGAGCAGGTCGTAGACCGTCTCCTCCGGAAAAGTCCACAGCGTCTCCACGACGCCGGCCGGCGAGATGCTGAGCAGCAGGCTGCGCGGACCGCTCGGCTTGCCGCCGCGGCCCGCCGCGGCTCCGGAGGCGGCCTCGTCACCCATGGTCACGGTGACCGTCGCCTCGCCGGCCTTGCCGCCGGCCGGCGGAGCGGCGTCCTTGGGCACGTCGGTCAGGCTCGACTCCGACGAAATGACGGCGGCGTAGCAAGTGCCGTCGGGCGCCGTGGTGAGCGCCACCACCTCGGGCTGGGTCGCGTCGTAGAGCGTGTGCACCGCGCCGTCCGGGCTCAAACGGAGGATGAGCCCTTCGCCGGCCGTGCCGAGGAGCACGTCGCCGCCGGGCAGCACCTTGAGCGAGCGGATGTGGGTGTCGTCGCTGTCATACAGCACTTCGCCTTTTCCAGCACCCTTGCCGGAAGCCGTTACGCGGAACAGCTTCCCCTGCGTGCCGGTGGCGACCAGCAGCGCGCCGTCCGCCGCCCTTGCCAGCGACCAGATGTAGGTCTCGCCGGGATCGAAATAGACTTCGCCGGTTCGCTTCCCCTTGGCGTTCTTTCCTGGATTGGGGCCCGCGGGCGGGATGCGGTAGACCTTACCGCGCGGCGAGGTGCCGGCGAAGATGGTGCCGTCCGGATCGACCCAGAGGGCGAAGATCTCCGGCTCGGGGGCGGTGAACAGCTCGCTCACCGCGCCGTTCTGGTCGATCTTGAGCAGCTTGCCGGCGTTGCCGGTGCCGACGATCCAGCCGTCCGGAGCGACGGCGGCGGAGAGCAGGAACGGCTCGCCGAGCGAGGCGAGGCGGTCGGCGCGGGGGGCGAGCTGCATCCGGCCGAGCGCGTCGACGCTCACCCCCTGGAGCTTGCCGGCGAGGAAGCCGCTCAGGCTCTGGGTCTGGAAAATCTTCACCTGGGTGGCCCGCGCAGCGGCCCCGCAGAGGAGCAACGGCAACACAGCCAGGACGACAGCGCGTGGACTGAATCTCATCGGCCTCCCTTTCCCTCAGCCTTCTCCGTGACGACGCCCTCCGCCCCCACCGGCTCGCGCCGGCGCACTTCGAGATCGACCTTCACCAGCCCGTCCACCGGCACGTCCATCTCCTGCCGCACCTGCTGCGCGATGGTGGTGCGCAGGGGGGCCGCGCTGCCCGACGCCGCGGCGCTCCACAGCGAGCGGACCGAGCCGGGCAGGCGCGGCATCACCTCGCCCGCCACCGACAGGCCGGGGCCGGCATAGACGCCGAGCACGATCAGGTCGCGCCGCGAGTGGAGCGAGCGCAGCAGGCGCAACGCCTGGGTCAGGCTCACCGGCGCGGCCGGCTCCAGCGACAGGCGGGTGGCGTCGATGCTCGCGCCGTCGCCGACCACCAGCGAATAGCGCCCGGCGGGCAGATCCTGCGGCAGGTCGACCGTGAGGGTGCGGCGGAAGCGGTCGCCGCGCCAGGCCACCAGATCCAGGTTGAGCCCGACGCGCTCGCCGGGATAGACCACCGTGCGTTCGGCGTTCGCGCCCACCAGGGTAGCCGAGCGCGGCTGCGGCGACTGCGCCAGCTCGATCGCAACGCTGTCGAAGCGCACCTTCTCGAACGGATTGTTGGTCAGGTAGCCGGCGACCGCGAGGATGAAGGTCGCCGCCTCGGTGCCCGCGTTGTCGCCGTCGAAGCTCTGCCGCACCTCGAGGTCGCCGCGGTCCCTGAGCTTGAAACGGACCTGGAGATCGATACCCTGCGCTCCGGCCGAGTAGCTGGTCGACTCGAGACCGCCGAGCAGGCTGCTGCCCAGCAGCATGGGGGTGAACTGCGGCACCTCGGCGACCCGCATCTTGAACTCGCGCGGCCTGGTGCCCACGCCGGTGATGCGCAGGGAGAGCGGGATCATCGGCGCGGTCTGGCCGAGCCGCCCCTGGATGCCGACTTGGCGGTCCTGCTCGAAGGCGCCGACGACGTCGCCGATGTTGGAGATCTTGAACGACGAGTACTGGCTCGACAGCACGGTGACGACCTCGGCCTTGGCCATCGGCACCTTGACCGTGCCCAGGCCGAGGAACGGATGGCCGAACGCGAGCACCTGATCACCATAGCGGTCGGTCACCGTGCCGACCGCGGCGAGTTGCAGATCGCCGTCCACCAAGACCGCGGCGACCGCGCCGCCCATGGCGATGTCCTTGGTGGAGCCGGCTGGAGACGGCGCCGCCTTGCCGGACGGCATCGAGCTGCCGAGGGCACGGTGGAGGAAGCCCTGCGACAGCTCGCCGAAGCCGCTGGTGGCCCACGACACGGCCGACTGCGCGCCTTCGAGGAGCGGCGGCTGCAACCGTTTCAGCTCTTTCTCCAACAGATCCTTGGGCAGATGGCCGGAGGTGAGGACCGCCAGCTCCACCGGCGGCGGCGGCGGTCCCACCGGAGCCAGGCCGGCGGCGGCGGAGAGCCCGCGCATGCTGTCGATCGGCGTGATGCCCGCGATGGCGTCGTGGGAGAACGGCCAACTGAAGGCCACCGCGCCGGCCAGCTTGCCGTCGAGGAAGACCGGGCTGCCGCTCATGCCGGCCGACACGCCGCTGCGCTCCAGGTCGTGGCCGGTCAGGCGGGCCAGGATGTAGCTCTGCTCGGGGCGGAGGTTGCGCATCACCCCGATCACCTCGACGTCGAAGCGCTCCGGCTCGCTGCCCGAAAAGACGGACAGGCCGTAACCCTTCTGGCCGGTGCGCACCTCGTCGACGCCGATCGTCGGCAGCGGGCTCGGCAGGGCCGGCGGCTGGACCGGGATCGGGGTCGGCGGCGGGGTGATCGGCGACGGCGGAGAGGGCATGGCAGGGCCGCCGGCCGGAGGTGGCGGCCCCTGCGCGGCGGTGTTCGCCGGTTTCGCCGATGCGAGGCTCGCCGGCAGGGCGGCGGTGAAGAGCAGGACCAGGAGAGGCAGCTTCATACGTCTTTCTCCATCAAGCATGCGCGGAGCCTTTCGACAGGAAAACTCCCTGACCGTAGAACCACGGGACCCGACTCTTCTATTGCCACCAGCGTCGACGGCGCCCCTCCCGGCAGCCGTCCGCCGTCCACCACCACCGCATCCTGGCCGGCGAGCAGGGCCGCCGCCGCGTCCGGATCGAGGACCGGCGGCTCGCCGCTGCGGTTGGCGCTGGTCGCCGTCAGCCCGTGTCCGAGCGCCGCGAGCAGCCCGCGCAGCCCGGCATGCCCCGGAACGCGGACCGCCAACGTCCGCTGCCCCGCCGCGGCCGGAATCCGCGGCCCGGTCTTCGCCAACGGCAACACCACCGTCAACGGTCCGGGCCAGCACGCCGAGAGGGGGATCAGTATAGGAAGGTCCGGATCGATTCCCAAACCGGCGAGCTGTCCGCGGCCGGCCACCACCACCGGCAGAGCCTTCCCCGCCTCGCGCCCCTTGATCCGATAGATCGTCTCCACCCCGGTCCGGTTCCGCGGATCGACGCCCAGGCCGTAGCTCGACTCGGTCGGCACGGCGAGTACACCGCCGCGCGCCAGAAGCGCCTGGAGCGGCGCCAGCGGATCGCCGAAGTGCCAGAGGGGGATCACCCTTTCCGGTTCCGCGCCGCGCCGGCGATCAGCTCGCGGGCGTGCGAGAGGCTGAGCGGGGTCACCTTCTTGCCGGCGAGCATCCGCGCCACCTCTTCGCCGCGCGCCGCGTCGTCCAGCTCCTCGACCTGCACGCTGGTGCGCCCGCCGTCCACCTGCTTGCTCACCTTGAAGTGGAGGTCGGCGTGGCTCGCCACCTGCGGCAGGTGGGTGACGGCGAGGATCTGGCCCGCCATTCCCGCGCCCGCGCCTTTCTGGCGGGCGTGGGCGAGCCGTTGCAGCTTCCGTCCCAGGGCCGCAGCCTCGGCGCCGCCGATGCCGGTGTCCACCTCGTCGAAGACCAGCGTCGGCCGCGCCGACTCGGCCTGCGAGGCGAGCTGCAAGGCGAGGTGGATGCGCGACAGCTCGCCGCCGGACGCGATGCGCGCCAGCGGGCGCGGCTCCTCGCCCTGGTTCGGCGAGAAGAGCAGCACCACCTGATCGAGACCGCCGGGACCGAAATCCACCGCCGTGCCGTCGACCAGCAGCGGGCTGTCCCCCCGCTTGCGCCGCTCCAGGCTGACTGCCAGGCGCGCCCGGCCGAGCCCCAGGTCTCCCAGCTCCGCCTCGACGCTCGCCACCAAAATCTTCCCCCAGTCTTCCCGCTTCTTCGACAGCGTGACCGCCGCCTGCCGGTACTCCTCCAGGGCGGCGGCGACCTTCGCCGCCAGCTCGTCGCGGTTGGCGTCGTCCCCTTCGAGCTCGGCCAGCTCGGCCTCGATCTCCTGTCGGCGGGCGAGCACCGCCGCGCTGTCCACATCATGCTTGCGGAAGATCCGCTCCAGCAGCGCGAGCCGCTCCTCCACCGCGTTCAGGCGATCCGGATCGGCCTCCAGATCGTCCACCCGGCGGCCGAGCGTGGTGGCGAGGTCGGCGAGGCGGATGCGCAGCTCCTCCAGCTCCGCGGACCATGCCGTCGCCTGCGGCTCCCAGGTCTCGACATCCGCCAGCAGCGCCTGGCTCTTGCCGATCCGTTCCAGCGCCGAGCCCTCGTCGTCGGACAGCAGGGAGAAGCAGGTGCCGACCGCATGGGCGATCGCCTCGGCGTGGCGGAGCACCTCGCGCTCGCCGCGCAGCTCCGCCTCCTCCCCGGCGCGCAGCCGGGCGGCATCGATCTCCGCCGCCTGGAAGTGCAGCAGGTCGAGCCGCTCGCGGCGCATCCGATCATCGCCGGTCAAGCGCTCCAGGCGCTCCGCCAGGCGGGTGTGCTGCTCGAACGCCGCGGCGACCTTCTGAAGCAGCGCGCTCCCCTCGGCGCCGCCGGTCCGGTCGAGCAGGCCACGTTGCAGCTCGGGCTCGATCAGCCCCAGCTCGTCGCGCTGGCCATGGATACGCAGCAGGAAGGGAGCCAGATCGGTGAGCAGGCGCAGCGTCGTCGGCTGGTCGTTGACGAAGACGCGGTTCCTGCCGCTGCGGGCGATCTCGCGGCGCACCAGCACCTCGTCCCCCTCCACCTCCAGCCCGGCGTCCTCCAGCAGGCGCCGCCACTCCTGTCCCGACGGCTCGAACATCCCGCTCACCGTCAGCGCCTCGGCGCCGCTGCGGATCATCTCTGCACTCGCCCGCGCCCCAGCCAGCAGCCCCAGCGAATCGACGACGATCGACTTCCCCGCTCCGGTCTCCCCGGAAAGGATGTTGAGCCCGGGACCAAAGCTCACCGACGCTTCGGCCAGGACGGCAAGATTGCGGATGTGGATCTCGCGCAGCACGCGGGGAAAGGTCGGTCTTGGGTCAGCGGGATTGAATTTTCCGGGGCATCGGAGGCGAGCATATCAGAAGGAAGGTATGTTCGCGGAGGACCTTCTAGCTCGCGGACTCCATTGTAGCGAGCTACGTGCCTGAGCCCACAAGGGGCAAGATGAGAGCAACCAATGAGATGGTTGGATCGGCAATGGCTGACAGCTATTGTATCCCGGAGCCGACCTGAATCACTTCTTCCCATGCCAGGTCGACGCCACGAACTCGGGGTCGTTCTGGGCGTGCCTTTCGAAACAGAGGAAGTCGTAGTAGCCGCAGCGGACCTTGCCGGGGTAGTCGCGGCAGATCTCGGGGCGCGCTTCGTAGACGGTGCAGATGCGGGTGTGGCGGTCGAGGAAGCGGCAGGCGGTGCCGTAGACCTCGTCCGGGAGGTGGCGGAGGACGACTTCTCCGGGTTCTTCGCCTTTCTTGGTAAACTTCCGCGCGGCTGCCTCCGGGGTGAGGTCGAAGTACTCTGCGAGCCTCGCGACATCTTCCGGCTCCACCGGGATCCGCGGGTAGGAGCAGCAGTACGAAGGACAGCGGTCGCAGTTGTAAAAAACCCGGAGTGCGTCGGCCATCCGTGCATTGTAGACCCAGAAACCCTGGAGAGGATCGCCCGATGAGACCGAGAGTCGTCGCTGCGCTGGCCGCTGGTGTGCTGCTCGCCCTTCAACTCCCCAATGCTCCGATCCTGCGGGCCGCGGAGCCGAACGCCGGTCAGGCGGCGGCGATGGTGCCGGTGCCGGCCACGATCATCGCGAAGAACGTGCCGCCGGTCCCGCGCGACCACGTGGGTGATCTGCTGCCGTACGAGAACATCCGCACCGCGAGCTTCACGGACTGGTCCGCGACCGGACGCCGGATCCTCATCCGCACCCGCTTCGCGCAGAGCATGCAGCTCCACGAGGTGGGGGCGCCGATGGGCTTCCGCCGCCAGCTCACCTTCTTCAACGACCCGGTGATCAACGGGCGCACCCGGCCCGGCAACCCAGACCAGATCGTGTTCAGCCTCAACGAAGGCGGCGCCGAGAACTACCAGATGTTCCTGCTCGACCGCAAAGCCGGCACCACCCGCCGCTTCACCGACGGCAAGAGCCGCTATGAGAATCCCTCCTGGTCGCACGACGGCAATCTGCTGGCCTATACGAGCAACGCCCGCAACGGCCGCGACACCGATCTCTATGTCGCCGATCCGGGCGTCGCCGGCAGCGAGCGGAAGGTCGCCGACATCCAGGGCTCCTGGACGGTTCTCGCATGGAGCCCGGACGATCACAGCGTGCTGCTGCTCGAGGAGATCTCGGCCAATGAGACCTATCTGCACTGGATCGACGTCGCGACCGGCAAGATCCACGACCTGACGCCGCGCGCGAAGGCAGGGGAGACGATGGTCTCCTGGCAGACGGCGCGCTGGGACCGGGACGGCCGCGGGCTCTTCGCCACCTCGGACAAGGACAGCGAATTCCTCCGCCTCGTCCACGTCGACCTCGCCAGCGGCAAGACGACGGTGCTCTCCGCCGACATGCCATGGGACGTGGAGTCGATCGACCTTTCGGACGACGGCACCCGGCTGGCGTTTTTCACCAACGAGGACGGCTACAGCCGGCTGCATGTCATCGATCCGGGAGACGGCAAGCCGTTTCCGTCTCCGGACCTGCCGGCCGGTGCCGCCTCCGGCCTCAAGTTCCGCCACGGCTCGCACGAGATCGCCTTCTCGGTGAGCTGGGCGCGGTCGCCGGCGGACGTCTTCTCCTACGACATCGACAGCAAGCGCCTGGAGCGTTGGACCGAGAGCGAGATCGGCGGCCTCAACCCCGAGCAGCTCAACGCGCCGAAGCTGGTGCGCTTCCCGACCTTCGACGAGGTCACGCCGGGCACGAAGCGGACGATCCCCGCTTTCGTCTACCTGCCGCCCGCCGGCCGCTTCAAGGGTCCGCGCCCGGTCTACATCAACATCCACGGCGGTCCGGAAGGGCAGATCCGGCCCGACTTCAACGGCAGCTACAACTACTTCATCAACGAGCTCGGCATCGCCCTGATCGAGCCCAACGTCCGCGGCTCCTCCGGCTACGGCAAGACCTACCTCAAGCTCGACAACTGGGAGAAGCGCGAGGACTCGGTGAAGGACATCGGCGCCATGCTCGACTGGATCGCCACCCAGCCGGACCTCGACGCCTCGCGGGTGATCGTCGCCGGCGGCTCCTATGGCGGCTACATGGTGCTCGCCACGCTGGTGCACTACAGCCCGCGGCTGCGCTGCGCCTTCGACACGGTGGGGATCAGCAACTTCGTGACCTTCCTGGAGAACACCAGCGAATACCGCCGTGACCTGCGCCGGGTGGAGTATGGCGACGAGCGGGATCCCAAGATGCGCGCCTTCCTGGAGTCGATCGCGCCGGCCAACCATGTCGACAAGATGACCCGGCCGCTGCTCGTGGTGCAGGGCGCCAACGATCCCCGCGTGCCGCTCGCGCAGTCGGATCAGATCGTCGCCAAGGTGCAGGCCAACGGCACGCCGGTCTGGTACCTGGTCGGCACCAACGAAGGGCACGGCTTCCAGAAGAAGGACAACTCGGACTTTCAGCGGGCGGTGTTGATCGAGTTCATGCGCCAGTATCTGCTGGACCAGCCGGCGGTGGCGGCGCGGTAAACCCTCACCCTCTACGCGGGCGCCGCGTTGACCGCCACCCGGTTGCGCCCGCTCCGCTTGGCGAGCAGGAGGGCGCTGTCGGCGGCGTGGTAGAGCTCTTGCGGGGTGGTGATGGTGTCGGTCAGCTCGGCGACTCCGAAGGAGCAGGTGATGGCAATGCGCAGGTCGCCATAGCGATGGTCGAGGCTGATGATGCGGTCGCGCAGCTTGGCGGCCAGCGCCTCCGCGCCCTCGGCGCCGGTCTCGGGAGCCAGGATGACGAACTCGTCGCCGCCCACGCGGGCCAGTACCTGCTCGGGACGGACCAGGTCGCGGGCCAGGGAGGCCACCTGTTTGAGCACGAAGTCGCCGCAGAGGTGGCCATAGGTGTCGTTGATCTGCTTGAACTCGTCGAGGTCGAAGATGATCAGCGACAGCGGCCGGTGGTGCCGCAACGCGCGGGCGAGCTCGCGCTGGACCTCTTCCTCGTATTTCCGCTTGTTGTAGATCTCGGTCAGCCCGTCGCGCGCCACCAGCTCGTAGATGGCCAGGTGATAGGCGCTCTCGACGTCCTGCTCGTGCAGGAACTTGAAATGCACGGCGGCGGTCTGGAAGCGGTCGCCGCTGCGCAGGATGGTGCGGCCGTGGATCGCCTGCCCGTTGACGTAGGTGCCGTTGGTGCTCCCCAGGTCCTCGATCGTCACCGCCGCGCCGGCATAGCGCAGGCGGGCGTGCTTGCGGGAGAGGGAGAGCACCTCGGGAAGGCTGATGCGCACCGAGGCCGAGCGGCCGATCTCCAGGGTGCTCCCCGGCGACAGGCGGAAGCGCGAGCCCAGCCGCTGGCTCTCGGGATGAGAGATGAGGATGATGTCCGCTTCGGCGTCGAGCAGCCCCAGATCCTGCTCCGCGCGCTCCCGGTTGGCGCTCTGGAACGTCTGGGTCAGCCCGCTCTCCTGGGACGCCATCTCCCCCGTCTCGGCGTCCGCCGTGCGGTGGGAGTCGCGGGAATCGGACCGGAACCGGTCGTCCATGATCAGCGTCCGGAGACCAGGGCACGCAGGACGTGACGGGCGACTTCGGGGTTCTCACGCAGGCGGCGCATAGAATAAGGATACCAGTCACGGCCGTACGGGACATACACCCGCAGCCGATGACCGCCCGCGACGAGGATCCGGCGCAGCTCGTCGTCCACCCCGAGGAGCATCTGAAACTCGTAGCGCTCGCGCGGCACGCCGTGCTTGTCGACCAGCGCGACCGCCTGCGCCGCCAGGTATTCGTCGTGGGTGGCGATGCCGACGTAGACGCCGCGCAGCAACAACTTCTCCAGAGCGGCGACATAGTTGGCCCGCACCGTCTCGTAGCCCTTCCAGGCGATCTTCCGCGGCTCGACGTAGATCCCCTTGCACAGACGGACGCTCGGGTTTTCCGCCGGCAGCTCGTCGATGTCGCGCAGGGTGCGCCGCATGTACGCCTGCAGCACGCAGCCCAGGTTGCCGAGCCGCCCGTGCAGCTCGCGGTAGATGCGCAGCGTCGCATCGGTGGTGGTGTTGTCCTCCATGTCGATGCGGACGAAGTTGCCGGACGCCTTGGCCGTCTCGGCGATGCGGCCGATGTTGTCGCGGCAGAAGCCTTCGTCGATCTTGAGGCCGAGAAGGGTCGGCTTGACCGAGACGTTGGCGTCGAGCTTCTGCTGCTCGATCGCCTGGAAGACCCGGATGTACTCCTCGACGGCGGCGGTCGCCTTGTCGCGCTCGCTCACCTCTTCGCCGAGGACGTCGATGGTGGCCATCGCGCCTTCCGAGTTGAGCCGGCGGACGACGTTCAGCGTCTCTTCGAGAGTCGCGCCGGCCACGTAGCGCGCCGCCACCCGGCCGACGATGAATTTCGGCACGAGGGGCAGAGCAGTCACCAGCAGGCGATTGAACACGCTCATCTCATGCCCCCCTGGCACCGGTCGATCAGGCGACGGCCTGCGGCTGCGGCTCGTCCACCACCCAGCGCACCGCCTTGGAGCAGGTGCAGGCGCCGCCGACGCGCCGCAGGCTGGGCATGCGGGATGTGGCCTCCTCGAGCTTGAGGGTGCCGTCGTGGACCTGGGTCAACAGCTCGACGTAGTCCTTGAAATCGCGGCTGGCGCGGTAGGCGTCGGGCAGCGTCCGGATCAGATGCCGCAGGTAGGACGGGACGTCGGTGAAAGTCTCGCCGTCGGTGCCCACCATGCGGAAGGCGGGGACGCCGCGGCGGCGGAAGTAGCCGGGATGCGGCAGGCGCAGCAGGTCGTCGGCCGAGGCGCTGCCGATCGTGCCACCCTCGGCGAGGAGACGGTCGACGAGCCGCTCGGCGTCGCCGGTCGAGAGCTTGGCGTCGAGTGCCCGGACATAGCGCAGGTTGAGATCGCGGACCACCTTCTCGATCTCCTCGCGGTACTGCGCCTGCGCCTCGGCGTTCTTCATCGGCTTCAGGCCGAAACGCACGTTGGTGCCGCCGCCGCGCTCGTCGCCGAACATTTCATAGGCACGCGGCACCCACTTGTTGAACGCCTTCTGGAGGTCCTGCATGGTGACGAAGCTGCCGCCCTTGGCCGCGGCGGTCACCCAGCGGCGCATCGGCACGACGCCGGCGGCGAGATGGAAAGCTTCCTCGCGCAGCATCTGCGGCATGCTCTCGGCCATCGGCGCGTAGGCGCTCGCCTTCTGCATGGCGAGCTGGTACTTGCCGACGCGGTCGATCAAGCCGCAGAAGACGACGTTGTCGATGAAGGAGTCGAAGTCGATGTTGAACGCTCCCAGCAGGTGGGAGCCGGTGTTCATCGACAGGATGCCTTCGACGAGGTCGGTGTGGCTCTCCTGGGAGACGATGCTCCAGTCGTCCTCGACCAGCAGGTGGAGCATCTGGTAGCCGTGGCGCAGCTCCTCCGCCATCATGCGGAGGATCCAGAACTGCTCCTCTTCCTCCTGGGCGCGGCCGAGGGTGAGGCGGTGCTGCTGGATGGAGCCGAACTCGGTCGACGCCTGGGCGCGGATGGCGCCGAACAGGTGGTGCGCCTGCTCGGGGAGCATGCCGGCGGCGTGGGTGAACTTCGGATTGCCTTTCATCTCGCCGCACTCGATCTCGGTGCACATGCCCATCTGGCGGTAGGCGCAGAGCTCGAACTTGGAGTCGGTCGGAAAGTGCTTCTCCCAATTGGCGAGCAGGAAGTCATAGTCGGGGAGGTACTCCTCCTGCCACGCGCGGACGGCCGCGTGGTAGGGCTTCGGCAGAGTGGTCGTCTTCATGCTCATCGCTGTCATTCCTCTAAGGTCCGCCTCTAAGTCCGCCTATAACGTCCGGACGAACGGCCGCAAGCTCGAGGGCTCGAACCCGAGCGAGCTGAAAAAGCCGGCGAGCTCCGCCCGGTCCTCGTCGACCAGGGTGCGGACGCTGTGGGCTCCCTGCGCGCGGAAGTACTCCAACATGGCTTCAGCCATCCGGCGGCCGATCGACTGGCCGCGGGTCGCCGGATCGACGCCGAGCACCTCGATCCAGCCGGTGGGCTCGTCGAGGCCGAACTCACCGGAGCGGATCTCGCCCAGCATGAAACCGACCACCCGGCCGCCCGCCTCGGCGACGACGCAGGAGTCGGGGTCCCGCCGCAGGTGATAACTGATCCGGCGCTCCCAAACTTCCGGCCGGTACTGGCCGCTGATCTTCTCATCGATGCCGACGATGGCCGTGATGTCCAGCTCGTCGAGCGGACGGATGCGGACTTCCTGGGCGGATTCGCTCATGCTCCTCTTCCACGTCTTTCCGGGGACCCGGGCGCCGGACCCGGATGCCCCCGGATTCTATCGGGTGACGGAGAGAGGCGCAAATGGGGGTGCGAAGAGGTTCAGGCGCTATGGGACGCCACCCACTCCTTGAGAGCTTCATCCATCCGTGACTGCCAGCCTTCCCCGGTCGCCTTGAAATACTCCACGACCTCCGGGCTGTAGCGGACGGAGAGCAACACCTTCCTGGCCTTCTTCCCCGGCCCCCGCTGTCCCGGCCGCCGCACGGCGGCATCCTTCCAGAAGGCATCGACCGCTGCCCGGTCGTTGGGGTCATAGGAACCGTCGGAGTCCTCGACCCGTTCCGGCGCCGCCCGGATGGCGGCTGCGATCTCCTCAGGCTTCATGGGCAATGGCTTCGAAGTAGACCCGGTTTTCATGTTGGGTAGCCTCCCGCAGAGAGATGACATGGAGATCCTCCCCGCGCTCCGTGTAGGTCATGTGCACGACTCGATCCCGGAGCCAACCGAGCAGAACGATCCGCTGCTCTCCATAGGCCCATCGGGAATCCTCCTTTGTGACGACAGGATGGTCGAACACCTTCTCGCATCCAGGGAAGTCCAGCCCGTGCTTTCGCAAGTTGGCCTCTCGCTTCGGCTCATCCCAGGTGGTCACCCGTGGAATTGTAGCTACAGAAAGATGCCTGGTCAAAGCGAAGCGGGCGACAGAGCGCCGGGCGCTGCGGGCGACCGTTCGCCCGCCACGCAGCCCGAGTCGCCCGCCGCGGGAGCCGGCTTGCCCGCCACAATACCGGCGGGTACGGCTTCGAACCCGGCGCGCCCGCGGCGCAAACGGCGGGTCCCCGCACGCAACCCGGGATCCCCTGAGCGAAATCCGGCGGTGCGATGGTGTGACCCGCGGGGTTGCAACACAAACCAGCGGGTTGGAACACAAACCCGCGGGGAACAACACGAAACCCGCCGGTCGCGGCGTCCAACCCGCGGGTGCCGAGATGGGCGTCGCGGGTTTGGCGGAGGGTGAAGGCGGGGACGTCGAGGGCCGCGGGAGTTTCCCAACGGCGCTTTATAATCAACCCCATCGCATGCTCGCTCCCCTTCCTCCCCACGGCCTCGAAGCCCTGCGCACCTACGGTACCGGGTTCGCCGGGCGGCAAGCGGAGCTCAAGATGCTCGATCAAGCCTGGGGCGACGGAGCGCGCGTCTTCGTGCTCCATGCCCAGGGCGGCGCGGGCAAGACGCGAGTGGTGGCCAAATGGTTGACCAACCTGCGCGACGACGGCTGGCGCGGAGCGGGGCGGGTGTTCGTCCATTCCTTCTACAGCCAGGGGAGCGATGAACGCCGCAATGCGTCGTCCGAGATCTTCTTCGAGACGG
>DATARD010000151.1:0-71674 GCA_036264355.1 Thermoanaerobaculia bacterium
CCACTCACCCCACCCGCCCGACTCGAACCCGTCCCTGAAGATGTCCACGCCGCCCCCGGGTCTCGCGGTGTTGCAGAAACCAGTGCCATATTCGACGGCGCCGAGGTCCGGCACGCCATCGGTGCGGAGGTGGGCGCAGAAGTCATCGGTCACCTGCGGCAGGGGCTCTCCGCGGTTGACGATCTGGCTGCCGTCGAGGAGCGCGAAGTTGGCCGCCACCGGGTCCAGGAACCAGGTGGCGAATTGAAGCAGCGAGACGAGCTCGAGGTTCGAGCTTTTCGTGCTCGTGCCGCCGTCGCGATTGCGGATCTGGCCCGCCAGGAGGTTGTTGCGCAGGTCGGCCGTGCTGGCCGGGAAGCGCACGTCGATCCCCGTCGTATCGTAGAGCGTATTGTTGTAGATCCCCGTGTTGGTGGCGCTGTTGAGATAGATCCCCACGTCCTGCGGGCAGTTGACGATGACGTTGTTGCGCATCGTGCCGTTCTGGTGCTCCGGGACGCAGGTGCCGTCCTCGCAGATCGACGGCGGGCTGCTCCCTCCCCCGCCGAAGGAGAGCCCCAGGCGGACGCCCCCCGTGGTGTCGCGCTCGCAGATCACCAGGTTGCGCTCGAACAGCCCGTTCCGCGAGTTCCCCTTGAGAAAGGCGGCGTAGCTGATCTGGTCCCCCTGGCCCTTGGCGTGGTCGTGAATGAAATTGGCGCGGATCACCCAGCGCCGGCCGCCCACGACGTCGATGGGCGTCACCGGGTTCGCCGTGTTGCGGATCACCGAGTCGAACAGCTCACAGCCCTCGATCAGCACGTCGTTGGGAAAGATGAATGGCGTCCCCTCGCCATTGCCTTTGACCTCGGCGTTGAAGTCGTGGAGACGGCAGTTGCTGAGATGCGTGAAGTCCGCCGGCCCCGCGATGTGGAAGGCGTGCTCGCAGTCGCTGTGCACGGCGCAGATCCCCTGGACGTCGAGGTTCTCGAAGGTCCAATGGGGAGCCGCGACTTTGATTCCCTCGACCGTGTTGACGCGCAGGAGCGCCGTGCCCAGAGTCGCAGCCCGCACCACGATCGGCAGCGCGGCGGTGCCCGGGGTGACGCAGTAGATCGTCTGGCCGACATCGTAGGTCCCGGGGGCGAGGGTGATCACGTCCCCGGGTCTGGCATTCTGGACGGCGGCGATCAGTTGCGCGGTCGTGGCGACGGGCACGGCGGCGGCCTGCGACGGCCGCGCCAATCCCAGGAGTCCGCAGACGAGGGTGCAGAGGGCAAGGATGAAGCGGTACGGCGACAGCATCAGGGGCTCACGACAAAAAGTGAGCCCATTGTGATGCATCTATATCTTGAAGGCAAGCCCGTCAGGGCATCCGCAGCCTCCGCACGAACAGACCGTTGCGGTCCGCATGGGCGGAGTCCACGCGGGTCCAGGCGACCTCCAGGGAGCCGTCGTTCGCCAGCGCCGCGGCCGGGAATTCGGGTCCTGCCGAAGGCGTCAGGTTCACCGGCACGGGACCGCCGCGGGGCTTGTTGGCGGCGCTGTAGAGCTGGGCCGTGAGGTTGGAGCCGCCGAGGTTGACGATCGTCTCCCAGACGAGGGCGAAACGGCCGTTGTCGTCCATGGCCATGGCGCCGACGACCCGGCACTGGAGCCCCTCGCAGAAGGGTCCGTCGCTGAGCGGGAAGAGGCCCCCCACCGGCTGGCCGGAAGGCGCGAACCGCTGGGCGGAATAGCCGTCGGGACCCGAGAAGACGGCCAGCGCGCCGGCCCGGCTCGCCGCCAGCCCGGCGAGGCCGAAGCCTCTCTCCGCGCAGACGTCGCCGATCAACCGGTAGACCCTGCCCACGGGGCGGCCCGAATTGTCGAAGCGGTCGACGGCCGCGTTGTCCGGGCCCAGCCCGAAGGGGCAGACGGTGAGCTCGTTCCAGCCGACGGCGAAGCCGCCCGGGTAGTGCACGACCTGGGCGCCGTCATTGCCGGCGTCGCCCATCGCCGGCAGGTCGATCTCGGAACCCACCGGCGAGCCGTTGGCCGAGAAGCGGGCCGCCGTGATGCTCTCAATGCCGTTGCCGAGACTCACCCAACTGGCGACGAAGGCACCGTTGTCCCCCATTGCCACCTTGGGTGTGAATTGGGCCTCGGTGCCCGGGGAAGAGAGGGGGATCTCACCGCCCTGCCTGGCGCCGCCCACGCCGTACCGCTGGCCGAAGACGGTGGGGTTGCCCGGACCCGGCGTGGGTGCAGGGGCGTCCGCACTCTGCCAGACCACCACGAAGCGGCCGGCGCTGTCCGCCGCCACGGCGGGGTGGTTCTGGAACCCCGCGGTGGTCGTGTTCACCGAGAACTGTGGACGGGGAGCCAGGGCGCCGGGCGGCAGCAGGGCGCCGCGGATCCCCCCGTTCGTCGGATCGCCGGCCTCGCTGTCCGTCCACACGATCACGAAGCCGCCCCGGCCGTAGGTGGCGATGGCCGGCTCGACGCCCGTGGCGCTGAGAAATTGCTCCGCGCCGCCGATCGCCTTCTCCTCAGTCTCCTGAGCCCGCGACGGGACCACGGCACCGGCCACAGCGAGAGCGGCTGTGAAAACGATGAAACGCGCCCTGAGTCTCCCGGACATGATGGCGTCCTCCTGCAAAAGAATGAACCTCAATGCCTTCGGAACGCAAAGCCAGGCGAATCGCTGAAGCACCTGCTTGAGGTCCACAGCGCAGCGGACGTGACGCTCCCCGAAAGGCTGGATGGATTGTAGCGCAGACTGGCGTGGCTAGGCCTCGCTGTTGCGGTCGTAGTCGACGATGTTCTCCCACTCCGAGGCGTCCGAGCGGGCGACGACGGCCACGACGGGCTCGGCGTCACTCAGGTTGTAGACCTCGTGGGGCACGCCGGGCTCGATGAAGATGAAATCGCCGGCCTGATTGTCCACACTCTTCTTGAGGCCGGGGCCGTAGGCGTGGCGGACCCGCCCTTCGAGGATGTACAGCATCACCTCGAAGCCGACGTGGACGTGAGCGAAGGCCACGCCGCCGGGCGGGATGGTGGCGACGTTCATCGACAGCTTTTCGGCGTTGACGTTCTTGGCCGAGAGGCCCGCCTTGTAGCGGATGTTGTTCCAGCCGCGGAAGGTGCCGCTGCCCCGGATGACGGAAATCCCATCGTTGCCTTCGACGACCTGCTTGAGGTCTGCGGGGGTGGTGGCGTCGGACATGGTCTCCTCCCTGAAGAGTAGGGCCCATTGTACCGCGGACCCTACTCACACCGCCCCTCGATTTATTTCTCCGCCGCGATCCAGTTGTCGATCCGCCGCTCCAGCACGTCGAGCGGCAGAGCCCCGGCGCCCAGGACCTCGTCGTGGAACTTGCGGATGTCGAACCTGGGGCCGAGCGCCTTCTTCGCCCGTTCGCGCAGCTCGGTGATCTTGAGCTGGCCGATCTTGTAGGCCAGGGCCTGACCCGGCCAGACGATGTAGCGGTCCGTCTCGCTCTGCACCTCCACCTCGTCGATCCCCGAGTGATCGTGGAAGAACTTCACCACCTGGTCGCGGCTCCAGTGCTTAGAGTGGAAGCCCGTGTCCACCACCAGGCGGATGGCGCGCAGCATCTCGTCCTGCAGCCGGCCGTAGTCGCTGTAGGGGTCCTGGTAGAAACCCACCTCCTTGCCGAGGCGCTCGGAGTAGAGGGCCCAACCCTCGGCGAAGGCGGTGTAGCCCCCCTGCTGGCGGAACGGCGGCAGGGTCGGCAGCTCCTGGGCGATCGAAAGCTGCATGTGATGCCCGGGCACGCCCTCGTGATAGGCCGTGGACTCGGTGGTGATGGTCTTGCGATGCTCCGCGTCGCCGGTGTTCACCTGCACGCGGCCGGGGCGCGAGCCATCCGGCGCGCCGGTGTCGTACTGGGCTCCCGAGGCCTCCTTCTCGCGGAACTCCTCCACCGGCACCACCTCGACCTTGGCCTTGGGCAGCCGGCCGAACAGCTCCGGGAGCTTCCCATACATCTGATCGATGTAGTGCTTGTAAAGGTCGAGGATCTCCTGGCGCGAGTGGAAGTGGCGCTTGGGATCGGCCTCGATGGCGGCGTTCAGGGCCTTGGCGTCCGGGTAGCCGAGCTGCTTGGCGAGCTCCGCCATCTGTCCCTCGATGCGCTTCACCTCGCGCAGGCCGATCTGGTGGATCTCTTCAGGAGTCAGGTTCGTCGTCGTGGACTCCTTGACGGCGAAGGCGTAGCGGGCCGCACCGTCGGGCAGCGACCACATGCCCGGCTCGGTGCGCCCCTTGGGCAGGTACTCCTCCTTCACGAACCTGCCGAGCTTGACGTAGGCCGGCAGGATCGAGCCGTTGATGGCGGCCAGCATCTGCTCGCGGATGCGCGTCTGCTCGGCTTCGGGGATCTCCTTGGGGAGCTTCTCCAGCGGCGCCGCGAACGGCGACTTCTCCGCCGGCACGTGGGCAAGGCCGTCCACCTGCACCGCCACCTTCTCGAGCAGGAACTTCGGAGGCATCAGCCCGGCCGCCATCCCGGCCCGCATGTGATCGATCGTCTGGTCGAAGGCCCGGGGGAACTTCTTGTAGCGGGTGATCAGGTCGTCATAGTCCTTGACCGTGGTGAAGCTGAGGAGCGACGGGAACTGCGCGACCAGCAGGTGGATACCGGAGATCTGATTGACCGGCATCAGCCAGCCCTTGAACTTCGCCCCTTCGAGCTCCTCCTTGAGATTGCGCACCATCAGCGCCTGGTTGAGCGCCTCCTGCTCGGGGAAGCCGGTGGTGTCGATCGCCTCGAAACGCTGGAGGAAATCGCGCGTCTTAGCATGGTCCGCGTCGATGGCGGCCTGAGAAAAGTCGGAGATCTGGTCGTTCCACCGCTTGTCCCCCAGGATGGAGGCGAATTCCGGCGCGTGGGAGAGACTGTACTCCCACTGCTCGGCGAGCAGCTTGTTGAGCGCATCGCGCCGGGCCTGGAGGTCGGACGAGGACGCGGCAGCGGCCCAGACGGGGACAGCGGCCACCAGCAGCGTGGCCAGCAGAAATTTCAGACGCATTGAGGGTTCTCCTTTCATGGCACCCTCAATACGCAGGATGGAGGCGAGAGGTTACAGAGACCCCGGTGGCCCGCCCTACCCCTTCGGCGGCAGCACGTACAGCAGCACCGCGAAGAAGTGGAACACACTCCCGGCCAGCACGAACAGGTGCCACACCGCGTGGTGATACGGCAGCCGGCGCCAGGTGTAGAAGAGGACCCCGAGCGTGTAGGAGATGCCGCCGCAGAACAGCAACCGCACACCGGCCGGAGACACGGCCCGGGCCAGCGGGTTGAGCGCCACCACCACCAGCCAGCCCATGCCCAGGTAGAGGACGATCGACAGCCAGCGGAAGCGGCCGATGGCGGCGACCTTGAGCGTGATGCCGAGGAGGGCCAGGCCCCAGATGAGCCCAAAGAGCGTCCAGCCCAGGCCGCCCCGCAGGCTGATGAGGGTGAACGGCGTGTACGTCCCCGCGATCAGCAGGTAGATGGCCGAGTGGTCGAGCACCTTCAGCACCCGCTTGGCGCGCGGCGAGGGGATGCCGTGGTAGAGGGTCGAGGCGAGGTAGAGCAGGATCAGCGTCAAGCCGTAGACGACCGACGCCACGACGTGGCGGACGTCCCGCGACCGCTCCGAGACCAGTATCATCGCGATCAGCCCCGCGATGCTGAGCACGATCCCCAGACCGTGGGTCGCGCTGTGAGCGATCTCTTCCCGCAACGAATACTGGGAGCGCTCGCCGACGGCCGTCATGGGAGGATTGTAACTGGAAGCCCGGCCGAGGGGGTGTGACAAAGCGGAGATGCTACGATCCCCGGCCATGATCCTGCGCACCCTGCTCTGTCTCGGCGTCCTCCTGGTCCTCGCCATTCCGGCCTCGGCCGCTCCGAGCAATCCCGCCAATCCGTACGAGCTCGACGCCGCCACCGCCGGCCGCTTCGCGGAGCTGGCCCTCGCCTGCGTCCACAAGGAGTATCCGAACAAGATCGCCCACGTCCTGAACGGCGCCGGCGACGTCAAATCGCCGCGCGAGCTCACGCCGGCCTTCTACGGCTGCTACGACTGGCACTCGGCCGTGCATGGCCACTGGCTGCTGGCGCGCCTGGCCCGTCGCTTCCCCGACGCGCCGTTCGCGGCCAAGGCCCGGGCGGCCCTGGACCAGAGCCTGACCCCGGCCCACGTCGCCGCCGAGGTGCGCTATCTGGAAGGCGAGGGGCGGGCCTCCTTCGAGCGCCCCTACGGTCTCGCCTGGCTGCTGCAGCTCGCCGCCGAGCTCAAGGAGTGGGACACACCGCAGGCGAAGCGCTGGTCGGACGCTCTGCAGCCGCTGGTCAAGGCGGCCGTGGGGCGGCTCAGCACCTGGCTGCCCAAGCTCTCCCACCCCATCCGCACCGGCGAGCACAACCAGACGGCCTTCAGCCTCGGCCTGATGATCGACTGGGCGCGGATCGCCGGGGACACCGCGGCGCTCCAGCTCTTCGAGAAACGCGCCCGCGAGCTCTACCAGAAGGACCGCGTCTGTCCGCTCGACTACGAGCCCTCCGGCGAGGACTTCCTCTCCCCCTGCCTGGCCGAAGCCGATCTGATGCGCCGTCTCCTGCCCCCCGAAGCGTTCGGCGAATGGCTCTCCTCCTTCCTGCCGCAGATCGGCAGCGCCGACTGGCTCGTCCCCGGCGTCGCCACCGACCGCACCGACGGCAAGCTCGTCCACCTCGACGGCCTCAACCTCTCCCGCGCCTGGATGCTGGAAGGGATCGCCGCCAGCCTGCCGCCGGACGACCCCCGCGTCCCCCGCCTGCGCCTCGCCTACTTCGACCACCGCGACTCCGGCCTGGAATCGGTGACCGGCCAGCACTACGAAGGGGGCCACTGGCTGGGCAGCTTCGCGACCTATCTGGTGACTGGAAGAGGGCTGCCGGGAACGGCCAAGCCATAGAACTGTCCTCCCCAATGTAGAGATGCCCCGTGGGGAACCCCTCGGGGCGTCTCCGGTGCGGCGACACCGTTCCGCGCAACGTCAACCGTGGGCCCGGCAGCTCTTCGTGGAGTGGCGGGCTCTCGGTCGCTTCAGAACGGACGGCTGAACGGCGGCGCTTGTGCGCCCTTGCGCTGGGCCACGAAGGTTTCGAGGAAGGCCCGGTCCGTGGAGCTGATGCGCAGGAACTCCACTCCCACCTGGTGCTCCGAAGGAGTCTTGCGGATCTCGTAGACCACCCGGCAGTCCGTCTTCACCACCCGGCCCCGCAAGGCGATGGAGAGCTCCATCAGGGAGCCGAAGCCGAGCGACTCCTCGCTGACGAACATGCAGCCGCCCGGCCCGATGACCCGCGTGCGGGCGAACTCCTCGAAGGCCTTGGTACCCAGGAGTCTCACCATCACTGCATGCTCGGCCTGAACGCGGGGGAAGCGACGGATCTTGGGGCGGTTCTGCATGAGGCTGCTCCTTGCTCTGTATTCGCTTTAGTCTATACAAGCGAGGGGCGGAGATCAACCTGCTTGGACGGGAGAAGAGGGCCGGGTGATGAAGGCCCCGCCTTCGGGTACAATCCCCGCCTCCCATGGCCACCCTCTCCACCGGCAAAAAGCTCGCCTTCTCCCTCGTCCTCCTGGCCTTCCTCTGGCTCGTGGTGGAGCTGATCTGCCTCGGGGGACTGTGGTACCTCAGGCGCTACAAACACGTGGAGTATCAGCCGACGCTGGTGGAGGACCTCAGCTTCAAGCACCGGGCGGTGCTGGGGCTTCACCTCGACAACGCCAATTCGTACGTCATGTTCGACCCCGAGCTCGGCTGGACCATCCGGCCCAACAGCGACAAGCCGCTCTACAGGTCCAACAGCAAGGGGTTGCGGGCCACCCGGGAGTACGACCTGCAGCCGCCGGCGGACAAGGTGCGCGTCGCCGCGTTCGGCGACTCGTTCACGCACGGCGACGGCGTGCCCACGGGGGGTACTTTCGAAGAGAAGCTCGAGGAGCTCGCCCCCGGGCTCGAGGTGATGAACTTCGGCATCCCCGGCTCGGACCCCGGCCAGGCCCTGATGCGCTACCGGCGTGAGGGCCTCCAGTACCACCCCGCCGTAGTGCTCATCGGCCACATGTCCGAGAACGTCAGCCGCATGGTGAACAGCTTCCGGCCATTCTACTTCGCCATGAGCGGCATCCCGTTCAGCAAGCCCCGCTTCGCCGTCGAGGGGGGCAAGCTGGTGCTCATCCCGAATCCGATCCAGAGCCCGGACGGCTACCGCGAGCTGCTGCGCGATCCCGCGGCCGTCCTCCCCCGGCTCGGCGAGCACGACTATTTCTATCATCGCAACAACCGGCGCAGCCGCTTCGACTTCCTCCCCTCGGTGCGCTTCGCCCGCGTCATCTCCGACCAGTATTTCGATCAGCCGATCATCCTCAACGATCAGTACAACACCCGCTCCGAGGCCTACCAGGTGACCTTCCGGGTGCTCGACCAGTTCTACCGCGAAGCCCTGGAGCACGGCTCGCTGCCGATCATCGTCCTCTTCCCCCAGCGCCGGGAGCTGCGGCTGCGTCACGAGGGCAAGCCGGTGATCTATCAACCTCTGCTCGACGAGCTGCGCCGCCGGGGCTACCGGGTGATCGACCTCGCCGACGGATTCCAGAAATACGATCCCGACGCCGACATGGCGAAGAAAAACTTCATCCACTATCCGAAGGCTGGCAACGAGATGGTGGCGGAATGGCTCCGCGACGTGCTAGTACAGCAGGGCCTCACCACTCCGGAGGGTGTCCGGAAGGCGCTGGCGGCGACGAAGGCGCCGCAACTCGACGGCTCATTGTAAAAAGGAAAAGGCGCTGACGCGCCTGTTTTTCTCTTTGAACGCGCCAAGCGGGGGGCCCGGGACCGAGGTCCGGTACCCCCGCCGGAAATATCCGCAAGAGCCGGATCAGCGCACTGCGCCGCGGCGGAAGAGATTGACGATGGCGAGCAGGATAACGGCCCCGAGCAGCGAGACCAGAAGGGCCGGCAGGCTGAAGTTGCCCTGGGTGATGGTGCCGGTGCCGAAGAGCGGCGAGAGCAGGAAGCCCGCGAGCAGGGCGCCCACGATGCCGACGACGACGTTGAGCAGGATGCCCTGCTGGGCATTCGTCCGCATGACGATGCTGGCGATCCAGCCGATGAGGCCACCGACGATCAGGATGAGAATGAGGTTAATCATGACGATCCTCCTTTAGTTCTAGCCGTTTAAGGTTCCTTCTCTCCCGGCTTTAACTAATAGCAACCCCCGTGCCACTCTCATGGAAGACCTGAACGCCCCGCCGCCGGAGCCCCCCCGGCCCGTTCCTCCTCCCCCGCGGCTCCACCCGTTGCTGCGGGTGGTCCTCTATCTCGTGGCCTTCCTGGCGCTCCAGGGGCTGGTGGCCGCCGGGGTCGCCGGCATGGCCTTCCTGCTGGGGACGGACCGGCTCGGACCGGCCGGCTTCCTCCGTTCCAGCGAGGCCATCCTGCTGATCTTCGCCCTCGGCGCCCTGCCAGTGGCAGGCGTGACACAGCTCTTCGTCCGCTTCCTCGACCGCCGGACGCTGGCGAGCCTCGGCGTCCGCTGGCCTGGCGGTGGCGGGCGAAAAGCGCTGCGCGAGCTCGTCATCCTCCCCCTCGGAGTCCTGGCTCTGCTGGGGAGCTGGCTCCTCGTACTCCTCGCCCTGCCGCCCGGCCTCGCGATGGTCCGCTTCCAGGGCCTGAGCCGGGACATGGCGGCCGGTCGCGCCTGGTGGCCGCTGCCGCCAGCCCTGCTCTTCCCCGTCCTCCTCCTGCTGTTCCTGCTCCAGGGGGGGATCGAGGAACTGGTGGTGCGGGGCTACGTCTACCACGCCCTGCGCGAGCGCTGGCGCCCGGTCTGGGCCGCCCTGACGTCCTCCATCCTGTTCGCGCTGCTCCACGCCGCCAACCCCGGCGTCAGCGCGGCCGCCCTGGTCAACATCGTCCTCGCCGGCCTCATCCTCTCGGCCCTGGTGGAGCGCAGCGGCAGCCTCTGGGGCGCGACAGTCGCCCATGGCGTCTGGAATTTCGCCGTCTCCTGCCTGGTGTCGCTGCCGGTGAGCGGCTTCTCTCTCTTCCATCTCCTGAAAGTCGCGGTCGCCGGCGATGAGCGCGCGACCGGCGGCGGCTTCGGCCCTGAAGGGAGCCTGGCGCTGACCCTCCTCGGCCTGCCGCTGGCCGCTTTCCTGTGGTGGCGGACGGCGGTCCTTGCACCCAGGCCGGCGAACGCGCATGATTTCCCGGAGGGATCACGAACGTGAAAGCCTGGCTCGCCCCGTCTCTGCTTCTCGCCTGCGCCTCGGCGCTCCTCGCTGCCGGGAAGACCCAGCCCACGTCGCTGACCAGCTTCGGCGAGGTGGTGGAGGTCAACGTCGTCAACGTCGAAGTCCATGCCACGGACAAGAGTGGCAAGCGGGTGAACGACCTGCGGCAGGGTGATTTCGCGCTGCTGGAGGACGGCAAGCCGGTGGCGATCACCAACTTCACGCCCGTCCACGGCCCATCGAGCAGTGCGGGCCCAAGCGCCTCGCCGACGGCCGCGGAGGGGGCCGCCCGGACGCCCGCCGACGCCTGGAACCTCGTCATCTACGTCGACAACTCGAATCTCCGGCCATCCCACCGGACGCGGGCGCTGCAGCAGCTTCGGGAATTCCTCGCCCACGGCTTGAGCCCCGGCGATCGGGTGATGCTGGTCACCTCCGACCTCGCGCTCAAGGTCTGGCAGCCTTTCACCTCCGACACGGCGGCCCTCGACGCCGCGCTGCTGGCGATGGAGAAGGTGGCGGCGCGCGGACCGGAGATCGATCTCGAGCGCAAGAGCGCCTTCGAGCAGATGATGTCGATCCAGGAGGTCTCGCTGTCCGATCCCACCGATCCGGTCCCCTGTCCCCTCAGCATTGTGAATCCGGCTCGCGACTTCGCCGGCAATCGGCGGAGCGAGGTTCTGCGGTCGCTCGGCGCCCTTACCGTCCTGGTCAACTCCCTTTCCGGCGTTCCGGGCCGCAAGGCCGTGCTCCACGTCAGCGACGGTATTCCCGCCGTGCCCGGCGAGGAGCTCTTTCAGTTCCTGATCGAGCTGTGCGGCGGCGGCACGGCGGGGATCGGCCGGACGACGGCCCCCGCCAAGCCGAGCACCGGCGGCCCGCTCAGCGGCGACAGCATTCTCCCCGGAAGAGACCCCTCCCTGGACCCGCTGACCGTCTATGACGCCCGGGAGTGGGGTCCCCGCGCCTATCAGGCCGCTTCGCAGGCCTCCCTCGATGCCCAGACTTTCAGCGTCGCCAAGAACCTGGCCTCGCTGGTGGCCCACGCCAACGCCCACCAGGTGACTCTCTATACCTTCCAGGCGTCGGGGTTGTCGGGCACCGACGCCTCCGACGCCTCGTTCGGACCCGCGGACCGGCTGTTCCAGTTCCCCTCGATCGGCAGCGCCCAGCGGGCGAGCCTCCAGGAATCCCTCCAGACCCTGGCCGAGGGCACGGGGGGACGGGCGATCCTCAACGCCAACGACCTGCGCCCCGAGATGGCCGGCCTGCGCGAGGACTTCTCCACCGTCTACTCCCTGGGCTACACCCCGGCCCACAACGGCGACGGCAAGGAGCACAAGATCGAGGTGCGGGTGAAGCGCCCCGGAATCCGCCTGCGCTATCGCGAGAGCTATCGCGACAAGCCGGTGCTCGAAAAGGCCGTGGACCGCACCCTGGCGGCCCTCCTCTACGACATGGAGGACAACCCGCTGGGGATCTCGGTCGAGGTGGGCGAGCAGATCCCGGGTCCATCAGGCACCCTGGCGGTCCCCATCCGTCTCAGGATCCCCCTGCACAAACTGGCGATCTTGAACCGCGACCAGGAGTACGAGGGGAGCCTGCGGCTGCTGGTGGCGACCCGCAGCGAGGACGGCCGCTCCGCGCCCGTGCGGCAGGTGGCAGTGCCCATCAAGATTCCCCGCAAAGAGGTGCTCAACGCCCTCGGCCAGTTCTATCTCTATACCCTGACGCTGCAACTGCCACCCGGCACGCACCGGGTGGCGGTGGGAGTGCGCGACGAGATCGCCGCCACCACCTCCTACCTGAGCCGCGGTGTGACGGTGGGAGCGGCGGTGAGCGCTCACTGAAAGACCCTCACACCATCGACAGCACGATCTTGCCGAACGCGCCGCCGCGCTCCAGCGTCTGATAGGCCTCGGCCGCGCGTTCCAGGGGAATGACGCGGTCGACCACCGGGCGCAGGCGGCCGTCGCGCAGGCGCGGCAGGGCGAAGGCCGTGAAATCGGCCACCAGCCGCGCCTTCTCCTCCCGCGGGCGAGCCCGCAGCACCGAGCCGATGACGTGCAGGCGGCGGCTCAGCACGAGCCCGAAGTCCACCTCCCCCTTGCGGCCGCCCACCAGGCCCACGACCACCAGCCGGCCGCGGGGCGCCAGCGCCGCCAGATGACCGGCCGTGTCCGGGCCGCCGGCGAATTCGAGCACCAGGTCCACCCCCCGGCCGCCCGTGGCCTCGCGGACC
Organism: Thermoanaerobaculia bacterium; assembly: GCA_036264355.1. Taxonomy (GTDB): domain Bacteria; phylum Acidobacteriota; class Thermoanaerobaculia; order Multivoradales; family UBA5704; genus UBA5704. The sequence goes on from DATARD010000151.1 coordinate 12,512, forward strand.
TGGCCGGGCAGGTTCGCCCCCTCCAGGCAGACCTCCTCGATCCCCAATCCCCGCAGCAGCTCCAGCCGCTCGCGGCTGCGGCCGGCGGCGAGCACGCGCGCGCCGAGCTCCCGCGCGAGCTGCACGGCGAAGCTCCCCATGCCCCCCGTGGCCCCGGTCACCAGCACGGTCTCCCCGGCCTGGAGCCCGCCCTCCACCACCAGGTTGACCCAGGCCGTGAGGGCCGCCTCGGGGAGGGCGCCGCCCTCGACGAAGGAGAGGTTGTCCGGCAGCGGCATGAGCTGCCCGGTGGGAATGGCGACGCGGGTGGCGTGGCCGCCGCCGCCGAGCAGCGCCATCACCCGCACCCCGGGCTGCCAGGGCGAGCCCATCTCGCCCTCCAGCACGACGCCCGCGCACTCCAGGCCGGGCACGTCGCTCTCGCCGGGAGGGGGCGGGTAGGCACCGCGAAGCTGATGGAGGTCGGCGTGATTGATGCCCGCGGCTTCGACGGCGACGAGGACCTCCCCCTGCCCGGGAGACGGGTCGGGGAGGTCGCCTACACGGGGGATGGGATGGCGGGGATCGGTGACGGGCAGGATGGCGCGCATTGGGGTATTTTGCCTGGCCAAAGAATCGGACCGATCCGACGGATCCGTCCGATTCTTTGTTGGAAAACCTCAGTGCGTGGTGACCGGCCGGGCCTTGGGCACCGGCGCGGGATCGGGCTGGCTGGGCTCGACCGAGACCGGCTTCAGGGCCTCGGCGCGGGCCTGAAGGCCGAGGGCGCCCTCCTCCAGCCAGGCGTGCTTGCCGTCCAGCACCCGCAGGGCCACCTTGTACTTGCGCACGTCGTCGTTGGCCCACAGCTCATGGAACAAGCGGACGACCTTGCGCCGCGAATTGCGGCTGAAGAGGTCCGCCAGCTCCACGGCGTTGGCCGCCTCGGGGTGACCCGCCTCGGTCATGGCTTGAGCCCGCGAGACGGACGCCGCGATGCAGAACAGCTCGTTGGCGATGTCCACCAGCCGGAAGAGGAAGGCCTGCTTGTTCTGCAGCTTGGCCTGATGGACCAGCATGCCGTGGAAGATCTGCCGCGACAGCCGCCGCGTGTTGCGCTCCACGAACCGCAGGTGTGTGGCCATCTCTCCGAACTCCTGATAGCGGGGCCACTGCCCCCAGCCCAGCCAGCGGGTGGGGTACCAGGAACCGTAGAAGGCCGTCATCTTCGGCAGCTCGGCGAGCTTCTCGGCCACGCTCTTCTCGGGATCGATCATGGCGCCGGCCACCTGGAGGTGCTTGTCCACCGCCTCGCGGGCCATGAAGAGGTGCATGATCTCGGAGGACCCCTCGAAGATCTTGTTGATGCGGTAGTCGCGCATCATCCGCTCGACGCCGATCGGCTCCTCGCCGCGGGCCTTGAGAGAGGTCTCGGTCTCGTAGCCCCGGCCGCCGCGGATCTGCATGGTGTTGTCCACGATCTCCCAGGTGCGGGCCGAGTTCCACTCCTTGCAGGCCGCGGCCTCCAGGCGGATGTCGTAGCCGCCACGGTCGGACATCGCCGTCGCCAGCGAGGCGATCGACTCCATGGCGAAGGTCGTGGCCGCCATGTCCGCGATCAGATGGGCCACCGCCTCGTGCTTGCCCACCGGCCGGCCCCACTGCACCCGCTCGCTCGCCCACTTGCGGCAGATCTCCAGGCAGAGCTTGGCCGTGCCCACCGAGCCGTTGGGGATCGACAGGCGGCCGTCGTTCAGGGTGGTGAGAGCGATCTTCAGCCCCTTGCCCTCGTCGCCGATGAGGTTCTCGGCCGGCACCCGCACGTTCTTGAAGCTGATGACGGCGTTGGCCAGCGCGCGCAGGCCCATGAAGTGGCAGCGGTGCTCCACCTTCACGCCGGGCCAGCCCATCTCGACGACGAAGGCGCTGATCTTCTTCGACTTGGGATCGCGGGCCATCACCACCAGCAGCTTGGCGAGGGTGCCGTTGGTGCACCAGAGCTTCTCGCCGTTGAGGAGGTAGTCCCCCTCCGGCGTCCGCTCGGCGCTGGTCATCAGCCGCGCCGGATCGGAGCCGACCTGCGGCTCGGTCAGCGCGAAGGCCGAGATGTCGCCCGCGGCGCAGCGCGGCAGGTACTTCTTCTTCAGCGCGTCCGAGCCGAACAGCTTGAGAGGCTGGGGCACGCCGATCGACTGGTGGGCGGAGAGCAGCGCCGAGAGGTTGCCGTCGATCGAGCCCAGCAGCATCATCACCTTCTGGTACTCGCCGTTGGTGAACCCCAAGCCGCCATACTTCTTCGGAATCTTCATGCCGAAGGCGCCCAGCTTGCGCAGGCCGTCCACCACGTGCTCCGGGTACTCGCCCGTGGTATCGATCTCCACCGCGTCCACCTCGTCGCGCAGGAACTCCTTGATGGCGTTGTAGAAGGCGGCGAACTCGGGCCGCTCCTGCTCCGGCAGCGGATACGGATGGACCAGGTCGAGACGGAAATTGCCGAGGAACATCTCCCGCAGGAAGCTCGGCTGCTTCCACTCGGTCTCGCGGGAGGCCTCGGCGACCTTCCTCGACTCCGTTTCGCTGATGTGCTCAAGCTCCTTGGCCATGTCTCTTCCCCTTTGGATGACAGAGTGGGCCGGCCGTCCCCGGTCAATGCCGCACTGCGACAACAATAGCACGACCGTGCGCTCCGCGCCAGGGGTTCCGAGTCAAATCATTGCAGGGCGGGTGCCAGAGTAGTGCTACTTTCGCGGCGCTCCGTTCCCAGGGTCCGCTGCGGCGCCCGTTTTGCCGCGATGCGGCTGAAACTCGCGGCTGGGATTCGCGACGCCGGAGGTGTGGGTAGACTGGGCCCGTATGGCCGCTTCGGAGACGACCCGCCGTCTCCGTGGCCTCCGAAACGAGATCGTATCAGGTCTGGGTCGTCTCTACGAAACCTCGGAGGCGCGGCCAGAGATAGAGGTTACGGAGGGGTTGAAAGATTCCGCTCGTGATGACTCCGGAATCGCCATCCTCTGCCATCGCGAGACCCGTCCGTAGACATCCCAGACCCGATACGAGACTTTCGGCAGGCCATGGGGACGGCGGGGCGTCTCCGACGCGGCAATGTCTCTCCGCTTTCACCTTGCCGATCCATTCATATTCTGCTATAAGCCTCCCAGCGACACCCGCTCCGAGAAGCTCCGCCGGTCAGCGCAGGTGCGCCCGGGTGCGGCGGAGGTGTGTCTGAAAAGGAGATCCACGTGATCACGAAAGCCCGTTCGGGATTCCTGTTTTTGGCTGCGGCTCTGGTCCTGGGGATCTTCATTCCTCTCGGGGCGCTCGCCCAGACCACCCTCTTCAGCGACGACTTCGGTCCCAAGCCCCTGGCGAGCTGGCGGGCTTCGCCGCTGGGTCTGCTCGCCAACTGGGACGCCTCCTCCGGCGCCGCGGTCTACAACGGCGGCGGCCATACCCAACTTTACACTGGCAGCTCCGCCTGGACGGACTACAAGTTTCAGGTGAACGTCAAGCTGGCCAACGGCAGCGACTACCCCGGCGGCATCCGCGGCCGGATCGACGCCAACACCGGAGCGGGCTATGCGGCCTGGCTCTATCCTGCCGAAGGGGTCGTCAAGCTGTTTCGCTCGACCGCCTGGCACATCGACACCTCGGGCCTCACGCTGCTGGCCCAGGCTTCCGTGAGCGGCGGCATCACCTCCGGCGTCTTCCACACCCTGGCCCTGGATTTCTCGGGGAGCCAGATCGCCGTGATCTTCGACGGCTCGACCGTGATCCAGACGACCGACACCACGCTCGCCGCAGGCGCCGTGGCCCTCGACGTCAGCAACCAGCCGATCACCTATGACGACGTGGCCGTGACCTCTGGCACCACGACGCTCTTCGCAGACGACTTCAGCCCCCGGCCGCTGCGCAACTGGACGCCCTCTCCCCTGGGGCTCTTCAGCAACTGGGACGCCTCGACCGGGGTCGCCGCCTACAACGGCGGCGGTCACACGCAGATTATCGCGGGCAGCAACTCGTGGACCGACTACACGGTGGAGGGAAAGTTCCGCCTGACCAGCGGCAGCAACTATCCGGGCGGCCTGCGCGGCCGGGTGAACACCACGACCGGCGAGTCCTACGCCGCCTGGATCTATCCGGGAGACAACGTCATCAAGCTCTTCCGCGTCGTCGCCTGGAACATCGACACGACGGGTTTGACACTGATTTCCCAGGCGAACGTGGGGACGATCACGACCGGCGTCTTCCACAAACTGGCCATTACTTTCCATAGCGTCGCGATCTCCGTGGCGCTCGACGACACCAGCGTGATCCAGGCCTCCGACTCCTCCTATGCCGCCGGCGCCGTGGCCCTCGACACCAGCAATCAGCCGATCGACTGGGACGACGTGAAGGTCACGGCCCTGCCCCCGGCCAGCCAGCTCTTCGCCGACGACTTCGGCTCCCTCACCCTGGCCAACTGGATGGCTTCGCCGCTCGGCCTTTTTTCCAACTGGAGCGCGGCCGGCGGCACGGCGGCCTACAACGGCGGCGGCCATACTCAAATCTACGCGGGAAGCGCCGCATGGACGGATTATAAAGTCGAGGCGAAGTTCCGCCTGGCCAACGGCAGCAACTATCCGGGCGGCCTGCGCGGACGGGTGAACACCTCGACGGGCGAATCCTACGCGGCATGGCTCTACCCGGGGGACGGCGTCATCAAGCTCTACCGCGCCGCGGCCTGGAACATCGACACCGCCGGCCTCGCTCTGCTCGCCCAGGCGAACGTCGCCATTACCGCGAGCGCCTTCCACGACCTGTCGATCACTTTCGTGGGCAGCCAGATCACGGTCAACTACGACGGGACGGACGTGATTCAGACGACCGACACCGTGCTGACGGCCGGCGCCATCGCCCTTGACGTCTCCAACCAGCCCATCGAGTGGGACGACGTGACGGTGACCCAACTCGGCGGCGGCAGTCCGCCTCCGCCGCCTCCCCCCGCAGACACCGACAACGGCCCGGGCGGGCCCATCCTGGTGATCAGCAAGTCCACCAATCCGTTCACCCGCTACGCCGGCGAGATCCTGCTGGCCGAAGGGCTCAATCAGTACGCGATCCAGGAGATCGGCACTCTCGATGCGCCGACCCTGGCCAACTACGACGTGGCGATCCTCGGCGAGACTGCGCTGACCGCAGCCCAGGTGACGATGCTCACCGACTGGGTCAACGCCGGCGGCCACCTCGTCGCTCTGCGGCCGGACGCACAACTCGCGGGTCTCCTCGGGATCACCCCCGCGAATTCGACCCTGGCGAACGGCTATCTCCTCATCGACGCCGCGGCGGCCCCCGGCCAGGGACTGGTGAACGAGACCATCCAATTCCATGGCACGGCCGATCTCTACACCCTGAATGGCGCCGCGGCCGTTGCGACGCTCTACTCGACCGCCACGACCGCCACGACCTCGCCGGCCGTCACCTTGAGGAGCGTCGGCGCCTCGGGCGGCAAGGCCGCGGCTTTCACCTACGATCTCGCCCGCTCGGTGGTCTACACCCGGCAGGGCAATCCGGCCTGGGCCGGCCAGGAACGGGACGGCGTCACCCCCAAGCGCTCCGACGACCTCTTCTTCGGCGCTGCCGCCGGCGATCCGCAGACGGATTGGATCGACCTCGCCAAGGTGGCCATTCCACAGGCCGACGAGCAGCAGCGCCTGCTGGTGAACCTCATCCTGACGATGAACGCCGGCCGGAAGCCCCTCCCCCGCTTCTGGTACCTGCCGCGGGGCCTCAAGGCGGCGGTGGTGATGACGGGCGACGACCACGGCAACAACGGCACCCAGGGCCGCTTCGAGGGCTACGAGTCCGCGAGCCCCGCCGGCTGCAACGTGGCGAATTGGGAGTGCGTGCGAGCCACCTCCTACATCTATCCCAGCACGCCGCTGCCGCCCTCCGCTGCCTTGGCGTTCCAGGCCGAGGGCTTCGAGATCGGCGTCCACGTCAGCTCCAACTGTGCGGACTGGACGACCTCCTCGCTCGAGTCCTTCTTCGCCACCCAGCTCGCCGACTTCGCAACCCTTTTCCCCGGCGTCTCCGCACCGGTGACCAACCGCACCCACTGCATCGCCTGGAGCGACTGGGCGACCGAGCCGAAGACCGAGAAGGCCCACGGCATCCGCTTCGACACGAACTATTACTACTGGCCGGGGAGCTGGATCCAGGACCGTCCCGGCTTCTTCACCGGCTCGGGCCTGCCCATGCGCTTCGCCGACCTCGACGGCACGCGGATCGACGTCTATCAGGCCACGACTCAGATGACCGACGAGTCGGGCCAGTCCTTTCCCTTCAACATCGACACCCTGCTCGACAACGCCCTGGGTAGTCTCGGCTACTACGGCGTGATGACGGCCAACATGCACACCGACACCGCCAGCCACGCCGGCTCGGACGCCATCGTGGCCTCGGCCCAATCGCGAGGCGTGCCCATCGTCTCCTCCCAGCAGATGCTCACCTGGCTCGATGGCCGCAACGGCTCCTCCTTCAGCAATCTTTCCTGGAGCGGCACCGCCCTGAGCTTCACGATCACCGCCGCCACGGGAGCGGACGGCCTGCAGGCACTCCTCCCCAATACTTCAACGGCCGGCACCCTGGCCAGCCTCACCCGCAACGGCAGCGCGGTGACCTTCACCACGCAGACAATCAAGGGGATTCCCTACGCCGTTTTCCCCGCGGCGTCCGGCTCCTACGTCGCGACCTACGCGCCGTAGGACCGTAGCACATAGCCGGGGGCGGAAGCTCGCCCCCGGCACCCTGTCGGACGCCGGGCACCCTTACCGAGGTGGCGTCGTTGACCCGGTAGTCGGTGGCGGCGGGCATCGCTGAGTGCAGCCTGAGTTGGAGGACATACAGGCGCCCAAACCATTCATCGCACCAGGCGCTCGACGAACCCCGTCATCGCCTGGAGCGTCCGCTCCGGCTGCTCGCGATGCGGCGAATGCCCGCAGTCCGCCAAGGCGACCGCCTCCACCGGCCCGCCGGCCTGCCGCTCGATCGCCTCGACCTGCCGCCAGGTCCCGTACTCGTCGTCCTCTCCCTGGAGGATGAGGATGGGGACCTGGACGGCGGGCAGATACTCCTCGATGTTCCAGGCGCGGAATTCGGGATGCAGCCAGACGTCGTTCCACCCCCGGAAGGCGACGTCCACGTTCGCGCCGTGGTGCCGCGACAGCCGCTCGCGCAGGTCCGAGGTCCTGTAGATCTCCGCGATCTTCGCGATGCTCGCGAGGCCGTGGGGCTCGGTGAAGACGTGCGGCGCCTCCAGGATCAGTCCCTTCAGACCGGCCGCGGGTCGGCCGCCAGCGTAAATCAGCGCAATCGAGGCGCCGTCGCTGTGCCCCACCAGAATGCTCTCGCGGACCTTCCTCTGCTTTAAAACTTCGGAGAGAATCTCCGCCTCGTCGTGCATGAAGCGGACCGGCCGCGGCAAGGGCGCCGGGTCCGATTTCCCGTACCCAGCGCGCGAATAGACCAGAGCGCCGCAGCCGGTCCGGCGGGCCAGGCGGTCAGGGAAATTCTTCCAAAGGGAGACCGAGCCGAGGCCCTCGTGGAGAAAGACGAGAGTGGGCGCCTCCTCCGGGGATGGACCGACCCAGCGGGTCTCCAGGCGGGCGCCGGCGACCGTGACGAATTCAGACTTCATCGAGCGATGATATCGTTGCCCGCCAATACCCTGAGGACCTCGTCAAACCGGTCTCGACGCTGGAGGTGGGGAGGACCGGACCGACATCGCCGCTTCGGAGACGCCCCGCCGTCCCCGTGGCCTGCCGAAGGTCTCGTATCGGGTCAGGGGCGTCTCTACGGACCGGTGTCGCGATGGCAAGGGATGGTGATTCCGGGGGTAAAACGGAATCTTCCAACACCTCCGTAACCCCTGGCCTAGCCGCGTCTCCGAGGTGCCGTAGAGACGACCCAGACCCGATACGAGATCGTTGCGGAGGCCACGGGGACGGCGGGTCGTCTCCGGTGCGGCGATACCGGTCCGATCTACTCCTCACTGTCTCGCTCCTCTCCTCTGCCAGCACTCTGGAAGATTAGGGAGCGCCCGATCGTCACAGCGCTCCGAAGCAAAACAAGGAGGTGCCCATTGAAGAAGAACACTACGAACCGCATCCTGGGACGCCGCCTAGCGCGCGAGCTGCCGAACGAGGAGCTCGGACGGGTGGCGGGGACGGACGCCGCCGGCTACTGGACCTGGACTCTGCTCTATCCGTCCGATCCGGGCGATCCGCGCTGGGACGGCGGTGGCTCGGGTCCCATCGTGGCCGTGGCCGAAGCCTGACCGACTCTACCTTCCCCCGGCCGGAGCCGCTCCGGCCGGGGAGTCTCCGTAGCCATGCCCCGCTATCTGATCGCCACCGAGCCGCGCGACCTGCACTCCATCGAGGTCGCGCTGGCGCTGGAGGCACGCGGCGCCGAGCCGCTCCTCTGGTTCGGCGCCGATTTCCCCACCCTGCTGGCGGGCTCGATCGCCCTGCGCGACGGCCGCGTCGACTGGGAGCTGCGCGGCGTCGACCTGCCGTCCGCCCGGCCGCCGTTCGACGGCGTCTGGCTGCGCCGGCCGGCGTCCCCCCTCCTCCTGCCGGCGGGCCTCCACCCAGCCGACCGGCCGGTCGCCGAGCGCGAGGTGCGCGAGTTCGTCAACGGCCTGTACCGGCTCGCGGCGCCCGCGGCCTTCTGGGTCAATCCGCTCGCCAGCCGCGGGCACGCGGAGTCCAAGGCCGTGCAGCTCGCGGAGGCGGCCCGCCTCGGTTTCGCGGTGCCGCCGACCCTCCTCTCGAACGACCCGGAGCGGATCCGCGAGTTCCTGGCGGCGCTCCGCGGCCGGGCAATCTACAAGCCGTTCCTCCCCGCGGGCTGGGAGGGTGCGGCGACCACGGCCGTGCTGGGCACCTCGGAGATCGAGGCCGAGGACCTGCCGCCCGACGAGATCCTGCGCGCGACTCCCGGGATCTTTCAGGCGCGGATTGAAAAGGCCTACGAGCTTCGCGTCACCGCGTTCGGTGGCTTCCTCGCCGCCGCGCGGATCGACTCGCAGGCGATCCCCGAAGCGCGGATCGACTCGCGCGCCGGCGGCCCCAGGCTGCCGGTCCGGCCGGCCGAGCTGCCGCCGGCGGTCGAGCGCCGCTGCTTCGAGCTGATGGAGCGGCTCGGCATCGTCTTCGGATGTTTCGATTTCGCGGTCACTCCCGACGGCGAGCACGTCTTCTTCGAGGTGAATCCGGCCGGCCAGTTCCTATGGGTCGAGGAGGCCTGTCCGGAGATCCGCCTGCTGGCGCCGTTCGTCGAGTTCCTGCTCACGCGCCGTAGCGATTTCCGCTGGCGTCCGGACCCCGCGGCGATCCGTCACGAGGAGCTGACTACTGCGGCGTTTCAACGCATGAAGGAGCTCGCCTCCAGGCATCTGGAGCCGCCGCAGGCGTTCGTCGGCCGTGAGGATGACGACGAGGCTCCCGCTGACAGGGGTTCCACCTGCTAGACTCGGCACCCTCTGCAGTCCCTGTCCCAAAAGGAGAGCCGGATGAGAAAGCTGCTGTGTGTCATAGCGGTATCGTTGTGGATGGCGCTGCCGTTCGCGGCTCCGGCCGCGGGCCAGGGCCCCGGCCGGTCTCCGGGTACGACGGTGCTCAAGGCCGCGCGCGTCTTCACCTCCACCTCGGAGCGCCCCCTGGCGCCCGGCATGGTCGTCGTCGAGGGGGACCACATCACGCAGGTCGGGCAGAGCCTGACGGTGCCGCCGGGCGCCCAGGTCATCGACCTCGGAGATTCGACGCTCCTGCCCGGTTTCATCGACGCCCACGTCCACCTGTCGATGGAGATGTCGGACGACTGGTACCGCGACTTCTACCAGGGCGCCCTGCGCTTCCCCGCCGAGCAGGCGCTCTACGCCGCCAAGTACGCCCGCGACACCATCGAGGCCGGCTTCACCACCGTGCGCGACGTGGGCTCGTCCGACTACGTGGCCCTCGGCCTGCGCAACGCCATCAACGCCGGCATTGCGGAGGGACCGCGCATGCTGATCGCCAACCACGGCATCGGCTCGACGGGAGGCCATGCCGACGATGCCCCCTACCCGCCGGAGCGGATCAAACCGGCGGGAACGATCCAGGGGGTCTGCAACGGACCGGCGCAGTGCCGCGAGGCCGTGCGCTTCCAGATCAAATTCGGCGCCGACGTGATCAAGTGCATGCCCTCCGGTGGCGTGCTCTCGCTCTCCGATCCGGTCGACGTCCCCGAGCTGACGCGCGAGGAGATGGACGCCATCGTCTCCGAAGCGCACGCCTGGCACCGCAAGGTCGCCGCCCACTGCCACGGCGACGAGGCCGCCAAAATCGCCATCGCGGCCGGCGTCGACTCGATCGAGCACGGCACCTTTCTGAAGGACGACACCCTGCGGCTGATGAAGGAGAAGGGGGTCTATCTCGTGCCGACGATCTTCGCCGGCGTGTGGGTGGGCGAGAAGGCGGACCGTTTCCCGCCGCCGATTGCAGTCAAGGCGCGGGCGGCGGCGGCGCAGATGCAGGCAATGTTCCAGCGCGCGACGAAGATCGGTGTCAAGGTGGCGTTCGGTACTGATTCGGCGGTCGAGCCGCACGGCCTCGACGCCCGCGAGTTCGCCCTCATGGTGAAAAACGGCATGACCCCGGCCCAGGCGCTGCTCGCCGCCACCGCCAGCGGCGCCGACCTGCTGGGCCTCGCCGACAAGATCGGCACCCTCGAGCCCGGCAAGCTCGCCGACCTCGTGGCGGTCCCGGGGGATCCGCTACAGGACATCCGCCAGACGGAGAGAGTCAGTTTCGTGATGAAGGGTGGGCAGGTGATCAAGAACCAGAGTGCGGGGCGCTGAGGGGGAGGCAGAGGACGTGGTAGGGTAGAGGTCGGAGATGAGGACATGGTTCGAATGACGATCGAAATGCCCGAGGGCGCTCTGGCAGCCCTCCACAAGGACCCACAGGGTTTCGCCCAAGAGCTGCGGCTCGCGGCAGCCGTCAAGTGGTACGAGCTCAAGCTCGTCTCGCAAGGAAGGGCCGCCGAGATCGCGGGACTCCCGCGGAGCGAATTCCTGGACGCACTTGGGCGTTTCGGCGTCTCCCCCTTCCAGTACGGAGCCGACGAGCTCCTCGCGGAAGCCGGCCTTGAGTGAGACTAGGGCAAGCCCCTTCACGGCGGCGGAGTGTCCATCGTCGTCTTTATCTTTGACCTGTCTTTAGGTTTGATGAAGCTCCCGGAGTCCTTCCGGCTCGGGTCGGTCTTCCAAGCTTTCGATGGCTCTATATTGAAAGCGGCACCTTTCTTGCCATCGCCAAAACCCAGATTCGCGGGAAGGCGCTTCGCCTGTTTCGTGTCTTGAATCCGCTTTGAGATCGACGGGGACTCTCGAACACCTGCAGCTTTTGTGTACGCCTCGACGGCCCCGTCAGTATCGCCCTGCGCGTTCTTCAAGTCTCCCTGAAGGCTAAATCCCTGCATGGCGAGCGATGGTATCTTTTGTAGCTGGCTCGCCAGGTTCGTCGTCGCCCCCGTCACGCGTGTATCCGTGAACGGATTGGTGCCGACCTCGGAATGTGCCTTGCTCACCTCGAGCGATTTGACCTCCACGCCTGGGAATACCTGCGGCTGACCTGCGAGCGTGGCGGACACGCTCGCCAGGTGGCGTACCGCCGGCACCTGCACGACGGCGGGCTCCGCCTTCTGGGCGTTCTGGAGCGCGCGCACGGCGAGGCCTGGCCAGTTGACGGCGTTCAGCAACTCGGCGGACAGCAGCCACTGCCCGCTCGGAGCCAAGTGAGGGTTGCGTTTGGCGATGCTGTCCTTGACGATGCCGACGAGGCGCTGGGCCGCCGCCGGGTCTTCCGCCCCCGCTCGCTTCAGCCGCTCCAGCTCCTGCGGGTCTGAAAGCGCGCCGTTCAGGTCGCGAGTCACCTCCAGCGCCGTCTCCCGCCGGGCTGTCTGCACGGCCGGCAGGTTCTGGATGCGCACGACAACCGTCTGGCTCGTCGGGATATCGGAAGTCAGCAGGAAGCGGTACTCGGCATCCTTCGCTCCGTAACCCACCACGAATTGGAGAGTGCGGGTGCTGTTGGGAGCGAGCTCGTCCGGCCCGGCTCCTGGAATGACGTAGAGCCCGTTGTCCGGAAACTGCGCCAGCGTGTATCGCAGCTTCGTGCCGCCCGCGTTCACCAGGCGGGCATCGCGCTTACCGAATGGGTCGTTCATCGTGAGCACGGCGTAATCCTTCTCCACCTGAAAATCCGGCGTCTCAAGCTTTGCCACGAGCTGTTTGCCCAACACGTACTGCTTGAGCATCGTTGAGAGGAACACCATCGAGTCGTGACCCGGCCGATCCGGTTTCACGATCGTGAGGTGATCGGCTTCGATAGGCAGCGCCTGCTCATCGCAGAAGCGAGTGGCGCTCGACCAGGGTACCACCATGACCCCGTACGTGGGCTGTTTCTCGTAGGCGCAACGAATGGGCGGCCTTTTGGCCGCGTCGAGCGCTCTCCATTCGTCGTTGAGCAGGCGCAGGTAGCCGTTGCGATCGGCGGGCAGCATTTGCTCCAGCGCGGGGTTCTTTGCCACCTTCCGCGCAATCGTCGTGATCTGGGAGCCCTCCTGGGGCGTGGCATAGAACAGGATGAGCGGCACGCGCTCAAGCATCTCACGGTGCGTCAATAGCTCTCGCAGCACGACCAGCCCGCCCATACTGTGCGCGACGAACACGATGGCCGGATAGTCGAGCACACCTTTGTTTCTGAGGTAGAGGTGCAGTCGGTTGGCGGCCTCCTGGATGTCGAAGGAGCCGGCGCCGATCATCTTGGAGGTATACCCGAAGGCTAACGAGTCGACCTTGGGCCCGAGATCAGGGTCCTTGTCGACGAGGTCGAAGAACGTCGTGCCGTTCGAGCTCGTCCAGGTCCCCAGCGTGTCGCCGAAGATGCCGTGGATGAACACGAGGGCGACCTTGGCATGCGGATCTCTTTGGTGGACCCATTGCGGGTCGGTGGTGTTCGGGGTGACCGCCGAGGTGGACGGTGAGGTTCGAGAACCGGGACAGGCGGTGAGGACGACGAGAACGGCGAAAAGCGCCGCCGCCCATGCTGCCAGCTCGATGGATCTATGCATCCCGCCTCCCTGGGAGTTGGCTTGGGCCGCCCCTCCCGAACCCATAGGACAGTCTACCATTTCTACCTCACCGACAGATGCCCTTTGCGAACGGCAGGGCCTCTCCACTTCGGCTATGTATCAGTCGCGCGACGCTCCGCGACCTCGGCATCCAAGCGGGCATCTGGCCCGTTCCGGTCGAGATGATGAGGCTGCCGCGACTCTCGCCGGCTGGAATCGCGCGGCGCTCGAACGCCAGCCGTCTACCCAACCCGGGTAGGCTTCCCGAACGTGGCAAGCTTGCTTCGCAGATCGGAGCGTGAAGCCCGGCAAAGGTTTCCCCCGGTGAAAAAGGGATCGGTCGTGACTTCACGCCTCGCGTATGGCGGAGGCTGGATCGACATCAGCTCGGCGAGCCCCTCCGCCTCGGTCTCACACAGGATCAACCCGTCCAACTCGCCCTCGAAGACGTCGATCGAGAATGCCCGGCCGTGATCGATGTGATAATGACGGGTCTTTCTGAGCCGATCTCCCTCCAGAGCGTCGAGGAGCTCGTACTCTCTCGTTGACAGGAGAATCCGGCTGATGGTCTGAAAATAGGGCGAATCCGACTCAGACTTCTTGGTCAATTTGATGATCCGCCGCCCGGTGTCCGAGTCGGTCAGGATTCTCAGCCGCAGTCTGGAATGACGGAGGTATTTGTCCTCGAAAGTCTTGGAGTACGGTTCGACCGCGCTCCTCCAGTCCGCCTCGGGTGGAACGAGGAACCTTCTCTCGTACTCGACGCGCGTGTACTTCGTCTCTTCGGCATCCATGTCTGACGTCACCTCGCGCGGCTCGCCCCAGGGATGGCTCAGCACCTTTCTTAGAGGGAAAGCCTGCCGGCCTCAATCTCGACCGCCGGCATCTCTCCAGGGGAGCCAAGCCATGAAGAAAGCGTTCAAGCCATCGAAGCTGAGTCTCAACCGTGAGACACTTCGTCGCCTCAACACGCACGAGTTGCAGCCGGTGGCGGCAGGATTCACCGGCCCCGACTCCCGCTGCACCTCCCTGGTCTGCCCCACGAGGCCCTCGGTCTGCCCCTGCTGATCGTTGTACCGCCTAACTCCCCGGTACCAGGGCTTCGCCGCCGGGACCGGGGAGTCGTCTCTCCTCCACTCTACAACGTCGGCACGCCCTTCCGCCGCGGCCCGCGCGGGAAGGCCCGGTCGAGACGACGCACTTCGTCCTCGCTGAGCTCGATTTCGGCTGCCGCGGCATTGTCCGCCGCGTGCTCCGCGTTCGCGGCTTTGGGGATGGCGAAAAGAGAGGGCAGGCGTAGCAGGAAGGCGAGGGCGATCTGGTGCGGGGTGGCGCCGCGGGCCTTGGCGATCTCGGCCAGGACCCGGCCGCCCGCGCTCCCGGGCGAGGGGAATTCGCCCGAGCCGAAGGGACTGTAGGCCACCACGGCGATGTCGTGCTCGGCACAGAAGGGGATCACCGCGTGCTCGATGGCCCGCTCCTGCAGATGATAGAGGACCTGGTTGCAGGCCACCCGGTCCGGGCCGGCGAGGGCCACGGCACGGGCGAGCCCCTCCTCGTCGAAGTTGCTCAAGCCCCAGGAGCGAATCTTTCCCGCCGCCACCAGCTCCTCGAAGGCGGCGAGGGTGTCCTTGAGGGGGTAGGAGCCCGGCCAGTGGAGGAGATAGCAGTCCAGGTGATCGGTCCGCAGGCGATGGAGGGAGCGGCCGCAGGCCTGGACGGTGCCGCGCCGCGAGGCGTTCTGCGGCAGCACCTTGCTCACCAGGAAAACCTCGTCGCGCCGGCCGACGAGAGCCTCCCCCACGATCTCCTCCACCCTGCCGTCGCCGTACATCTCCGCCGTGTCGACGTGGGTCATCCCCGCGTCCAAGCCGCGCCGCAGGGCCGCGAGGGCCGCACGGCGGTCGTCCCGCTCCAGGTTCCAGGTCCCCTGGCCGACGACGGCCACCTCCTCACCGATCGGTCCGAACGCGCGCGTCTTCATCTCTGCTCCTCCCGTGCGCCACTATAACTCCCCTGGTGAGAAGACAACATTGACTCCACGAGAGGACGGGGATAGTCTGTTTGGAATCCCGGGACCTCAATATGTCTCCTGAACCTGTCACCAACCACTGCCCCTATTGCCATCGGGCCATGCAGGTGACCCGGATGAGCTGTCCCTCCTGCGAGATCTCGGTCGACGCCGGCTTCCCGGCGCCGCGTCTGGCCCGGATTCCGGTGGAGCACCAGCGCTTCATCGAGATGTTCGTCCTGGCGAGCGGCAACCTGAAGGCCATCGCCGAACAGGCGGGAGTGTCCTATCCCACCGTCCGCTCGCGGCTCGACAAGATCATCGAGGCATTGCGGCTGGTGATCCTGGAGAGCAGCGGGGACCGCGACGAGGCCTTCGACGACAAGGAGAGGACCGAAGCCGCAGCCCGTCTGATCAAAGCGATCTGAGGCCCGTCGTCGTTTTCGGCGGGTGCCTGCAAATTGTTGTAACTCTGGTCTCACTCTTGCGTATATTGAGATGAGCGATTGGCTCAACGACGCGTGGAGTCAGAGCAAGAGACCTGTGGCGAATTTCAAGAATTTTCGACTCCTGGCAGGAAGTGCGGGGCGGAGCAACGCGGAAGCGAAGCGGCTGGACCAGTTCCTCACCGACTTGGCGGACCCGGGCCTCATCGGTTCGCTGAAGCGCGAGGAGCAGGGCCGGCGCCGGCGCCTCACGGCCATCACGCTGCTCGTGGGAGTGCTCCTTGGAGCCTCCGGGTTCTGGCTGGCGTTCGACGTGCGGAGGACCGCGCACGATCCGCCTTCCAAACCCACCGAGGAGACGGCCCGCACCCTGGTCACCCATGGGAGCTCCCTGGCCTGGTCGAAGGAGCTCCCGAAGGCCTTGCGCGAGCTCCGGCTCGCCACCGAGCTCGCCCCCGGAATGGTGGAGGCCTGGGACGCTCTGGCGATCACCTACTTCTACAGCGGCCAGACTCACGAAGCCGTTCGCTGCTGGCGCCGCTGTCTCGAAATCGAACCCGGCCACGAGCGGAGCTTCCACAACCTCGGGGACATCTACTTCTACTCCGGCCGCTACAAGGAGGCCGAGGAATACTGGCTGAAGGCCGACGCCGACCGGGCCGTCGCCCGGGTGCGGCTGCTGGAGGGGCGGATGCAGGAGGCCATCCCTCTCGTGCGCAAGCTCGCTTCAGAGCGGCCGGACGACCGCTGGATTCAGGTCATGAAGCAGGCGGTGGACGGTGGGCAGCTCACGCCTTATCTGCGCTGGCGGCTCGAGCCCGGCTATCTGTTGAGCTGGGACCCCGAGACCACACGGGGGTGGCGTCTGTTCTACGAGGAGCGCTACAGCGAGGCCTCGGCCCTGTTCACCCAGGTGCTCGCCAGGCACCCTGGAGACGGCGCGGCCCTGCTCGGCAAAGGCTGGTGCCTGCAGAAGATCGGCAGCCACTTCGAAGCCCGTCCCTACTTCGAGCGTGTGCTGGCGAAATGGCCCGCCAACTATGCGGCCCTGAACGGCCTCGGCTGGGCGTTGAAAGACGAGAAGCAGACCGAGGGCGCCCTGAAGGCGTGGGAACAGGTGCTGGACCACCGGCCCGACAATGTCGAGTCATCCGAGGCTCGCAAGGGGATCGGGATGGTCTACTACGAGCGGGGCGACTACTTCAGGGCGAACCTCTATCTCTCCGAGTGCGTCCTGAAGAACTCCGAGGACAAAGAGGCCGCCAAGCTTCTGGCGGAGACGGCGCGGAAGCTCTCGCCGCAACCGCAGTGACTCTTCGTGTCCTTGTCGTCCCTGCTCCCTGTTGTCCTTTGTGTCTTTGCTTCCCCGGAGTCCGGGCGGCCAGCTTCTCGGATATCCTCCTCCGCGTCGAGCACCAGAGCCCGAGACGAGAAGACTCCCATGACCCTCCCTCAGGCCCTGATCCTCATCGCCGCGTCCTTCGGCGCCGGCGTCATGAACGCCATGGCTGGCGGCGGGACGATCCTCACCTTCCCGGCGCTGGTCTTTCTGGGCCTGCCGTCCATCGCCGCCAATGCCACGTCGACCGTCGCCCTCCTGCCTGCCTCGCTGACCAGCCTCTACGGCTTCCGCGACGACGTGCGGACGTATCAGGGATGGCTGAAGCGGCTGTTCCTGCCCAGCCTGATCGGCGGCGCCGTGGGCTCCGTGCTCCTGCTGCGCACGCCGGAGAAGACGTTCGCCTCCCTGGCGCCGCTGCTGATCCTCTTCGCCACCGTCCTATTCATGGCGCAGGGGCTCTTCGCCCGCTGGAGCGCGACACGGAAGACCGACCCGGTGCCGGCCGCGCCGGCCGCGCAGGACGATCCCTCGCCGGGGCGCTGGACCCTGGCCATCCTCCTCCAGCTCGGAGTCGCCGTCTATGGCGGTTATTTCGGCGCCGGGATCGGCATCCTCATGCTCGCTCTGCTGGGCTTCCTCGGACTGGCCAACATCCACGCCGCCAACGGCATCAAGAATTTCTTGGGCTTCTGCATCAACGTCGTGGCGGCAGCCTACTTCATCTTCAAGGGTGCCGTGGTCTGGCCTGCGGCTTTGGTCATCGTGGGCGGCGGCGCCGTGGGGGGCTACGCCGGCGCCCGCTTCGCGAAGCGCATCGGCCGGGAGAAGGCGCGGGTCGCCGTGGTGGTCATCGGCCTCGTGGTGACGGCGATCCTGTTCTGGCAGCGGGCGACGAAGTGAGGCCCGCGCAAAGATCGTAGAGCTCCCGCAGCGCATCGCGGACGTTGCCGCCATGGCGGACGTGGAGCTCCTCGGCGGACGGCAGCCGCCCGGCCTCCTCCCCTCCAACCAGATCGGCGACGATCCCCGCCAACAGCTCGGGCGTGGTGCGGCATTCGTGGAGAGTCGGCAGCAGGCCGGGTCGGTGGGAGGTGATCACCAGCCCGCCGGCGGCGCGGCTGCGGGTGCGGACCTCCAGCCAGGCGAGGCGGCCGAGCTGCTCGGCGCCGTCGACGAGCAGGACGTCCCGCGCCGTGAGGCCCCGGAAGAGCGTCCCCCGCTGCGCTGCGGACAGCCGGCGGTCGCCTTCGTGGAGGGTGACCAGCCGAGTCCGCAGCCCGCGTCCTTCCAGCCGCCGGGCCAGCTCCTCCAGCAGGGTGGTCTTGCCCCGGCCGTGGGGTCCCACCAGGGCGGCGCGGCAGCGCAGGGCGGCGAGGCGATCCAGCAGCTCCTCCCAGGTCGGCCCCGAGAGACGATACGGGATCGCTGCCAGGCGCTGGGCGGCGAAGGGATTGTCCCGCGCCCGCACGGCCTACACCGCTGGAAAATGCGGCTGGAGCACGACCTCCCTCCGCCAGGGCGAGACGACGATTTCGAGGCGGCCGGCCCGCGCGCCGGGCTCGGCCACCACCTCCAGGGCCCAGATCAGCGAGATGAGCTTGCCCGAGAAGCTGTACGGCCCCGCGGGCAGGGGGATGCTGAAGCTGCGGCGGTCCTGGAGAGCCGGATCGGGGAATGGCACGGTCGTCACCACGCCCACGTCCTGATTCCCCTTGCCCTGCGTGTACCAGAAGAGGCGCAGCTCGATCGACCGCGCGGGCTTCTCGAGCTGCCAGGAGGCCGTGCCCTCCACCGTCTCGCCGGGTGCGAAGACCGTGGCGCCGTCGCGGGTCTCGATCTGGATCTGCTCCATCAGGCTCCCCTTCCCGGCCGCACCAGCACCTCGTACTCGTCATCCGAGTCCGGCCAGCCCGGAATGTCGCCATGCGCCTTCAGCGCCCAGCGGATCTTGTTGTGGGGCGCGGAGAAGGACGGCATGCTGTCGGCCGGCACGGCGAAGCTCGCGCCGCCGCTCGGGATCTCCAGCTCCTGCCGGGTGTCCACCAGCGTCAGGGTGGCGAAGACCGCCTTGTCGGTGTAGGTGTTCGTCCCTCGCCGGTAGCGGGCCTCCTCCCGCCCTTCGAGCACGATGGTGAGCCGCTTCACCCCGCCGCCCCCGCTGCTGAAGCTCCACTGCAGATAGCCGCTCTCGCCGGCGGCGAGGGTGCCGGGGGTCAAAGTGAGATGGAGCCGCGGGTTGAACAGGATGAGGAACTGGCGGCCGGCGGCGAAGATCAGGCCGAGCCCGATCAGCACGAAGGGGACCAGGAACAGGGTCAGGCAACCGTCGGGCCCTCCCGTGCGCCAGCCCTTGGCGGCCTGCCAGACGAAGACCGAGATGATGCCGTTCCAGAACAGGGCGACGAGGATCAGGGCGATGAGCTTCCCCAACGGCGTGGCCGCCGGCTTCAGCTCCAGCGATCCACCGGCGGCCCCCCCGAGGACGGCCGGCGCCTGGACGCCGAACGCCTCCGCCGGCGCCATGGGGAGCGCCGTGGCCGCGGCCCGCGCCCGCTGGCTCATGCGCAGCGACCAGACGATGCCGCCGGCGCCGATGAGCAGGAAGGCGAGGGGGACGAGGCCGATGAGCCACTCGGCGGCGGGCTCGCGGCTCAGCACCGCCTGGTCGGGATGGGCCGGATCGACCCAGCAAGAGACGCGGGCGCCCGGCGGATAGCGGGCCACGATCTCCTCCTTCCCCGTCCGCCCGCTCGACGAGCCGCCGAGGAAGCCATAGCGGTCGGACTGGTAGGCTCTGCCGTCGAGGACGTAGGTGTAGACGACGTCGACGCTGTAGGTCGTGCTGTCCGACCCCGAGTGCGTGCCGACCTGGCTGGAGAGCACCGTGCAAGTCGTCTCCTGCCACGATCGGGCGGCGACGTAGCTCATCACCGGGCGCAGAGTGACGAAGTAGAAGGCTGCGAGCCCCACCAGGAAGAAGACGGCGAAGAACAGCACCAGGCAGCCGCTGGGGAAGCTGCCGCCGCGCCGGCTCGATAAGGGCTGGGTGACCATGAGGACGGGTGGATTGTACGACGGAAGCGGAACGCCTGGGTCAGACCGTGTTCACGCTTTTACACATAGAGAAAGCCCTCGGCGTAGCGCACGGCTCTGGCGGAAATTCTGACCCGGTCGTCAAGGGACTCGCACCAGAGCTCCCCTCGACGCTGAGAGAGCTGGATGGCATGGAGCTTTCGCTGCCCCAATCTCCGGGACCAGTACGGCGCCAACGTACAGTGCGTCGAACCGGTTGCGGCATCTTCGGATATGCCGATCTTCGGGGCAAAGTATCTCGAGACGAAGTCGCAGCCCTCCCCCTGCGCCGTGACGATCACCCCCAGACAATCAACCTCCTTCAGAAGCTCCATATCCGGAGCAATGGCGCGAATGTCCGCTTCTGCCTCATACACTGCCAGATAATTCTTGGCTTTGAGGATTTCCTTCGGTTCTCTGCCCAGGGCGCGCACCAGATCCGCTGGTTTTGTCGGGCATGACACCGCTTCATGGATCGGGAAATCCAGGTCGATGAGCTCACCGTTCTTGACGACGTTGAAGGTCCCGCCCTTTGTCGTAAAGGCTACGGTCTTCTTTTTCTTCGACGTGTCCATGGAATCGAAAATGACCGCGGCAGCGGCCACAGTGCCATGTCCACAAAGGTTCAGCTCAACCGTGGGGGTGAACCAGCGCAGCTCGTAGCAATCCTCGTGCTCGACGAAGAATGCCGTTACAGGGAGACCGTTCTCCCTGGCGATGAGTTGCAGGGTCTCGCCCTCGAGCCAACGATCCAGGGGGCAGACCATGGCGGGATTTCCGGAGAAGACTGTCCCGGCGAAAGCGTCGATGTGATATGCAGGAATCTTCAAGGCTTTAACTCCGATCTCTTGGGAGGATTGTACAACGAGAGCCCTCCTCTTCGGAGGAGGGCTCTCTAGAACCTCACGACAACCTCGCGGACTCAACCCGCCGACGCTGAGCAGGACCTCGCCGCTCCCCCGCCACCGCCCGCGCGGATCGTGCTGGCCGCATCCGCCGGGCCGCTCCCGGCGTCCTCCTCATCGCCGTCAAGGACACCGTCCTCGTCGCGATCGATGCCGATGCGTACCCCCGAGCCCGGCGGGGTGCAGGTGTAGGTCAGCTCGCCGCCTTTCTGCGAGGCGCGTTGCCGCAGGCTGGCATCGGAGACCGGCGCGTCGCTCCTCCGGTTGCCGATGAACAGACCCGAATCGACGTCGTAGAGATAACCTTTTTCGCCATGGTCGCTCCCGCCTTTGACCACCAGATCGCATTCCCCCGCTCGAGCGCGGTCGACCAGGAGGTCGATCCGAGCTCCGACCGCCGTGGCATTGTCTTTCGTGAGCGTCGTCTGCTGCCCGACGATGGGGGCCAGGTTGCTGTCGAAAGCGAGCAGGAAATCCTCGACTTGGCGTTTCTGCAACTCGCCGGCCGGTCCGGGCAGGAACCCGCCGGGAGTCGCCGGAGACTGGTCGAAGCCCGCCCCATTGGTGGTGACGCTGTTGAAACGGAAGACCGTGGGAATGCTCCCGTCGTGGTTGAAACCGAAGCCGCGGACCTGATCGCCCATGAAGGCGCCGCTGCCGGGGAGCGTCGGAATGTCCGGCATCCCGAACATGCCGACTTTCTGGTACTGGTTGCGGAGGTGCGGCGTTTTGAATCCCTCCGTTCCGCCATCGAAGGTATAGCGGCCGTCGGTGCCGAAGAAGCCTGGAGCGGCCACGCCCTGGGCTTCGTTCGCGCGGCGATCGAGCCGGTGGCACGACTCGCAGGTGCCTTTGTTGGCGAGGTCGGATATGTTGTTCATGAAGAAATCCCGCCCCGCCTGCTGGCTCGGGGTGAGGTGGTTGGAGAGCATCCGGATCGGATTGGGCGGATAGGTGACCTGGAGGATGAAGGCGGCGAACTTCTCCATGGCCGTGTCGTCGATCGGCCCACTGCGCCCCAGGAGATTGGGGAAGGCCGCCTGAAACTTCTTGAATCCCGCGACCTCGTCGAACGTGCCGCTGTCCGGCTGCGCGCTCGGGTTGTCGTTGCCGCCAGTGCGGTCGCCGCGCCAGTGCATCGGCCCGTGGTTCGCCATGCCGCGCAGGCTCTGCGTCGTCATCGGTCCCTTCATGGGGTGATGGCTGTCCAGCAGCCCGAGCGCCGAGGGAGGAATCTCGAACGGCCCCGGAATGGGTTGCACCAAGCCGTCCGGATTGCCGAGGTCCCAGGCCAGGCTGTCGAAGTCACCGGAGACGTGGCAACCGGCGCAGGACGAATCCCCGTGGCTCGAAGAGAACGACGTGTCGTAGAGGAAGGGACGCCCGGCCACCACGCTCGGCGGCTCGGGATTGTGCATGGCGACGTGCTCGATCTCTCCGCCGGAGACCGTATCGACGATGGCGATCGAGTTGTCGAAGCGGGTCAGCGTGTAAAGGCGATGCTTGTCCTCCTGGAGCACCAGGCCGGTGAGGCCGCCGCCGGAGACCTTGATCTGATCCGAGGTGCTCGGCGTGAACGTATTGTTCTCCAGGGCGTGGGTATCGAAGACGCCGATCTTGGACGTGCCGAGCGTCGCGACGTAGAGGGTCCGGCCGTCGCTGGTGACCGCCATCTCCTGCGGCAGAGCGAGGCTCTTGTCGTTCTCGGCGTTGGGAATCGTGTCGCAGCAGGCGGCGTAATTGATGTGTTTGTTGAGGTGCCGCGGAGCGACGCTGCCCGCTGGGCCGAGGACGGTGATCCGGCTCTCGTGGAGGTGGCCGCGAAGGCTGTGGCCGGCGAAGATGCCGGGCCCTTCGAAGCGTTTGTCATTCCCCGCCTCGGTGTTCGAGACGTAGACTCTCCCGCTCACCGGGTTCACCATCATGTTGTAGAGGATGGTGCCGACGCCTTGGTAGTATCCGGCAGCGCCGCCGAGCTGCGCCGGCGGATTGGCGTTCGCGTTGATGACGAAGACGTCCTTGTCGGGCAGGGAGAACCGGACTTTGTCATCCCAGATCCGGTTGAGCTCGTCGACCCAGTGGGTGCCGTTGAACTTGACGATGATCCCCACCTCCGGTCGCGGCGAGCCATCGGCGTTGGTGTTGGGCCCGGGCACGCCCCCCTTGGCTTCCCCGCCGTCCGGCACCAGAACCTCGTTGATGGTCGTGGTGCGATTTCCGGAGTGGAACGCCGCCGCGTAGACCTTGCTGCCGTCCGGGCTCACCGCCAGGGCGCGCGGCGTGTCGCTGAACAGCGTGACGATGGTGAGCGGCGTTCCCGTGAGCGTGGCGCCGAGATGGTTCGCATCGAAGACCCAGACGTCCGCCCGGCCCACGCCGGGAGTGGTGAGCTGGGGATCGTAAGGGACGTTCTGGCCGCGGTGGGCGGTGGTGATGAAGGCGCGGTTTTTCCCCGCGCCGCCGAAGACGATGTCGCGCGGCTCATCTCCCACCAGCAGGGTGCGCACGACGCGGCCGCTGTTCCCGCCTTGAGTCAGCGCGACCACGCTGACACTGTCGGAGAGGTGGTTGACGACCCAGACCTCGTCGTCGTTGCGCGCCGCGACGGCCACCGGCTCGAGGCCGACAGGGATGGAGGCGCGATGCTCCAGGCCGTGGCCCTCGATGCGAAAGACTTCGAGGCGGTTGTCCGGTGTATTGGCCGCGAAGAGGAGCTTGCCGCTCGGTGACAGCGCCAGAGGGCGGACCTGGCCGCTCTCAAAGAGCGTGAAGCGTCCCGGCCGGGCCGCGGTGGCCGGCTTGAAGTCGGCCAGGTGGGCTCTGGTCCCCGCGGCCGCCGCAGGCAGCGCGGCGACCAGACCTGCGAGGACGAATAACGGGGGGATCAGAGACAAGACAGAACGGCGTGCGACGTATCGCATAGCCATAGAAACCTCCTGAAGGCGTTGCATCCGCTGCATCCTGGACCCTCAGGGGAAAGGGAGATTCTTCCTGGGGGATCGACGAGCAACGAATTGTCCGAGTCTCTTAACGCCTGGAGCTCTGGATTCCCCTCACTCTGCTTGCGAGGACCTTCTGGAGGGGTATGTCTGCGGCGGGAACGAAGCGGCGGGCGCTCCTGACAGCGCAGCCCGAATCATTTCGAGGTACTGAGGGCTCTCGGATATCGTGTTGTGACCTGTTCCTGGGATGACCTGCAACGAGGCCACACCTTTGGCGAAGCACGCGTAGAGCCGCTCCGTACTCGAGCGAGGGATGACTTCGTCATGCTCAGCCGCCATCAACAGGGTCGGTACGGCAACACGGGGCGCGTACCTCCAAGATTCGAACTTGTCGCGCAACAGCCACTTCACCGGCATATGCGGGAAATGTCTAGCGGCAATCTCTTGGAGGCTGTCGTAGGGCGTGATCAGGATCAGGCGCGACGCCGGGCGCTGGCTGGCGAGGTGAACGGCGACGCCCGAGCCCAGGCTGCGGCCAACCACCGCCGTCTGAGGATGCTCGGCATGAACCTTGTCGAACAAGGCCATCGCGTCGCGCTGAATCGATTCCTCGGATGGCGATCCGGAGCTGCCGCCGTAACCCCTGTAGTGAAGCAGATAGATGGAGTGATCCGGAAAAGCCTGAGAGAACGCGGGCAGGTTCCGGGAAACGTCCTCGGCGTTGCCGCCGAAATAGATCAAGGCCTTGGGCCCGTCGTGTGGCCGCACCGACACCAGCACGTTCGCATCGGCGACCGGCAGCTTGAGGATCGTCATGGACGCCCCCGCCGAGCGGGGCTGCGGATAGTAAATCAGAGATCGCTGGACCGCATACAGAATGGCGCAGGCCCCCAGGTACAGGACCATGACCACCGCGAAAACTGAGAGCACGATTCTCAACACAGCTTCGGCTTCTCCATCAGCTCCCGGATTCTACGCCGGTTCCTAATCCACGTCAACGCCGCGACGGCGGATATGCAGTCCGTTATTTTTGGCCTAATCAAAAGTAACTACCACTTTTCCTCGAGCGTGTCCTTCTTCCAGATACCGGATGGCCTCAGCGACCTCACTCAACCCGTAGCGCCTGTCGATCACCGGCGTCACCTTTCTGCCCTCCATGAGCTCGCGCAGGACGGTCAGGTCCTCTTGGCTCCTTCTCGCCATGAGCATGACCAGGCTCTGGCTCACGAACCGTGACAACACCAGCGCTTTGATCAGAAGCGCCAGAGGACCGATCCACCGGCCGTCCGGTCCGCCGATCACGATGTAGATCCCCTGGGAATTCAAGACGCGCCGGCAGGCTGACAACGAATGATTCCCGATGCAGTCTAGGATCAGGTCGTAACGTTGCCCATTGCAGGTGAAATCCTCTCGGGTGTAGTCGATGACCTGATCGGCGCCGATGGAGAGGACCATGCCCACATTCCTCGTACTGCAGACGCCGGTCACGTCGGCGCCGAACGACTTGGCGATCTGCACGGCGAACGTACCCACGCCTCCTGCCGCGCCATTGATCAGGACCTTCTGCCCCGGCCGAATCCGTCCCTTGTCGCGGAGACCCTGCAATGCGGTGAATGCCGCCACAGGCACAGAAGCCGCCTGCGCAAACGTCAGGTTCTCCGGCTTCACGGCCAACGCTGACTCGGAAGCACACGCATACTCGGCCAAGGCTCCAGAGCACGCGCCGAACACCTCGTCGCCTGGCTTGAGCCGGGTTACGTTCCTGCCCACCGCTTCAACCTGGCCGGCCACGTCACGGCCGAGCCGTGTGTCCTTTGGTTTGAGCAGGCCGAACCATAAACGACCGAGGTACGGCGTGCCTCTCATGAGGTGCCAGTCCAGTGGATTGACGGAAGCCGCGTGAACTTTTATCAAGACTTCATCATCCCCGGCCACAGGCTTTTCAATTTCCTCACATCTGAGCACGTCGGACGAGCCGTAGTCGTGATAAACAATGGCTTTCATGAGTCTCCTTTCTCCTCCGCGGATGGGCCGAAGCCGCAACGGGCGCGCATGCCTTGCCGGAATCGTTCCCGCTCCTCAGGGGTCATGCTCGCCCAACGCTCTTCCATGCGACGGCGGACCTTGGACCGACTGGAGCCATGCCAGCCAAATCCGCCGAAGAGGATCCGGCACAGCGCCAGCAGCCCAAGCGCCTGCCAGAAGCTGACCTCGCGCCAGCCGAAGAGCGGCGGCAGCAGCCAATTCCACAGGTGCTGCACGATTTCGCCGCCGATGAAGACAAAGAGCGCCATCCCCAGAAGCGCCAGCGGAGCGATGAAGATCAATCTCTTTTTCCTTCTCATGTTCAGTCCCTCATACTTTCGTAGAGGCTCTGCAACCGCTCCCGCAGGTGCAGCACCGCATAACGTTTGCGCGAGAGCAGCGTGTTCACGCTCACGCCGGTCTCGGCGGCCATCTCCTTGAAACTGCGTCCTTCCAACTCGTGGGCAACGAACACCGCGCGCTGCTCCGCCGGCAGCTCCTCGACCGCCAGCTCGAGCTCGTCGAGAAGCACGTTGCGGGCGTAAAGCGCCTCCGGTCCGGCATCGGGCGAGGGCAGCAGGTCTTCCAACCGCAGCAGCTCGTCTTCCTCGTCCGCGGTGGCGGCATCGCCGAAGCTCTCCGGCTTCTTCTTGCGGAAGAGGTCGGTGATGCGATTGCGCGCCACGCGAAACAGCCAGCCGGTGACGTGCTCGATCGGCATCAGCAGGCGGTTCGCTTCCACCAATTCGTAGAAGACGTCCTGCAGAATGTCCTCCGCGTCACGCGGGTCGGGCACACGCCGACGAATGAAGTTGCGCAGCCGCGACTGCTCCCGCCTGACCACTTCGGAGATCCGCTGGTCCTGTTCGAGTGCCATTCGCTCCAAGCTCTCCGCGCCCTTCATCTACGGTTGTAGACGAATGAGGTGGGCGAATATTGTAGGGGCTCATCGAGCTCTTTGCGCGACGACTCCCTTGATGAGCAGCCACAGCCCGAGCACGACTTCGAACACGAGCATCGGCATCCACAGATACCAGTTCAGTTTGAGGAAGCCGGCGAGCTCCAGGGGAAGGGCCACCACGAGCAGGACGGACGCGAGGACGCCGAGCCAGGCCAGTGCGACAGGGACCATCCGGCCGCGCAGGAGAAGCCAGGAGAAGAGGGTGCTCCCCACGGCGAAGAAACTCGCGCCCGTTCCACTTGGCGTCAGCAGGAATCCTCCGAGCGCGTTCGCTGCCGCGGCGTCGGTGGCACCCGCACCGGCCGCCGCCGTCGCGAGCCCCAGCAGTCCCAGCATCTTTGGAAGGCTGGCCGCACCGAGCACTCCTTCGCCAACGCGGCAGGCCAGGGCCAGCATGGCGAGCTCGTGGTCCTCGTCACGCGTGATCCCATACAGCGTCACCGCCAGCACCAGGGCCGAGAAGCAGCCGAGCAGCGCGAGCACGACGGCGACGCGCACGTCTGACGCGTGCTGGACGATGCTCGCGAGCTTCGCGGCAGTCCCCTTGCCGCTGGCTGCCCGGCCGAACAGGACCATGCTGGGGAAGGCGACCGCTATGTAGAAGAGGTACGTGAAGCCGGCGATTCTTGCGTTCGTCGTGCGAGTCATATGTGCTCTCCTTAGTAAGCGATCGAATCAAGCTTGCCTGCTGGAGCACAAATCAGGGAGCTTTGAGCTTCTTCAGCATCGTGCCGGCATTGCCGTTCTTTGGGTCTAGCTGGATGGCTTTGTGATAGCTGGCGATGGCCTGCGGTTTGTTGCCGTCGTCCAGATAAGCCTCCCCCAGGCTGTCAAAGGCGTTGCTCGATTGCGGATAGGCTTCGACGTTGAGCTGGAAGATGCGGATGGCTGCCTTGAGCTTCTTGGCGCGAAGGAGCTGGTAGCCCAGTGCATTGAGCTCGCCTGTATGGAAGTTGTAGGTGGCTGATTTGGCGGCCTTGATGTCATGGTATTGCTTGACGGCCGCGTCGATGCCGCTGGATGCGATCGTTGCAGAGAGCGTTTCGGCAATGGATTTGCGGCTGTCGTAGGCCTTTTTGATGGCAGGCAGCCAGCCCCCCATGGTGACTGCAAAAATTCCAACGCCCAGGGCCACGGTCAATACAAGAAGACCGGCGGCCATCGCGAACCGGCCCGGCGCGGCGGCCCGCTCCTGGGTGCGCAGATAGATCTCAAGAACGGCAAGGGGCACCAGGTATTGGGCGAAAGAGATGAACGTGAGGAACGGGCCAGTAAACGTGGTCGGATCGAAACCGAAAGGGCCGTGATTGAGGAGGAACGAGAGAAATAATCCTGCTCTGATGAACAAGGACGCACTCACCACCAGGTACAGACGAAGCGCCCACCGGCGATGGGCCTTGAAATCCCGGGCCAGCGCGTAGCGCAGCGCCATGACGGCGCAGAGCATGATCAGGACGGCCATGAGGCTGGTTCCCAGGTGTTGAGAAAGGTCGCCAACGGTGCCACGGACCCACATCATATAAAGACCGGCAATGCTGATGGTGAAGGCGGTCACGATGTAGAGACGACCGTTCCAGCGATGAAAGGACGGTGCCCGGTCCCGGACTTGCGGTATAAGTTGAATCGTTCCGGCGAGGATGATGATGACCGCCGAGAGTAGATGGATGGCGACGGCCAGATTGCCCGCCCCATCGCCGGGGACGTAACCATGCGGCATGCGTTTATTCCATGCCAGCAAGTCCCCTCGCAAGGCCGCGAGACCATAGAAAGACGCGACAGTGAACGCGAACAGCAATTGGCCGACGACGACCACCAGAAACCAGAATCGGGTTGCCACTTTCAAGGTAGCGTCCGCAAGATGTTGCAGCGAATGCCGTTCTTGCCATGCGCCGGCGGCAGGAAATGCCACTTGAGGCTGAGCGCTCATACAGTTCCTCCTTACCCGAGTGATCGGATCAAGCGTGGGGGCGAATCAGATCGGTTCGCGATAGCGGCGCAGCCGCACCGCTGCCGCAAGGAATGCCGCGGTGACGACCAGCCCGAGCCACAGACCCGGGCTGCTGAGGAAATGAAGCGGCGCGAAGTGTGTCAGCGGGTGGATCGCGGCGCTACCCCGCATGGGGAAGACGGGAGCTTCCCCGCCGCCGCTCAAACGAGACCCCAGCATGGCGGCGAAATGCGAAGTGTTGAAAGCGATCTTCTCGACGACGCCGATCGCGAGCAGCGGCAAGCCGGCCCAGAGAAATGCCGCGCGACGCGCCCAGCCTGAGACCAGCAGCAGCCAGCCGTAGATCGGCGCATAGTAGAGCCCATGCACGACCAGCAGGTGGTAGAATAGTATCGGTGACGTCTGGAACAACGACACCTGTGTCCATAGCGCCACAATGCTCAGACCGCTCCCCAGCAGCACTGCGGTGCTGAGCAGCAGCATGACCAACTGCGTGGCAACGGTGATCGCGAAGGTGAGCAGCGGGAGAACCAGGATCGGGATGATCGCCTTCGAGAGCACTGTCGTGAGATCGGAGACCGGCAGCGACTTCCAGAACAGGATGCTGCGATCACGACGTTCGCCGTACAGCGCGTCGAGACAGTAGAACACCCCGACGATGAAAGTGGTCGCCATGATCAGAAGCGCAGCGAAGGTGTACGGCTGCTCGATCAGCTTGTGTTGCTGCACCGGGTCGAGCGCCAGTGCGGCACGCATCTTGTCCGGCAGATGAATGGTGCTGATCAGGAAACCGAACAGAAACAGGGCGGCGACGGTCAGCGGCGCGATGTAGATCGAACGGTTCTCCCACAACTCGCGTCGCACCGACCAGTAGAAGGGCCGGGTCGGCGACAGGGCCGCCGGGGTGATCCCCTGCGGATCGACGGGAGACTCGGGCACGGCGTTCGATGGAGTATTCATCTGGCTGCTCCTTCTGCCCCGCCGGCCTGATTGCCGATCACGGCAACGAACAGGTCGGCGATGCTGGGCGTGCGCACGTCGCCCAGCGCGGTGAGCTGGCGACGATCGACGTTGTCGAACAGCAGGATGCTGCGGCCGAGCACTTGGCGCTCGTGAATGGCTCCAAGCGCCCGTGCCGCGGCGACATGCTCGGGATGCACCATCACTTGCACATAGCGCGACTCGACTTCTTCCATGCTGCAATCGAGCACGATACGACCGCGGTTGATGAACGCGACATCGGTGAGGACGTCCTGGATCTCTTCCACCTGATGGGTGGTCACCAGGATGGTGCGGCTGCGATCGAAGTAGTCGTTCAGCAGCGAGTCGTAGAACTGTTTGCGAACCAGGATGTCCAGGCCGAGCGTCGGCTCGTCCAGCACCAGCAATCTCGCGTCGATGGCCATGACCAGCGCGAGGTGCAACTGAGTCACCATGCCTTTCGACAATTCTCTGACCTTGCTGGCGCGCTGGATGGCGGTCTTCGCAAGGAACCCTTCCGCCTTCGCGCGATCGAATCGCGGATGCACGCCGGCGACGTAGTCGAGCGCCTGCCAAACCCGCAGCCAGCGCGGCAGCACGGCGACGTCGGCAATGAAGGCGACGTCGCGCATGAGCTGATCGCGCGCGGTCCAGGGGTCGCGTCCGAGCACCTTCAGCTCTCCCTGATAGGGAATGAGGCCGAGAATCGCGTTGAGCGCCGTGGTCTTGCCTGCGCCGTTGGGACCGATGAGCCCGAGGATGCGGCCTTCTTCGACCCGCAAGTCGACGCCGTCGAGCGCGAGGGTCGAGCCGAACGTCTTGCGCAGGCCGCGGGCTTCTATGCACGTCATGGCTTCAGTTCCTCCTCCTCTGCAGCATCCGGCGACGGCCGGTGGGTTGCGGCAGCGTCCAGCAGCTCTTTCGGTGTCAGGCCGAGCCGCTGAATGGTGGCGCAGACCCTGGGCCACTGTTCCGCAAGGAACTTCTCGCGTTCGCTCTGCAGCAGCAGGTTGCGTGCGCCGGCATTGATGAACATGCCACGACCTCGCTTCGTCTCGACGAGCTGCTCGTCGACCAGTTGTTGATAGCCCTTCAGGACCGTGAGCGGATTGACCCGGTATTCGGCCGCGACCGTGCGCACCGACGGCAGCGGATCGCCTTCGTTGAGCACGCCGTCCAGGATCATCGCGACGACGCGGTCGCGAAGCTGGCGGTAAATCGGCTGGCTGTCGTTCCACTCGCTGTCCATCGCATCGCGTCCCTCTAGTGATGTAGTCAACCATAACACCAGCTAGGTGTCAAGCCCCCTCCGGCATGTTTGCTCAAGCCCCGTCCAAGACACCCTCAAATGCCTGGATCGAGCCGCCCCTTCCCTACCGGCAGCTTCCGGCCGGCCCTGATCTTTGTTTCCGGATAGGCACCGGTGCCAGGTAGTGGGTAGCTCTAGCTCAGGATCCGCCCGGCCCAAAGGCGCGCCAGAAACTCCCGCCAGGGGAGGACCTCGATGCCCTCGACGACTCGGGGGGCGCGCTCGTTGCAGACGAGGATGGCGTGGCGCGGGCGGTTGTCCGCGACGAAAGCACGGAGGGATCGTCCCACCGATGACCTTGACCCGTTCCTCGGCAGCCGAGTAGGCTACGAGCAGGCTAGCTTAGAGGGGTTAGGCACTCGTCGCAGTTCGCGCGGAGGAATGCGCATGGCTATTCAATTTGACCCGCACAGCGGCCATTGCGGCCTAACTTCAGGTCAGTCAACCTTCGCCTTGGCTGGTGTCCTCGCCGAAGGCCAGGATCAACCCATTGCAGTCTTGGACCACGAGCTCGCGCTGGCCATAGATTCGGTCTTCGGGGCCGTCGAGGACGTCTGCACCGCGCGTACGAAGCTCCTGCGCCAGCGCGTCAATCCCTTTCACGCGGAAGTAGGCGTCATAGGCACCTTCGGCCCGCCCGGTACGAGCCTCGGGGCGATCGGCGCGGTTGAAGAACACCTGAACCTGATCACGCCATACGATGGCAAACACGGGAGCAGCACCGGCGACGGAGCTGACGTTCTCGCCATCCCAATAGCCGGCGATCTGGAAACCGAGGACGTCCCGATAATACTCGATCGTCCGCACCAGGTCCGGCACGGTGAACTGGGGCACTGCCGCAATGAAGCTGATCGGGGTTGGGGCTTGGCTCATGCAGCCGCCTTCCGGATGCGTTTTGCCATCAGGATATCGGGTTTACCAAATCCGTTTGCATCGGGAATGATGCCAACCACTTCAAAGCCTGCCTTCTGGTAAAACTCGAATGGATGCTGCCGCAGGTTCTCCAGAGCTTGGACTTTCGCCAAAACCCCTGGGTAGAGGTCCACTCCGCCAAGGGACGTCCGACAGTTCTCGTCGTCGGTGCCCAACCGAATCGTGTGGCCGCCCCGCTGGGCGACTTGCCGTTCAAAATCCAACATCAACGCCTGCCCCACTCCTTGCCTGCGGCAATCCTGGCGAACGACCAAGGGATGAAGCTCCCAGACGTTTCCACTGTACTCTTCCATCCCGCCGATCCAGCCCTGCACGTTGCCTGCCTCATCCACGGCCACTCTGCTGATACGGCCCGGTTGGAAAGATTCTCTGACTTCGGACAGAGCCTCCTCAAGAGTGGACCAAGAGGTCGAGCCCGTATCCCGAAAGCCGTCGACCAGCAGCCTCGCGGCTTGCTCCACGGCTCGATTGTTTTCAGGAGTGAGATCGATGATGCTCATCGTTGCCGAAGTCTCCGCCGGAACTTTCTACCTGTCTCTAATCCGCGTCAACCAAGAGCTTTGGCATCCCCCGCGGCGAGGATCCGAACAAGCTCTTGGTAAAAATAGCCAGTCGACATCGAGATGCTGGGCTCGACCCTCTCCTCGTACATTTGGCGCGAGCGGTCAATGTCCTCCTTCAGACGCTCGCAGAGGTCTTCGCGTTTCCGTCCCTCCGACATCGCCAGGCCCTTTGCTCAGTTAACGAGAGGCCCCTTGAGTCCGAGCGCAAATGCAAGGGCTCGATCGAGCTCAAGGAGCTTTTCTGACGAAAGGCAGCCAACATAGTCAGTGAGAACGGATTTTGGGAGACTGACGAGGTCGTCACAGTGAATGCTGCTGTCGTGCTTGAGCCCCTCCTCGATGCCGACCGGAACCTGACTGTGAAGACCGTCTCGGCGCGTGTAGATGGGGGCACAGACAACGCTCGAGAAGCGGGAATCAATGAGCAGTTGGCGGCTCACAATGACGAAAACTCTCGATCTTCGAGGGTCGACTTCCGATGGATGCCTGACTCGGTAAAGATCACCCCGTATCACGGGATGACCTGGTAGGTAAGCACATCGGCTGCCTCTTCATTGAGCTCCACCGAGTGGGAGTTGATGATCTCAAGGTCCTCTGCGTCCTCGCCGCGCCGTGGCGATGCGAGGTAGGCTCTCAGAGCAGCCTCGACGATCGCTGACCGGCCTTCAGGTCCCTGGGTTCGGCGTTCAAGGGCTTCGACGAGGTCTTCGGAAAGGGTAACCGTGGTCTCAACTTTCATCACAAGAGGATACCCCGTGAGGGTGGAACGAGTCAATTCCGACGCCCGTTGGAGCGAGCCAGGTGCGTGAGGAAGGCGTTCGGACGTGGCGTGACCACCAATGTGTCCGTAGAGAGGTCCCAGCCCGTTACGACAGCCTGTCATCGACCACGGGGACGGCGGGACGTCCCGGGGGCGGAGGCGTCGATCCGATCACCCCTGCCCGGGGACGGGGCGACACCGGACTGCGCAAAAACGCCGGGGGGTGACGCCCGCGGGATGGGGAGATTGCACCGGTCTCTCCGCCCCGGAGGAGGAGAGAGAGAGACGTCCCGCCGTCTCCGTGGCCTGCGAAGGGCATCTCTACGGAACCGATGGTGATAAGCACGACCGTCCCAGTCAACAAGACCCTGGCACGTTACGTTTTGCTGGGGACGTGTCCCGCGGCTCACAGGACATGTCCCACGGCTCATGGGACCTGTCCTTTGGTTCAATGGGCCTGTCCCGCTTCAGATGGGGCCTGTCCATTGGCTCATGAGACGTGTCCTTTGGCTCAGGGGACATGTCACGCGTCAGACGAGACATGTCCTGCGGCTCACAGGACGTGTCCTGCGGCTCAGGGGACACGACACGCGTCAGACAGGACATGTCCTGTGGCTCATGAAGCGTGGCTCTTGGCTCAAGGGACATGTCCTGCGGCTCAGGGGACGTGTCCTCTGGCTCATGGAACATGTCACGCGTCAGATCGGACAGGGCCTGCGAGCCGTGAGGCATGTCCTTTGGCTCGTGAGACATGTCCTACGTGAGATGGGACAGGGCCTGCGACTCGTGAGACGTGTCCCGCGTGAGACAGGACATGTCCTTTCACTCATGAGACGTGCCCAGCGTCTCATGGGCCGTGCCACTTACAGCTTCGCCGATGCCGCTTTCCTCTGGAGCTGCATCACGTAACCGTCGGGGTCCACCACCACCCGCTCGGGCTCGAAGGCGCAACGGATGTGGACCTCTTTCGCCTCCCCCGCTCCCAGCACCACCGTCGTGCGCGCGTCGCGATAGCTCGGATCGATGCCGCCCTTGTCCGCGAAACGCGGGCCGCGGGTGGCGGCGACCTCGACCGGCATGCGGCCGGTGCCGGCGTTCTCCAGCTTGACGGTCACCTCCCACTGCCCCGCTCCCACCGGCTGCTTGCGCAGCTCGTCGAGATGGTACTCCGGGATCACCCGCTCGAAGAACCACTGGCGGACGAAGTCGTCGAAGGCCGCGGGGTCCGCCGCGTAGGGGCGCATGGCGGCCACGAAGTCTTCGATCACCGGGTGGTCCTGGCTCTGGTGCCAGGTGGTGATGAAGTTGCGGGCGCCGGCCAGGAAGCGGTCGCGCCCCATCTGGTGCAGCATCATCCAGAGCGCCCAGCCCCCCTTGTTGTAGACCACGGTCTGGTCCCCCGGGCGGCCGGTGGTGCTCAGCGTCTCGGCCAGGGGCTTCTCCGTGGTCGGCTGGCGACGCTCGCCGTAGTCGGCCTCGATCTGGGCGCCGAACCGCAGGCGCGGCTGCAGGCCCCGCATCTGCTCCAGGAGCATGAGGGTCGAGAAGTTCGCCGCGCCCTCGGCGAGCACGATGCCGCCCGGCCCCTCGCCCGCCGCCAGGATGTGCCCCCACCACTGGTGGGCGGACTCGTGGGCGGCGACGGTGAACGCCGGATCGGCCGCCGGCGTCCGCTGCGCGAGGAAGCCAGCGTTCTCGGAGAAGAAGATGTTGGTGGCGTTGCCGCGGGCGTAGGTCGCGAGCGCCGGGAACTCGTTGAGCCGCAGCTCGCGCCAGGGGTAAGGTCCGAACCACTCGGCGTAGTAGCGGCGGGCGCCGTTCAGGGCTTCGAGCAGGCTGGGCACGTTCCAGGGGTGGCCGGGGTAGTAGAAGACGGCCGTGCCGGGACCCCGCTTCACCGCCCAGCCGCGGCCGGCGGCGACGTTGAAGACCCGCAGTGGATAGTCGCTCTCCCAGACCACGGTGCGCCGGCCGTCCTTCACCGTCTCGCCGGTGAGGACGCCGGTCGAGTTGACCGTGTACTCGGCCGGCGCCGTGATGCGGATCTGCTGCGTGAAGGCCGAGCGGTCGAGGTCCGCGTCGGTGATCCCCTCGTAGAAGCGCGGCGGATAGATGCGCGGCTCGTAGTGGTTCTTCTCGTCCACTCCGATGCGCTCGACGTAGCCCATCACCGGCACGAAGTCGGGATTGCGGCCGGTGAGGATCACGCCGCTGGGGAGGATGAACTCGCCCAGCGGGACGTCGCCGCCGTTCTCCGAAATCCCGGCGAGGATGGTGCCGCGATAGCGGAAGCCGAGGCGCAGGGAGGCGCCCGGCGCCATGGGCTGCGGGGGACGGAAGACGTAGAGGCCGTCCCGCTCCTCCGGCTGGAAGGGGCGGCCGTTCAGGGTCCAGGCGAG
The DNA here is from genome assembly GCA_036264355.1 of Thermoanaerobaculia bacterium. Taxonomy (GTDB): domain Bacteria; phylum Acidobacteriota; class Thermoanaerobaculia; order Multivoradales; family UBA5704; genus UBA5704. The sequence goes on from DATARD010000151.1 coordinate 48,243, forward strand.
ACCCTTCCAGGCCGTGCCGCCGGAGACGGCGAACCAGTCCAGGTCCTTCTCCTTGCGGTTCTGGAGGTCGTAGGCGCCGGCGATGCGGAAGGCCCGGTCCGCCGGATCGAGATCAAGGTCCATGTCCACGTGGGTGACGTAGGGCTGCGGCTGGTTGAGCCAGGTGGCATGGTTCTGCCGCCAATACTCCTTGTGTTTCTCCTCCACCGCGCCGCCCTGGAAGCCCTGGTTCACCTGCCCCCAGAGCGCCAGCCCGAGGCTTAAGGGGACGACGGTCAGGCCGGCCGCGACCCACAGCGTCCGCCGGCGCTCGGCGGCAGGGATCGCGGGGCTCAGGCGGTCGCGCTCGCGGCGGGGGAAGAAGCGCACGGCCGCCCAGGCGAGCGGCACGGCGAGGGCCAGGACCAGCAGGCGGTTGAGGACCAGGGCCGTGCGGTCGAGGTCGAACGTCCCCAGGTCGCTCCAGACGAGGGGCGAGCCGCCACCACCCCCGCCGAGGAGAGGCCAGTTCCCCGCCCAGCTCAGATGGTCGCGGGTGAGGGCGAGGACGGTCAGGATCATGGCAGTCAGGCCGATGCCGTAGGTGGCGTAGCGGCTGCGGGTGGCCACCAGCACGGCGGCCACGAAGGCCGTCCAGACGATCAGGGTCGGCGGCAGGAGCAGCCCCCAGACGAGGAGGAACGGCCGCAGGTCCATGGCGATCCCCCCGCCTTGACGGAGGATGGCGACGGCGGCAGTCAGCACCCCCGCCGCCACGGCCACCAGCGCCACCACGCCCAGGGCCAGGGCCTTGCCGGTCACCAGCGAGGCCGTGGGCACCGGGGTGGCGTAGAACATCGGCCCCACGCCCGTGATGCGCTCCCGCTCCAGCGACTCGACGGTGTAGAAGAGGAAGAGGAGGACGAGCCACGCCGTGAGGGCCAGCAGGCCGCCGACGGCGGCCGTGCCGGGAGTCAGCAGCACGGCGTCGAACTGGTTGTCGTAGCTCCCCGCGTAGAGGACGTACATGAACAGCAGGATGGCCGGCACGAAGATGTAGAGGCCGGGCTGGGAGCGCAGCTCGGCGAGCTCGAATCGGGCGACCGCCAGGGCCCCCTGAACGAAGCCGGGGGGATGCGAGGTCATGCCCAGGGCACCGACGGGCGCCGTCGCGGGAGCGGCCATGGCGTCCTCGCGCGCAGCCACTACGGCCCGCCGCGCCCGCGTATGCAGGAGTCTCCCCGCGAAGTGGCGGCGCGACAGGTCCACCAGCAGCAGGCCGGCGAGCACGAAGCCCGCGCGACTCAGCAGGAACGGCACGTCGAAGGCGACCGGCTGCGTATTGTAGAAGGCGAGCCCGCGGTCCACGAACAGCCAGCTCTCCTTCAGCCAGCGGAAGCCCGAAGGGTCCACGAGACGCAGCACCGCCGAGACCGAGGGATCCAGGGCCGGCGGGAACCAGCGCCAGAAGAAGTTGTTGAAGAAAAGGAACAGGATGACGGGCAGCATGAAGACGACGATCGGCCGGCCCGTGAACCGCCCCAGGGCGAAGGCCGCGCCGGCCGTGAGCACCACCGCCGGCACCAGGAAGACGAGCGTCGGCCGCAGGTAGCTCAGCAGGTGGAACGGACCGTAGGACTGGGGCTGGGTGGGGTCGGGCAGGAAATGGCTGAAGATCCCGGTGGTCACCGGCAGCACGGCGACGGCGGCGAGGGACGACAGGAGAGCCGCCGAGAACTTCCCCCACACGTACTCGCCCGGCCGCAGCGGCGTCGAGTGCAGCAGCGGCCCCACGTTCAGCTCCTCGTCGCGCACCAGCGGCGTGCCCGCCGCCACGGCCACGAAGAAGGCGACGAAGAAAAAACCGATCAAGGCGAAGACGTAGGTGATCTGGAACTCGGAGTCGCCCCAGGCCTTGTTGCCGCCCAGCGAGGTGTCGATCGAGCGGAAGAGCCATTCGCTGCGCGACATCAGCCAGCCGTTCCAGGCCATGAGCGCGGCCCAGATGAGGAAGAACGGGCGCCGGAAGCTCTCCCTGAGGTCGAGGCCGGCCACCAGCGCGAACCGGCGGAAGCTGAAGCCCTTCTCTGGAAGGGCGGCGTGGCGGGTGTGAACGGCGGATGACAGCGAGTGATCCATGAGGCTCCTCCCCCCCGGACCACTACGGTAGTCAGGGGGTGGGAGTTTCAGCGGGCGAGGTTGCCTCGGTGCGCCGCCCGCCCAAGACCCTCATCACCCCGACCCTCTTCTCCCGCCCCCTCCCAACCCCCCTCACCGGGAGAAGAGGGAGACCAACGAGAGAGCTCCAACCGGGTTCCCCTCTCCCGGGGAGGGGGGTGGCGAGGGGGCGGGAGAGGGGACAGGGGTGAGGGCTTCGGGGCGGGGGCGCTCGTATTGTCACCGCACCCGGATCGCCACCAGGGTGACGTCGTCCCGGTAGGGTTGGCCGGCAGCCCAGGACTCGGCGGCCCGGGTCAGGCCGGCGATGACGTCCTCGGGGCCGGCCTGGGGCAGGCCGCCCAGCTCCCCAAAGAGGGAGCGCACGCGGGGATAGCCCAGCGGCTCGCCCTCGGGGTCCGCGAGCTCGGGGAGGCCGTCGGTCATCAGCAGGATCGTGTCCCCGGGCGCGATCTCCAGCCGCCGCTCCTCGTAGTCGAAGGCGAGGCCGCCCAGGGGCATGCCGGCGAGAGCCACCTCCTCGACCCTAGCGCCTTGCCGCCGGTAAATCAGCAGCGGCGGCATGCCGGCCGAGGAGACGACGAGCTGGCGCCCCTCCAGGCGCGCCAGGGCGAGCGCCATGGCCATGCGCTCGAGGCCCATGCGCTTGACGGCCCGGGCCGCTTCGGCGAGGAACTGCCGTGGACCCGAGGCTCCCGCGTCGGCCGAAAACAGGCTCTTGACGGCGGTGACCATGGTGCCCGCCCGCGCGCCGTGGCCGGTGGCATCGCCGATGGCGACGGTCAGCGCGCCGTCGTCGGCGAGGAAGAAGTCGTAGTAGTCGCCGCCCACCTCGGTGGCCGTGCGCATGGAGACCGCGATCTCGAAGCCGGGGTGCTCGGGAAGCGTCCTGGGGAGGAGGGAGAGCTGGAACCGCCGGGCCTCCTCCAGGTCGCGGCTCTTGCGGTCGTACTCGGTCTGCAGCAGGGCCTGGGCGATCTCCCGCTCCTTGCGCAGCCGCTCCTCCTCCAGCAGTTGCTGCTGATGCTGCTTCAAGTCCGCGGCCATGCGGTTGAAGGCCAGGGCGAGCCGGCCGAACTCGTTCTTCGAGCGCACGGGCACCCGCGTCTCCAGGTCGCCCTGGGCGATGCGGTCCGCGCCCTCGGTGACCACGCGCAGGTTGCGGGTCATGCCGGTCGAGAGGGGCAGGATGCCGAAGAGGGCGAGTGCGGTGAGGCCCAGACCGTAGCCGAAGTTGCGCGCCGCCGTCTGCCGCACCTCCTCCAGCGGCACCGGCCGGGCGATGCCGAAGACGAGGCCGGTGTCCGGGTCCTTCGACGAGGCCACCACCCAGTCGTCGAGGATCCAGCGCGCCGAGCCGGCGCTCGCGTGCACGGCCCGCAGCAGGGGAGGCAGCCCTTCGAGGCGCTTGCGGTCCGCGTCGTTCGCCGTGTGGAGGCCGCCCTGGCCGTCCACGGCAAAGGCGATCTCCCCTTCGCCGCCGCCCGTCCGCGCCAGGATGCGGCGCAGGACCTCGTCGCTCTTCACCTGCGCCTTGAGCTTGCCGACGACCTCTCCGTGCTCGACCACCGGCACCTCGAAGTCGCGGCCGAACGCCAGCCTCATGGCAGCTTCCTGCGCCTTGCGTTGCTCCATGGCGTGCCGGAGCATCTCGGCCTTTTGCCGGTGCTCCGCGGCATGTGCTGCGAGGTGATCCCCGACCTGCTTTTCGATTTCCGCCTTGAGCCGCTCTGCATCCGGCGCGGAGGGAACGGCGCGGGCAGCTTCTGTGCCCGGCGATTCAATCTCCTTCAGAGCCTCGCCGATGGCCGCCGCCGCCCGCGGGTCCTGCCCAGGCGTGGCCGCGAGCTCTTTCCTGACGTCGCGCAGAACCGCGGCGACGTCGATCACCATGGGATTGTGTGGCAGCTCGCCGGGGCCCACGGCCGGAGGGACCGGCGGGACGGGCGGCACGGGAGCCGGCGGCGGTGCGGCCGACTGCGGGACCTGCCAGGCCGGCGGGTGCGGAGCGGGGACGAACTCTAGCGAATCGAGGAGCGGCGCGGCATCGCCGAAGCCGAGGACCATGCGGTCGAGATCCGGATCGGGCTTCCCTTCCTTCGCGGCCCGCATCACGGCCTGGAGCGGCACGTCCCTCATCCGGTCGACGCCGCGCCCGAGCTCGCTCTTGATGGCGGCCAGCCGGCCGTTCATCTCCCGCGTCAGCGTCCGGGCCTCCGTTTCGGTGGCCCGCCGCACGGCGCGCAGCGACGAGTAGTAGGAGTAGAGGACGATCCCCGCCAGCGGCACCACCGCGAGCAGCAGGAAGGCGAGGATGAGCTGGGTGCGGATCTTCATTCCTGAAGATACGGATGAAGGGGGGCGGAGGTTCTGGAGGGCTGAGTGGAGAACACGGACAGGCGTTGTCCTTGAGGTCTGTGTTCGTCCGTGTCAGTCCATGCTCGTCCGTGTTCTCCAGGGCACCCTCACCCCAGATGAAAAAACGCCCGCAACTGCGCCAGCATCTCGTCGAGGTTGGCGCGGCGGAATTGATTGCGATATCCCTCCTCGAAGGCCTCGCCGACGCGCGTGCGCTCCTGCGGCGAGAGCTCGCCGAAGGGGCGGCCGCCGTTGAGCTCCTGCAGCGTCTTCTCGGCGGGGGCGCTGCGCCCGGACCACCAGGTCTGGAGACGCAGGGCCTCGTCGTAGAAGGCATAGACGGGGATGCGCAGATTGTCCTTCCGCCACAGGAAATGGCGCATCAGCTCGTGGTGGGCGTCGCGGGGAAAGACGCGCAGCTCCCAGCCCGGCAGCTCCTTGGCGATCCGCGCCCAGGTGGGGAGCGTATGGTAGACGTCCGGGCACCAGTCCTCGCCGATGGCGAGGAGCCGCAGCGGCGGCAGGGGCCGCAGCACGTCCACGTCCTCCGGAGCATGGATGGGATTCCGGTAGACCTCGTCGAAGACCTTGCCGTTGCGGCGGACGGTCCGCCGGTAATTCTCGTAGAGCAGGCCCTGGTTCCAGATTTCAGGAGATAGAGGATTCATGGCTGGAGGATAGCAGGTCCGGCAATCCCCCTCTCCTGCTCCCCCTGTGGTACATTCCGGGACATATTCTTGTCTCCTTCAAGGAGGTTGCGATGAGCTCGTTGCGTCGATGGCTGCTTCCGGTCGTCCTACCCCTGGCGTTTGCGGCTACGCTCGCCGCGCAGACCACCGGCGGCATCGTCGGACGGGTCACCGACGAGGCCGGCGGCGTGCTGCCCGGCGTCACGGTCGAAGCCAGGAGCCCGGCCCTCCAGGGATCGCGCACCGCGGTCACCGACGGCACCGGCGCCTACCGCCTCAACCTGTTGCCGCCCGGCGACTACACCATCTCCTTCACCGGCCAGGGCTTCGCCACCGAGATGAAGCAGGGTGTGACCGTGGGGCTGGACAAGGACGCCACGCTCAACGTCAACCTGCGGGCCGCGGTCACCGAGTCGATCACCATCACCAGCGACGTGCCGGTGGTGGACACCACCTCCACCGCCGTGGGGACCAACCTCAACGCTGCCGCCATCCAGACCCTCCCCACCGGCCGCAACTACTCCGCGGTCGTCCAGATCACTCCCGGCGTCTCCTCCGATGCCAATCCGGACAACTCCGGGCAGTCGTCGATCGCCGTCTACGGCTCGACCGGCGCGGAGAACGTCTTCTACATCGACGGCGTCAACACCACGGGCGCCGAGTTCGGCTTCCAGGGCAAGGAGCTGAACTTCGAGTTCATCCAGGCGGTGGACGTCAAGACCGGCGGCTACGAGGCCGAGTTCGGCCGCTCGACCGGCGGCATCATCAACGTCATCACCAAGTCCGGCGGCAACGACTTCCACGGCGACGTCTTCGGCTACTACGACAACGACTCGCTGCAGGACAATGCCAAGCCGGTGGTCTCCACGACCACCACGGCCGGCTACACCAAAGAGGACTACGGGATCGGCCTCGGCGGCTATCTCAAGAAAGACCGGCTGTGGTTCTTCGGCGCCTTCGACCGGGTGACCAACTCGACCGACAGCACGCTGCCGGAAGGCCCGCGCGCCGGCGACGTGGTGACCTCGAAGAGCAAACGCAACCTGGGCGCCGGCAAGCTGACCCTCAAGCTGTCCGACAGCCAGACGCTGACCGGCACCTTCTTCCAGGACCCGCGCGACGACACCGGAGCGATCAACGACGCCAACCACTCGCTGAACGGCGACCCGCTCACCTATCTCGGTCTGCGCAGCTTCGGCGGCAAGGACTACGCGCTGCGCTACGACGGCATCCTCGGCAGCAACTGGGTGCTCTCGGGGCAGGTGGCGCGGCACCGCGAGGAGAACTCGGTCGGACCGGCGAGTGGTGCCGGCGACACCATCGAGTTTCGCGACGCCGACAACAACTTCTTCCAGACCGGCGGGTTCGGCCTGATCCAGGACAAGACGTTCGACCGCAAGTCCGGCGGCGGCGCGGTGACCCGGTTCCTCGGCAGCCATGAGATCAAGTTCGGCGCCGAGTACGAGAAGGAAGGCGCGGACGTGGTGCGCCGCTACAGCGGCGGCGAGCAGATCGACGTCTTCGGCAACCCGGTCGAGCCGGGCCGGACGATCTACAGCCATTTCTACTGGACGACGCCCACCGCGACGATCGGCAACGCGCCGGTCTCCGCGCTCATCGCGGCCCCGGAGCACAAGGTCTCGACGCTCTTTCTCCAGGACAAATGGGCGGCGCGGCCGAACCTGACGTTCAGCTACGGCGTGCGCTGGGACCGCCAGGAGATCATCGACGCCGAAGGGACGAAGCAGATCGATCTCAAGAAAGACTTCGCGCCGCGCTTCGGCTTCGTCTGGGATCCCAGCCGCGAAGGCAAGACCAAGGTCTACGGCTCCTACGGCCGCTACTACGAGCAGATCCCGATGGACCTGGTGATCCGCTCCTTCTCCTTCGAGCGCCAGGCGCGCATCTTCAACTTCAGCCCGACGAGCACGGTGCCCGACGCGCAGGCCGAAAACGATCTCGGCAGCAACTCGGCGATCTTCGGCGGCTTCACCGAGCCGGCCGATCCGAACCTGCGCAACCAGTATCTCAACGAGTACATCCTCGGCTACGAGCGCGAGGTGCGGCCCGACGTGGCGGTGGGGATCAAGGGGATCTATCGCGATTACGCCGAGGTGATCGAGGACTTCCTCTGCCGCGACGACGGCACCTACTGCATCGGCAACCCGGGCAAAGGGATCATGAAGCGCATCTTCACCCTCGACTACTCGCAGACCTTCCCGGCGCCCGATCCGAAACGGACCTACAAGGGCGTGCAGCTCGACGTCACCAAGCGGCTGTCGAACAACTGGCAGGCGCTCGCCTCGTACGTCTACTCGAAAATCGACGGCAACTTCGACGGCCTCTACGCGCCGTTCACCAACGTCGGCGCCGATCCGAACATCTCGGCGGCCTACGATTATTACGATTTCTTCACCAACGGCAGCGATCTCTCCCGCATCACCAACAAGGGGCCGCTGTCGAACGACCGGCGCCATCAATTCAAGGTCTCCGGCGTCTACTTCACGCCGTTCAACCTGTCGATCGGTCTCTCCGCCTACTACCGCACGGGCACGCCGCTCACCCGCTACGGATATTCGGACATCTACGCGCGCTACGAGTTCTTCCTCACCGACCGGGGCGCCGAGGGGCGGACGCCGGACGACTACGAGGCGGATCTCCACCTCGGCTATCCGATCACCGTGGGAGCGGCGAAGATCAATCTCCTGGCCGACGTCTTCAACCTGCTCAACGCGCAACGGGCGATCGTGCTCGACGAACGATGGGACTTCCAGGAGTCGGACAACGCGTCGCCGACTCCCACCAATCCGTCATATCTGAAACCGGTCTTACGAACGCCTCCGCGATCGTACCGGCTGGGGGTGCGGGTGAGCTTCTAAAGCCTGCATCAGATCGGCCAGGAGGTCGTCCACGTCCTCGATGCCGATCGACAGGCGGATGAGATCGGCCGGCGGACCGAGCCGGCCGCGCAGCTCCCGCGGGATGCTGGCGTGGGACATGCGGCACGGCAGGCTGATCGACGAGCCCACCGAGCCGAAGCTGACCGCGATGGTGAACAGGCGCGCCGCTTCGACGATACGGCGCGACAGGCCGGGATCGCCGGTGGTGAAGCTCACCACCGGCCCGGGTCCCGTGGCCTGCCGGAGATGGATCTCCCGCCCGGGCGATCCGGACAGGCCCGGAAAAAAAACCTTTTCGACGACCGGATGAGCGGCGAGATGCTCGGCCACCCGCTGCGCCGAGGCGCACTGGCGCTCGATACGGAGCGCCAAGGTCTTGATACCCCGTAACAGAAGCCAACTGTCGAAGGGCGCGAGACCCGCTCCTTCGGCGTTGGCGAAGAACGCGATCTCCTCGTGGAGCGCCGGATCGTCCGTCACCACCGCTCCTCCGCTGACGTCGCTGTGGCCGCAGAGAGCCTTGGTGGCCGAATGGATCACCAGGTGGGCGCCGTGCGCGAGCGGCTGTTGCAGGCAAGGGGAGAGAAGCGAGTTGTCCACCGCGAGGAGCACTCCCCGCTGCCGGGCGAGGGCGGCGAGGCGGTCCAGATCAGCGATGCGGAGCAATGGATTGGTGGGCGTCTCGACGAGCAGCAGGCGGGCCGCCGGCGAGAGCGCCGCCGCGACCGCATCGGCATCCGCGGTGTCCACATAGCGCACCCGGATGCCGTGCCGCGGCGCCACCGTGGAAAGCAGGCGGCAGGTGCCGCCGTAGAGATCGTCGCCGGCGACGATCTCCTCCCCCGTCCGCACCAGCCGGGTGACGGCGGAGAGGGCGGCCATGCCGCTGGCGAAAGCACAGCCATACCGGCCGCCTTCGAGAGCGGCGATCTGCTCCTCGACCAGCGCGCGGGTGGGATTGGCCGAGCGCGAGTAGTCGTACTCGCCGAAATCCACCGCGGACGGCTGGCGGAAGGTCGCGGTCTGATAGATCGGCGGCGCCACCGCGCCATAGGGGTCACGCTCCGAAACGATGCGCACACAGCGGGTCGCGGTTTTCATGCGACCTCCTCCAGGGTGCGCTCCGCCGCGAGATCAAAGAGATCGGCCAGCACCGCTTCGGTGGTCGGCCAGCGGCCGGCGCCGCGCGCGGCGAGATCGGTCACCCGGCCGTCGCGGCTTTCGATGCGCAACGCGTTGTCCGCGCCGCGCGCCCTGGCGAACAGGTGGCCGTGGGGGATTTCCAGCGGCTGCACGCTCGCCCGCAGGCCGGCGGCAGTGCGCTCGCAGGTGGCCACCAGCCGCACGGCCTGGCCGCGGCGGGCCGCCGTTTCGAGGGCCGAGCGGTCGAGGCCGAGAATTCCCCGCCGCGGGATGCGCCGCCAGTCGAGCACGGTGCCGAACGCCTCGCGGGCGAGGAGCGCGAGCTTCTGCGCGCTGTCCGAGCCGTCGAGGTCGAGCAGCGGATCGGCCTCAGCGTACCCGGCCTCCTGGGCGGCGGCCAGCGCGTCGTCGAACGCCAGGCCGGCGGCGCAGCGGTCGAGCACGTCGTTGCAGGTGCCGTTGAGCACACCGGAGATCGACTGCACCCTCCCGGCCGCGGCGGCCCGGCGGACCGCCTCCAGGGCCGGCAGCGCGCCGCCGACGCTGGCGCTGAACCGCAGCGACGCTCCGCGGCGGCCGGCGAGACGGGTCAGCGCGCCGACGTCCGTGGCGAGGAGCGCTTTGTTCGCCGTCACCACCGACCGGCCCGACTCCAAGGCGTCGACGATCAGCGAGCGGGCCGGCTCCGTTCCGCCGAACAGCTCGACGACCACGTCGGCCTCCTGGCGCACCAGAGCCGCGGCATCGCGGACGAGAAGACCGCGCGGCACCCCCGGCCGCTCGCGCTCCAGATCGCGCACCGCGACGCCGGTGACGCGGAAGAGATCGGGCCGTGCCAGGAGCCGGGCGAGCACGCCGCCCCCGACGGTGCCACAGCCGAGAAGGGCGACCCGGAGGAGTGGAGCTCCGCCTGGCGCGGTCCGCACGGCCTGGGCATGTTCCGTCGCTCCCGGAACGACCACGATGCCGCGGCTTTCAGTGGGCAGAAGACTTTCCTGGAAGGGAGGGACGAGAGTGGCCGGGAGGCCGGAGCGGTCGAGGGCGTGGACCAGAAGCGCCGCCAAGGCGCCAGGTTGTGATGGCAGGCCCAGTTGCTCGGCTCGTTGCAACAGGTCGTCGGCGATCGGCTCCTGCGGGGACACCACGGCGACGACGGCGCGGCCGGCGCGCCATGCACCGTAGATCGCATGCACGGCGTGGTGGAGGTCGGCTTCCGAACCGATCACAACGGGAATCTCAGTGCTCGTCTGCATGGCTTTTTCCTTTCAGGCCGCGAGAGCGCGGCGTAAATCGTCGATGACGTCGTCAGGGTTTTCGAGGCCGACCGAGAGCCGGATCAGCCCGTCGGTGATGCCGGTCGCCAGGCGTTGCGCCAGGGGCACGGCGGCGTGGGTCATGGAGGCGGGATGGGTGATCAACGTTTCGGCGGAGCCCAGGTTTTCGGCCAGCGCACAGAGGCGGACGCTGTTGAGCACACGGATGCCGGCGGCGCCGCCGCCCTCCACCTCGAAAGCGAGCAGAGCGCCGCCGCTCCCCTGCTGCCGCCGGGCAAGCTCGATTTGCGGAAACGAACCGAGCCCCGGATAGAGCACCCGGGCCACCCGCGGATGGCTCTCCAGGAAGCGAGCGACGCGGAGCGCATTCGCCGAGTGGCGCTCCATGCGGAGAGGCAGCGTCTTGACCCCCTGGAGCGTCAGCCAGGCCGGGAACGGCGACTGGATCGCGCCGATCGCATTGCGCAGAAAGGCGAGCCGCTCGCCCAGCTCGGCGCTGCGGGTGATCAAGGCGCCACCCACCGTGGCGTTGTGTCCCTCAATAAACTTGGTCGTCGAATGGAGCACGATGTCCGCGCCGAGATCGAGCGGCCGTTGCAGCACCGGGGTGAGCAGAGTGTTGTCGACCGCCACCAGCGCACCCGCGGCGTGGGCGAGGCGGCTCGCGGCGGCGAGGTCGACCAGCTTGAGCGTCGGGTTGGCCGGCGACTCCAGGAAGACCAGGCGGACCGGGTCGCGCAGCGCCGCCTCCAGACAGGTCAAATCCGAGGCATCGACGAAGTCGGCGGTGACGCCGAATTTCGCCAGCACCTGCTGGAACAGGCGCACCGTGCCACCGTAGACGACATCTGAAAGCACCGCGCGCTCGCCGGCCTGGAGCAGGGCGAGCGCGAGCACGGTCGTCGCCGCGAGCCCCGTGCCGTAGCAGGTGCAGTGCTCCGCGCCTTCGAGGACGGCGAGGCGCCGTTCGAGGGCGGTGACCGTCGGGTTCGCCGAGCGGCTGTAGGTATATCCCTTGTGAACGCCGACCGCCTCCTGCACGAATGTGGTCGACTGATAGATCGGCGTCAGGATCGCGCCGGTCGTCGGGTCCGGCGCGGTGCCGGCGTGGAGGGCCGCGGTGGCGAGCGCGGCGTAAACATCCGTCAGATCAAGAGTCATGGCGTCTTTCTCCCCAGAAAATCGGTTGAAATTCAAAAGACCACTGCCGGAGGAGGCCGGGCAGTGGTCTTTTGCGGGGGAGGACGCCTGTGGAGACTGTCTTAGGAGGTGGCGTACCTCGCGGCGGCAAAACGGCCAGCGCCCGGCCTGTGCATGGGCATAAACATGCTCATTCGCAGACTGGTGCAGAGGGCCGTGGAGCGCGCGTTCATGATCGGGCGGAACTCTACCGGCTGGATTTCCCCGCTGTCAAGTGCTAGTGTCCGATCTATGAGACAGACTGGCGAAGTGTCCTTCCGCTTTCATGCCTCTCCCAGCGACGCCCAGCTCGCGGGATTCGCCGCTGAGCACGGCCTGCGCCTGCTCCGGCGCAACGAGCTCGTGCCGCAGCAGGCCGTCTTTGCGCCGCTGGGAGGCGATCTCCGGTCAGTGATCCAACGGATCGAGCGGGAGGGCGCGGCCCGCGCCGTCTGGGCCAACACCCTCTCCGCCCCGCAACGCCCCTAATCTATCGTCACCGTTTTGCCGTTCGCGCCGCCTCCTCGCGCTCGCCGCGGTCGGTCGCGGCACCGACCGCGATCGCGTGCGGGCTGCGCGCCGGAAAGCTCACCGGCGTGCCGTAGCCGTTGCCCGCGGCACAGAACACCGCGGCGCCCCGTCCGTTGCGGTCGAGGCCGGCGTCTTCGAGCGCCAGCTCGACATCGGGGCTCACACCGCTCGACCACGAGCAGGAGAGGATGTCGGCATGCCGGCCGGCCCAGCGGATGGCGTTGGCCAGATGCTCGTCGAGCACCAGGTCGTCGGCATGGAAGATCTTCACCGGCAGGATGCGGCATCCCGGCGCGACGCCCACCGCTCCCCCGTCGATCCCCGCGGCGGCGACCAGGCCGGCGCACGGCGTGCCGTGGATATCGTTCGCCGCGACCTGGTCGAAAGGGAACAGAAACCTTTTCGGCCGGGGATCGAAATGACCCGGATGATCCATTGGCAGGAAGAAGTCGCGGCCTCTGCGGTCCGGCGCCTTGGGGTCGGGATTGCGCCAGAGATTCCGCCGCAGATTGGGTCGAGCAGGTAGAGGTCCGAGCCCTCGGGATGAGCACTGATCGCTCTCATCGCGGCGCTCCCGGCAGCTCGACGTGGGTGCGTCCGTCGGCTTCGAAACGCAGGAGCACGAGGCCGGTCTGATCGGTGCGCAGAATCCGGGCACCGTGCCGTTGCAGACGGTCGACGACGGCCGGCGATGGATGGTGATACAGGTTTTTCACTCCCGCCGAGATCAGCGCGAGGCGCGGCGAGACGGCGTCGAGAAAGCTTTCTGTCGACGAGGTCTTACTGCCGTGGTGGGCGACCTTGAGCACGTCCACCCGCGCCTGTTTCGCGCAGCAGTCGAGCACCCGGCTCTCGGCCCAGCTCTCCATGTCGCCGGTGAGCAGCGCGCTGCGACCGAAGACCTCGGCCCGGATCACCAGCGAGCGGTCGTTGGTCGCCGCGCTGCCATCCGGCTCGGGATGCAGCACCGTCAGCCGCCAGCGCCCGACTTTGGCGCGCCGCCCCTGCCAGAGAAGCTGAACAGGAGTGCCCGGCAGGCTCATGAGCTGGCCCGCGCATCCTCCCGGCTCCCATCCCGGCCCCATCCACACCTCGCGCACCGGCAGATAGGCCGCGATGTCGACCAGTCCACCGCAGTGGTCGTGGTCCGGATGGGTCATCACCAGCGCGTCGAGGTGGCTGATCCCTTCACCCAGCAGAGCCGGCAGCAGAACGTGCCCGCCGAGGTCTCCGCGGTCCCAGCCTCCCCCGTCGATCAGAATCGCGTGGCTGCCATCGCGCAGCAGGATCGCGTCCCCCTGTCCGACGTCCAGCAGGGCGAGCTCGGCGCCCCGGCCGCGGCCCGCCCTGACCGGCTCCCACAAACATCCAACGATGAGGACGATCCCAAGCGCAATCACCACGCCGCGGAGCCACCGGCGCTCCGGCCGCGCGACCAGGAGCAGAGCGCAGCCGCCGGCGATCCCCCAGGCCGCGGCCGGAGAGAGGAGCAGCGGGAACGACAGCCAGACCTCGGGCGGAGTCCGCGACGGCCAGGAGAACGGCTGCGCGATGGCGTCGAGCACCGGCAGCAGGTGCGCGGCAAACGGCGGCGAGAGCAACGCCGCGGCGGTCCACAGACACGACGCGCCCAGCGCGAGCCCGATCCAGGGAACCGCCGGCAGGTTGAGCAGCGGCGCCAGGGGAGCAACCGTATAGAAATGCGGCAGCGCCCACGGCATGGTCAGGAGCTGCACCGCGGCGCTCGCCGCCAGCGCCGCGGCCAGCCAGGGGTGCAGGCGCGTCCGCCAGCGCTCGGCGAGCGGCGGCGCTACAAGGAGGATGGCCACCGTCGCCGCGACGGTGAGCTGGAATCCCACCGCCAGAACGACCTCCGGGCTGTCGAGAACGAGCAGGATCACCGCCCAGGCCAGACCGTTCGCCGGCGACGGAGGTCTTTCGACGAGCAGCGCGAGGACGGCCAGGAGAGCCATCACCGCCGCGCGGATGAGCGCCGGGAAGGGTCCGACCAGGAGCACGTAGGCGGTGACCACGGCCAGCATCAGGACCAGCCGCACGCCGCGCGGCAGCCAGCCCGCGAGCAGCCACACCGCGCCCGCGACGAGCGCCACGTGGAGTCCGGAGACCGACGTCAGATGGTAGATCCCCGCCACCCGCAGGCCGCGCGTCCACGCGAGCGGCAGGCCCGAGGCGTCGCCCAGCAGGAGAGCCCGCGCCAGCGCCTCCCCCGGCCCGTGCGCCGCGGCGCCACTCGCGGTGTAGGCGTGGTCCACCCGCCGGCGGAGGCTCCCGGACAGCGCGGCGAGCAGCCCGGGCGGCTCTTCCATGGTCAGCAGGAGACGGCTCTTGACGTGCAGCCGCCACGGCCCCGGCGGCACGGCGGTGCGATTGGCGAAGCCGGCCGAGCGCGAGAGGTAGCCCTTCACCCGCAGCGTCGAGCCGTACGGCGGCGGGTCTTCAGAACCAGGGAGATGGACGGCGAGATCGACCGGTGGTTGCGTCACCGCGACGTCCTGCTTCAGGCGCAGCAGCCGCGCCGGCGCCGCCCAGCCGCCGTCACGACCACCGCGGGCGTCCGGCGCATCGGGCACCCAGTGCCCCTCGATGCGTACCAGGGCCTCGACCGGCCGTTCGAGATCGACGCCGGTGAGCGGCCGTTCCGGCAGGCCGAGGCGGACCGCCGCGGCGAGAACACCCAGGGAGAAACAGGCGATCCAGACGCCGGCCGGCCGGCGGAGAGCGAAGCCGAGGACCGCCAGCGCGATCCACAGGGAGAGGGGGAGAGAGGAGAGATGGAAGGCCGTCAGGGAACCGCCGGCGAAGGCCGCGGCAGGGAGGAGCATGGGGGCATTTTTGATTGGAATGCGATTCATGCCCCTTATAAGACGGATTTCAGATCTCCAATCTCACAACTTTCTGCTCCCGACTTTTCGTGAATCGCCGGGAATCGTCAGGGCTCGGCGTCGGGAGAGAACAGGGAGAGCACCGGTAAACCCAGCCGTTGCCGCAGGATCTGCTGGGTGAGGCGCTCCCGGGAGCGCTCCAGCTCGTCGGCAGGGAGGCGGCCGCGGAGACCGGCGAGCGTCTTCTCCACCGCCGCCTCGACCGCCTCGCGGTCGGCGCCGCCGAGAGACGCCACCGCGGCGGCGAGCATCTCGCGGTCGAGGCCGGCGAGCGCCTCCTCGACCGCTTGTGGATCGCCGCCGAGAGCCGCGATCCGCCCGCCGAGCAGGTCACGTCCCGGCAAGGTGGCAGGCAGCCGGCCGGCGAGCGTGTGCAGGCGGGCGGCGAGGTCGAACGCCGGAGCCTCGGCATTCTCGCCCGGCGTCGAAAGCTCGCGCCGCTCCTCCCACGCCGCCTCGACCGCGGGCGCGCAGTAGCGCAGGCTGGAGATCTTCCCCTTCGCGCCGCGCTCCTTGCGGCGCTCGAAGACCTCGCGGAGAGCGCTGCGGATCAGGTCGAGGGGGATGCCGTCGCGGTGCCAGCGCCGGGAGACCTGCCAGTCCGCCGGCGACAGCAGGAGAGGAGAGCCGCGCAGGGCGACGAAGATCTCTTCGATGGCCTGGAAGTAGGCGTGATCGTCGTCTGCGTCGATTCCGGTCATGGCGACGGCGAGAGCGTAGCCGGTCTCGCCGTCCGGGTCTACACCGGAAGCGAACCGCGGTGCCGTTTGACCTTCCGCCTGCGGAGGAGCTAAAGTTGCGGCACGCTAGAGATAGGAGAGTCAACCCAGGATGGGGCCCAAAAGCGAGAACCGTCTGGAGACCCAGACGTGGTCAGCGCCGGCGGGTGAGGCCCCGCCTTCGCTCACCGTTCCCGGCCTGACGATCCTAGGCCATCCCCAGGTCCAACGCGTCGGCGAGCGAGCCGCCCTGCTCGACCTGTCCTCGGGACGGGTGTCGCTCTTGTCGCGGGGAGAGCCGGGGTTCGCCCCACCCGGTGAATCGGCTCTCCGGCCGCTCGCCGTGCCCTATCTCAGCCGCCGTCCCTGGCACTTCCGGTCGACGGCCGGCGGCGGCGTCCAGCTCATCCGGGGTGACTCGCCCATGTCCCTCGCCGCCAATGTCGCAGGCAATGTCGCCGGCAAGAGCGAGCCGGTCGACGGCGAGGCCTCGTTCTCGGCCGCCGAGGTCGAAAGCGGCGTGGTGCTGCTGCTCGCCGGCTACGTGGTCCTCCTGCTGCACCGCTTCCGCCCGGTCTTCCCCGGCAGCTTGCCGCGCTACGGCCTGGTGGGCCTGAGCGATCCCCTGCTCGACCTCTGCCGCCAGATCGCGCGGGTCGCCGACCTCGACGTCCCGGTGCTGTTGCGCGGCGAATCGGGGACCGGCAAGGAGCTGGTGGCCGCGGCCCTCCATCGCGCGGGCAACCGGCGCGACCGGCCTTTTCTGCCGCGTCGCCGGCGCGTCGGTGTTCAGCCCGTGGACGATCAACACCGCGGTCTACATGACGCCGACACCGTATACACAATGGACGATGACACTGCCACCCAACGGTGGGGATCCGCGGACCGCCAGCCGCCTGCGGATGGCGCTCACCGTGGCCTACCTGACGCCCGCAAGGCCGCTTGCGCCCGCCGCCGAGCTCCTCCAGGAGGTCTCCCGATGAGCCCGATCACGTCTCCGCCTCCGGTCCTCTTCAAAGTCACACGAAGACGGCTGCACAGCCCCCAGGCAGCCGCAACCGACACATCGCCCGCGCTCGCCGCCATGCAGGCGTTCGCCGCGCTGCACACGATCTGCGGCGCGGCCAACACCGCGGTCGGCGCCGCCAATTTCGGGCCGTTCGGCGACGACGGCTCCTGCAACTACGACTGCGGCTTCATGACCCAGAATTGGAATTGGAACGCCGATTACACGAGCTGGGCCAAGAATCTCAACCTGTTGCCGGGCGTCGCGACGATGGACGCCGGCGCCGGTTACAACGTGGCTTTTGCACCGACCACGGCGTGGCTCACCAGGACGCTTCCGGCCGCCACCACGGCGCTGAACGGCTTCCTCGGCGTCACCATCCCGCAGATCGATCAAGCCATCATCGACAACGGCGGCGTCGCGACGCCGCAGCAGACGGCGGAGCTGGCCGCCGCGTTCAACGACGCCTTGGCGCAAGTCAATCTCTGCGTGGCGGAAGCCAACCGATCGTTGCAGAACGTCGCGGCCTTTGTGACCGGGCAGTCGCCCCGGACCGGTTCGCTCCAGAACCTCATCGCGTCGATGCGGACGTCGATCGACAGCGCCATCAACTCCGGCGCTGAAAACCTGGAGAATCAACTGCACTGTGGCCAGGGGGACGTCCAGGATCAGTTCAACGCCATGCAGACCACGGTCGACGCCTCGCTGGTCTCTTTGGGACCACCGCTCACCGCCGTGAATTCGCAGTTTACGGCGGCGCTGTCGGCCGCCTCGGCGGTGGCCGGCGTGTTCCTCAACCTCCAGGCCGACAGCCAGATCGTCACCGAGCAGATCAACCTGGCCCAAGCCCAGCCGCCGACCTCGCCGGTGCGTACGCTGCACCTCAACATCGCGACCAACGAGTGGTCCGCTCTCGCCAGCTCTGCACAGACGAAGCTCGCGACATCTTAGGCCGCGACAGCACACTCGAAACCATTATCTCTGAGGAGCGACCATGAAAAAGCTCAAGCTGCAATCCGTCTCACCGGCCCTGGGCCCGACGGCCGGGATGGCGCCTCCGGGCTGCTGTCGCGGCGCCGTCGGCTCCTGGCCGCAACTGCTCCGCGCCCTCGCCAGGATCGTCTCGCCGGGCGGAGCGCTGAACACTTTCCAAGCGGGTAGCCCCAGCTCGCTGATGCGCGCGCTGGCGGTGTATCCGGCAATCCTGCAAGCAGACCAGCCGCCGCAGGATCTCTATTCGCACTTCGTCTGGTTCACCATCCGTCTGCTGTCCGCGGCGAAAACGATGGCCGCGACGCTGCGCGAGTTGCCCGGCCTGGCGGCCGGCACGGCGGTGGGTCAAACATTGGCCGGCACCGGCGGACTGAAGCAGACCGCGGACGCCATGGCGCAGAGGGCCGACGATCTCATGCGGCGGCTCGGCCAGAGCAACGCACTCCCGGGAGTCGACGCGGCGCTCGCCGGCTACAAAACCGCCGGCGCGAGCCTCGGCCAGCGCGCCACCGGCATCAGCGCCGGGACAGTGAGGGACCTCGCGCTGCTCCAGGCGGCGACAGCGGAGGGAGCGCAAGAGCTTCGCAGGGACCTCGATGAGCTCGAGCTCCAGGCGGCGACGGTCTCGGCGGCAGCGGTCCTGGACAACCTCGAGGCGGTCATGCGCTCGTGGGGCGATGAATGGCGGGCGGTGAGCGCAAACCTGGCGAGCGTCGCGTCGACGTCGACTCCGGAGCAACTGGCCGACGACACCTACCTGCGGCAGACGCTCGACCTGGACCGCGCAGTCCAGCAGTGGGGGGCGCTCGCCGGTGCTGTGCAGGCCTATGTGCAGCGTTTGCTGGCGCCGCCAGCGACCAACGCTCTCGCCGCCGCTTCACCCTGAACCCACCTGTTGACGGCCAACATGAACAGCGGTACACTCCTGTTGATCTTCTAGAGGAGCCTGCATGCCGCCTTCAAAAACCGAAGTCCTCCAGGGAACACTCGACCTTCTGGTGCTGAAGACACTGGACTCCATGGGACCGCTGCACGGTTTCGGGATTGCCCAACGCATCGAACAGGTCTCCGAAGAGCTGCTGCAGTTGAATCAGGGAACCCTCTATCCAGCCCTGCTGCGCCTGGAGCAGCGCGGCTGGATCGCGTCCAAGTGGGGCGTTTCGGAGAACAACCGCAAGGCCAAGTATTACTCGCTGACCCGCGCCGGGCGCAAGCAACTCCGGGAGGAAGTGGAAAGCTGGGAGCGCATGTCGGCCATGATCAACCGGCTCCTCAAGACGAGCTGACGCGATGCTCGATCCTGGCCGCGTGCTCAGCCAACGTTTCGTCGCGCTCTTCCGCCGCCGTCAGCTCGACGATGACCTGGAGGCCGAGCTCCGCTCGCATCTGGAGATGGCCGTGGAGCAGAACCTGCGCAAGGGGATGGCCCCCGAGGACGCCCGCCGTGAGGCGCTGCGCCGCTTCGGCCGCATCGACCGGATCAAAGAAGTCTACCGCAATCAGAGGAGTCTACCGGTGATCGAAACCGCGCTCCGCGACCTCCGCTTCGGCTTCCGGCTGCTCCGGCGCAGCCCCGGTTTCTCTCTCCTGGCGATCCTTTGCCTGACGCTGGGGATCGGCGCCAATATCGCTGTCTTCAGTTGGATCGAAGGCATCCTGTTCCGTCCGTTTCCGGCTGTAGCCCACCAGGAAAGGCTGCTCGCCCTCAGCGGAACGGCTCGCGGCACGCCTGGCTCGGACGATCTCTCCTGGCCTGATTTCGTCGATTTCCAGAGAAACTGTACGCAGATCGAGCTGATCGAAGACAAGATCATGGGGACCACGCTCAGCATCGGCGACCGAGCCCAGAGGGCGAGCGGCAGCATCGTGTCGCCAAACTATTTCGCCGCGCTCGGGATTCGCCCCATTCTCGGCCGCGGCTTCGCAGCCGACGAAGGCACGGGGCGCAACGCCCATCCGGTGACTGTGATCAGTTATCAGGCGTGGCAGGAACGTTTCAACGGCGATCCGGCCATCGTCGGAAAGACGCAGATCCTCAACGGTCTGCCCTACACGATCATCGGGGTCGCGCCGCAAGGGTTCTACGGGACTTTCGTCGGCTATGCGATCCAGTTCTGGGTCCCCACGTCGATGCAGGAGCGATTCGATGCCGGCGGCTACAAGCTGGAAGATCGGGGCGCCCGCTGGATCGAGGGTTTTGCGAAGCTCAAGCCCGGAGTGACGCGCGAGCAGGCGCAGAAGGAGATCTCGGCGATCGCGAAGCGGCTGGAGACCCTGTATCCGGCGACCAACCGCGGCCGCGGCGTCAGATTGCTGCCGTTGTGGCAGACCCCCTTCAACAAGGCGAGCGAGTTGCTGCCAACGCTCGAAATCACGCTCGTGGTCGCGGCGCTGGTGCTCCTGATCGCGTGTGCGAACGTCAGCAATCTGATGCTCGTCAGGTCTTTCGCGCGACAGCGTGAGATGACCATTCGCCTCGCCGTCGGCGGCGGGCGCGGTCGATTGTTGCAGCAGCTCTTCACCGAAGGTCTGATCCTGTCGGCGTTCGCCGCGGCCGGCGGGCTCGCCGTCGCCTTCTGGTGCCGCGACGCGCTGGTGATTTTTTTCCCGGCGCCGAGCGGCTCCCCGATGAATCTACGCGGCGAGCTCGATTGGCGCGTGCTCGGGTTCGGCGCCGGCGTTTGCCTGGTCTCGACGCTGCTGTTTGGACTATTTCCCGCACTGCAGGCCAGCAAGGTGGACCTCACCGCCGCGTTGAAATCCGAATCCGGAGGCGTCGTCGGGGGCCGCGGGAGATCGCGCGTTCGCTCGCTCCTGATTCTGCTCCAGGTGTCGCTCGGATTCCTCTTGCTGGTGGGAGCGGGTTTATTCATTCGCAGCGTGCAGGAAATCCGGACCGCCAACCCGGGCTTTGCCACCGAGGATGTGCTGACCACAGGGCTCGATCTGTTTTCGGCGGGATACGATGCGCAGCGCGCCAAGAGCTTTCAGGACGAGCTGCTCGCTCGCGCCCAGGCGCTTCCCGGCGTCCAGTCGGTCGCCTTCGCGAGAATCAGGCCGTTCAGCTATCTGCCCTATTCCACGGCTCCAATCTTCGTCGATGGCTATCAAGCCGCGCCCGACGAGCAGCCGGCGGCGGACTACAACGAAGTGGGCCCCGGCTATTTCGTGACTGTGGGAATCCCGCTGCAGTCCGGCCGTGATTTCACCCGCGACGACAGCGAGACGGCTCCGCTCGTCGCCGTGGTTAATGAAACCATGGCCGCGAAGTACTGGCACGGCGAGAGTCCGGTCGGCAAGCGCCTGCAGGTCAACGGCCGTTGGATGCAAATTATCGGAGTGGCCAGGAATTCGATGTATTGGACGTTCCTCGAAACGCCGAAACCGTTTTTCTATGTTCCTCTGCGCCAGAATTACTCGCTCCGAACGGTCCTGCATATTCGCACCTCGCAGGCCCCCGCGACGATCGCCACGGCGTTGGCGGGTGAGATTCATGCGCTCGATGCGGGCTTGGCGCCGCAGGAGGTGATTACGATGCGCGAGCACATCGACCGCTCGACCTCCGCGCAACGGATCGCGGTCACGCTGCTCAGCCTTTTCGGCGGGCTGGCGCTGGTGCTTGCCGTCATCGGCCTCTATGGCGTGATGTCGTACGCGGTGTCGCAGAGAAAGCGCGAGCTCGGGCTCCGCATGGCGCTCGGCGCGAGCGCCTCGGATCTGTTGCGGCTCGTCCTGTCGCACGGCCTCGCATTGACGGCGGGCGGCGTTGCGCTCGGCGCGGCGGCGGCGCTCGGCCTGACCCGGCTGCTCGGCTACATCCTCTACAAAGTGAGCCCCCGGGATCCCATGGCGTTCGGATTGGCCTTCGTGGTGATGACGATCGCCGCCTTGGCTGCGTGTTTCATCCCCGCCTGGCGCGCGCCACGAATCGATCCGGTCCGTGCCTTGCGGGATTGATGGCAGACCGGTCAGCCGCGATCCTGATCCTTCTTCTGGCCCGGCTTCGGCTGGTCGATCGCGATGTAGGTCACCGTGTCCCAGGAGTTGTGGATGCCGATGAACAGGAGCAGCAGAGCGGCGCCACCGATCACGAAGAGCGACTGGGCGGGGTCGCGCAGCAGGACGGCCGCCGCCGCCCAGATCCCCAGGTAGGCGATGAACGGCAGGATGGAGTGCCACAGCCAGTCCTCGAAGACCGGTTTGTAGCCCTTCTGGCGCCGTGCGCGCCGGATGACGACCGCCACGTAGACGATGCCCGCGACCCCGGTCGCGCCGAGGGCAAAGGTGGCGCTCGCGAGACTCTGCCAGGGCGCCGAGAGGATCGCCCCCAGGAGCAGGACGGCGCAAAAATGGACCACCGTCGGCGTGCCGAACGCATCGATCTCCCGCCGGCTGCTCTTCCGCTCGGCCTCGGCGACCAGGGCGATCACCACGAACTGCAGCCCGGTCAGCGCCGCGGCGGCGGAGGCGACGATGACGTAGAAGGATTCCCAGGCGGCGAGTGGCGATACGATGGTCTCGTGCATGGCTCCAAGGTATCAGACGAGCGGACGGATGTCGCCTTGGTGGGGGCGGGAGCCGCGGGGCTGGCTGCGGCGGATGCGGTGCGGCCTGCCAGGCTCGGCGCGTGCCGGCTCATAAGCCGGCAAAGAACGCCGCGATATCGCGGGCCAGCAACTCGGGCTCCTCGGCTGGAGCGAAGTGCCCGCCGCTCGGCATGGGGGTCCACCGGCGCACGTTGTAGAGGCGTTCGGCCCACTCACGGGGAGGTGTTCCCTCATCGACAAACGTATTGGCGAAGACAGCGATGCCAGTTGGCACCTTGACGAGCTCCTGGGGTCCAAGCGTGACCCGGAACCGCCTGTTGTCGTTGTCGAAGTAGTCCCGCATCGAAGATGTGATCGTCTGGGTGACCCAATAGAGCGTTACCGTGGTCAACAAGAAATCGCGGGAGAAGCGCTGATCGAGATGACCGCGGGAATCGGCCCAGGAGCGCCATTTTTCCAGAATCCAGGCGGCGAGCCCGGCCGGCGAGTCGTTCAGCCCGTATCCAACAGTCTGGGGCTTCGTAGATTGGATTGCCTTGTAACCAAATTCCTCCTGCCAAAATGCCGCATTGCGCTCGCGATAGACTGTCTCCGCCGCGGACAGCGGCCGCGCCCCTGGTCCGGTGTAAGGGGCTATCTCCAGATTACTCAAGTGGACGCCAATCACCGGCTCGGGATCGGTCAATGCCATGAACGTGGCAACCCCGGCCCCGAAATCTCCGCCTTGAGCCCCGTAGCGTTCGTAGCCCAGGCCACGCATGAGGCGATGCCACAGACCCGCGACATGCTGATAGCTCACGCCCACCTGAACGGGCCGTTCGGAAAACCCGTAACCCGGCAGTGAAGGGATGACAACGTCAAACGCGGGACCCTCGATGCCATGGGCGTCCGGATCGGTCAGGAACGGTACGAGCGGAAGCAGCTCGGCGAACGTGCTCGGCCAGCCATGGGTCAGGATCAGCGGAATGCCGTTCCCGCGTCTGGCCCGTTCATGGACGAAGTGGATATGGACGCCGTCGAGCTTGGCGCGGAA